>CALCJE010000243.1 GCA_937965665.1 uncultured Bacteroidales bacterium
ACGAGATGCCTAAGTGACTGGAGTTCAGACGTGTGCTCTTCCGATCTCCACAAACATATCAATAGAATCGATTTTGTCGGTCAGGTCATTTTTCGAAGGCCACCAGTCGGAGGCTCCGTAAGGTTCCGAAAGTGTCCATAAAGCCCAGGCGCCGGCATGGAATTCCCGGCCAAAAGAGCCAAAACCACTGGAGGTAGGATCGCCATGGTAAAAGATGGTAACCGAATCGAGACTTCCCTGTGGAACCTCCCTGCCAAAAGAGACCTCAACCACATTGCCATTATGGGTTGGCGTTTTCTTGGATCCATGATAAAATGCCGAGTCAGCCGAAAGTGTTTTGTACAATTCAAATTGAATGCTTTCCATACCGGGTTGGGTAGCCACAAAATATGAAGTTACCGAACCTCCTATCGAGTTAATGGAAGGATCAGCAAAAAGAAAAAACCTGTGGTATTTCAGGTCGTAATTATTTACGATTAGCGCTTCGCGTGGCTGCATCAACTTGCTGTAAGCAGCTTTTTCCTGATCAGCGATCTGTTGCAATCCATCAGAAGTGTTCTTTTGTTGGGCAAACAAACCGGTGTTTACTCCGATCAACAAAAAAAATATGAAATACCTTAAGCCATTAAACTTCATAAAGCAGGAAATTAGGTGTGTGTAAAGATACGCAGCATAGTGAGACGTGTTGTAAAACCTGCCTTGAATTTTGTTAATATTCATGTGAGTTCGATATAAAACTATCGGACAATTCTATATGATGTTTAAAATCAATAAGGTAATAAGGTTGGATTCTGTCTTTATGTTTGCCTTTACAAAGGTTGAAATAATACAATAAGGTTGAAGCAAATAATTACCTTATTTTTTTTGTTCTTATAACCTTAATAACAAGAAGAATGAATTTAAATCCAACCTTATTCCTTTATTTTCAATTACTTTTGGTTTTTATATCGAATTCATATTCATATCAAAATTGAGACAATGCAGAAATTTACCGGGCATCACAGGCCTGGTATTTTGTTGAAAATGCTGGGATGTTGATTTCCTGCTGTGGAAATAAATTTTCCTGCGCAGGAAAATAGAAATTCCTGCTGTGGAAATTTATTCTTCACAGCAGGAAAGCTGGTGAGGCAAATGGATTTCCCGGGATAGGAAAAACTGACTATGTGGTTGCACAAGGAAAGACGATCAACATATGGATCAACCTTAAACGCTTATACGGTCATCACCCTCTCCTGGGAAAAGTTATTGGCTTTTGCATATAATTTACATTGATGCATAAAGGCCTGGAGCCGCGAATCGATATTGGTTGATTCTTGTCCGTCGTAGGCAATGTTCTCCCAGGGTATATTGTTGTTATTACGACGGAATTCGTTGCTGGCAGAGGCCACCAGGGTACCCGGCATGCAGGTAAACGGCATAATATAAATTACACCCGAAATGTTGGTTTTCACCAGCCCGCCGGCTGTTCCAAAGGCAGCAATCGGATCTCCGTCGTAGTCTTTGTGGATATAGGGTGCGCTTTTTTCCATCATTTCTTCAAGCTCTATTTCCCGCTCCATTTCCACGAAATTCTTCACTGAATTTTTCAGCTTGTTGCCGGTGTAATGCTGTCCCCATTGCTGTATTTTGGCTTTAAACAAGCCTTTAATATCGCCTTTCCAGATGCTGTCGCGCTCATAACGGTACGAAGAATAAATGAGCCATTCGCCGAAAGGCGCCATAATGGTTTCTGCACCCAGGGCTTCCAGTTTTTCGACCAGGTACGAACTGCAATATGGATTATCGCGCATAAATGTTTCGCCAACAATTACGATAACTGGCTTTCGTTTGCCTTCAACCACTTCGAGCTTTCTGAAAGCTTTTCCAGCCTGTTCAAGCGTCCCGGGTAAGGTTCCCGACCCGGTTTCAACCGATTCAATAACCTTTTGAAGCCAATACTGGTAAAGCGTTTCGGCGGAGCCTTTCACTTTTTCGTAAGGCCTTTTCTCCTGTACCATTTTCTTCAGCAGGTCGGTAGCCACAATTCCTTTCCAGGCATTAAGCCTGAATTTAGCCGATTTGCCGGGTGCTATTTCGGCATACGAATTATCGTTTGTTGGGGTTAAAATTTCAGCTTCATAAAATCCCAGCCTGTCGAAAATGATGCGGTGCAACTTGTTATAATCTCCAAAACGGCAGGGGCCGTTGTGGTCGGGCATAAAAAATGTCATCTTCGAGGGATCGGCGCCGGGTTCTTTTAGTTTTTTCAGGAAGCTGCCCAGGGTGGCAATAAAAGGGAAGCATTCCTGCCCGTTGGTTTGCTTTCTGGCAATCTCAATTTCGTAGGGCCCGGGCATGGGGAGCACCTCGGCTTTGATTCCGCACAAACGTGATGCTGCGGCCATGGCATGCACCGTATCGCGGGCATAAGGAAAGTACAATGTCCGGCCTTCGAGTTTATTAACCTGGGAATGATCGAATTTTGAAGGCAAAGCATTTGCTCCCTGCACTTTCAGGTATCCTTCCAGGCTGTCGAGAAACGCTTCGAGCCGTGTTACCAGCCCGGCATCAGCGCTGTGTTCGTCAACTTCCAGGTGCAGGTAGGGCTTGCCTTTCATTTCCTCCCTTACATAATGCGTGATAAACGAATCAGGGCCGCAGCGGAAATTGCCCAGGTAAACGCCGAACAAATTTTTGTTTTTCCGTATCAGCCGCGATGCTGCAAGTATTTTTTGCCCGTTGGGCCAGTACATCATGCGGTAATCGTCAAAAATATTTTCTTCCTGCAATGGCAGAAAATCGAGCGGGATCGGGATGGTGTTCAGGTTGATGAGCTTCTCAACCAGGCGGAGATTTAATGCCGGATCGCCGGTATTATATGGCCGGCCAAGTATAACCATGGCTTTTTTGTCGGAGGGCAGGTTATCGAGTATGCTGCGACCGCGTGAGCGTAAAACCGTTTCGAACATGGTTTGCTGATCATCGGCCCTGAGTATTGCCTTTAATGTTTTTGATTTTGCAAAACCAAATTTCTCCTTCATAAACGAGGAAATCTCGTTGTTGAGTACCTTGCCGAAATAACGGAAATGAAGGGTAGGGGTAAGGAATTTATCCCTGGTTTTAGGATCGGTAAAGGCGCTGCGCAGCATGAAGGGATAGGTTTGTATCCAGGGGCAGTTGGGATTATTGGTTGGATTTGTTTTGGCACCTTTAGCATTTACGATAAACGGCAGAAAAACGAAGTCGACATTTTTCTGTAACAGGTTTTCTACATGGCCGTGTATGATCTCAACCGGGAAGCAGGTTTCGGCGACCATTATCTCAAGCGATTTTTTTGTAAGCTGGTAATCCGTGGGATCGGAGAGCACAATCCTGAAATCGAGTTCATTAAAAAAAGTGCGCCAGAATGGAAATTGCTGCCAGAAAACCATCAGGGCATGCGGTATACCAATTGTGATGCGTCCATCAGCCGGTTTTTCTTCAAAATCGCCAACCAGGTATTTGAGCCTTTCCTCGAAATAGTTTGGTATGTCTTTTCCTTTGCCCTTGCGATCGTCAACTTCATACATCTCGCACCGCCCGCCATAGAATAGCGCTTTCTTTTCGCCGGCTACTTTCACTTTCTGTATTTCGCAGTGATTGGTGCACGACTTACAGGTAAAACTATCGATGCTGAACGGCAGCTCGCTGATATGAAACCCCTTGAAACGCGAAGGCTGTCCTTCGGCCATCGATTTCTGAGCCAGGATGGCTGCACCAATGGCCCCGGTAACATCGAAATGCGGGGGGATGATGATGGGTTTGCCGGTAATTTTCTCGAATGCAGCTACCACGGATTTGTTATTGGTAACTCCACCCTGGAAAAATATTTTGTTGCCTACCGGTTTATCGCCAACTACCTTTTGTATATAATTCTGAACAATGGAATATGCCAGTCCGCCCACCAGGTTATCCTTATCGGCGCCCCGCTGCTGATGCGAGTTCAGGTCCGATTCCATGAAAACCGTGCAGCGGTCGCCCAGGCGTACCGGGTTTTTGGCAGCCAGTGCCAGTTCTTCAAACTCATTAATGATGTTGATATTCAGTTTTTCGGCCTGTTCTTCCAGGAACGAGCCTGTGCCGGCAGCACATACTTTGTTCATTTCAAAATCTACAATAACACCATCCTGAATGGAGATATATTTCGAATCCTGACCGCCGATTTCGAATATGGTATCAACGGTCGGATCGTGGTCGATGGCAGCAGTGGCTTGTGCCGTAATTTCGTTCCGAATGAGGTCAGCACCAATAAAGTCGCCAATAAGGTAACGACCCGAGCCTGTAGTTCCGGCAGCAACTACCTCAACTTCG
This sequence comes from uncultured Bacteroidales bacterium, assembly GCA_937965665.1. GTDB lineage: Bacteria > Bacteroidota > Bacteroidia > Bacteroidales > UBA4417 > UBA4417. The sequence continues at coordinate 4,330 of CALCJE010000243.1, forward strand.
GAACCTATTTCTTCGAATATTTCTTTCAACCCGCGTTGCACGGCATTCAGTGGTTTGCTTGCTGTAGGCAGGTAGCGGCGGGCAACTACATTGTGTTCAGCATCAATCAGCACCACATTGGTGCTCAGCGAACCGATATCGACACCCAGCGCAACTTTTATTTTCTGCCCTGGTATTTTATGTACTCTCACTTCTTTGTTATAAATGGCTGCAGAGACCACCAGCGGTTCGTGGGCAATATTTTCGTATTCTCTATTCTGCAGGTAATTGTTCAGATCGCCCACGCCCTTAAATGCAGGTGTTGCATCCCTTCCGTTGGAAAGGACATGAAACAAAGCGCCAATAGCGCCCATGGAGGCATGATATTCCGGGATGATAAGTTCGTCGTCCTTCAGTTCGAATATTTCGCGAAAAGCCCTTACCATTCCTGCGTTAGCAGCCACTCCTCCCTGGAAAAGAAATGGTGCCTTGAATTTTTTACCCCTGCCGAGGTTACTTTTGAAATTGCGGGCTACAGCAAAGCAAAGCCCGGCAACAATATCGTGAAGCGGTGTAGCAATCTGCTGCAGGTGTATCATGTCGCTTTTGGCAAACACACTGCAACGGCCGGCAATGCGGGGCGGGTTTTCCGACAGCAATGCCAGGTTACCGAATTCATTTTCGATGGATACACCTATTCTCTTGGCTTGCTGATCGAGAAAGGAACCTGTGCCAGCTGCACATAGGCTGTTCAGGGCAAAATCGGCCAGGCGCGAATGCCCGTTCTCCTTGCCGTTTTCCATCAGGATAAGCTTTGAATCTTCGCCGCCCATCTCGATAATAGTCTTTGCTTCCGGGTATAACTCCGATGCTGAAGTTGATTGTGCAATAATTTCATTGATAAAGGAGCCCCCAATCAGCTCGGCAGCTTTTTTGCCACCGCTTCCGGTAAGCGCAATACAGCCAATTTGTCCGGCTCCGTATTGGTTTATTATATCTTCAAGAATATTCTTCAACACATAAAATGGCCGGCCTTCGCAATACGTGTAACGGTTTTCAACAATATTGCGATCCTCATCCATCAGCACTGTGTTCAGCGAAATGGATCCCAGGTCAAACCCCAGGTGGTATTTCTGACTGTGGTTTATGGTATCCTGTCTCATATTCGTGATGTATAAATAACTATGGATTTTGGTTAATGGCAAGCTAAGATAATGAATATTGTAAGTTTATGCAAGGTTTTTCTTTGATAGGATAAATTTGACCGTTAAAATTTCATTATTCTTAATTTCGTAGATGCAGAGGCCTTTTGCGAAATGCAATTAACTGCGATTTTACCTAAATGCAGCTTTTTGATTACCCTGCAAATTTCTAATCCGGCAGATATTATGGTGATATGCATATATAATTTAGCTGTTTTTAATTGAAAATCATTTATTTATAAAACCATCGCTTTGCGCATTTTATGTTGATTTAAGAGATAAATCCGGAAGCGGGCATTTGATTTAAAAGCCGGATTCCACATGGTTTATTCAATCCATGGGTGTTTACATTTCCTCCCCAAATTTTTCGCATCTTTGCAAAAGCAAATTCACCTGAACAATGCCTTTCAACCTGAAACAGAATATTTTCAATATACTGAAGTTTTTTGTGCCTTCAGCATTGGCTTTCTACACGCTTGCATGTGCTACCATTGTATCACCTACAGGCGGGCCAAAAGATGTTACCCCACCCAAACTGGTAAGTTCGGAGCCTAAGGCGCTCTCCACCAATTTTCACGGGAATAAACTTGTGCTTACATTCGATGAGTATATACAGTTGAAATCGCCCGAAAAATTCCTGCTGATATCACCACCACTGAAAAAAGTGCCGGAAATCAACATCAGGCGTGGCCGCGATGTGGTTGTAAAACTGGAGGATACCTTGTTGCAGAATACAACGTATAACTTCTATTTTGGAGAGGCTATTGTCGATCTGAATGAAAGCAACCCCATCCCAAATTTTAATTTTGCATTTTCAACCGGCAATGAAATTGACTCCCTGAGTCTTTCGGGAAGTGTTACCGATGCATTTACCCGCTTGCCTGCAAAAGGCGTATTTGTTGGCTTGTACAAGGATTTCTCCGATTCAATACCTATGAAACATATCCCCGTTTATGTTTCGCGGACCTCCGATAACGGGAATTTTCATTTTAACAACCTGGCTTCCGGCAAATATTGCGCCGTGGCCCTCATGGACGGGAATAACGATTATATGTTCAACCTGCCCACCGAAATGGTTGGTTTTAGCAGCGATTCAGTTCAGCCCTATTATAATGCTATCAACCTGAATGATTCGGTGGCTATGAAAAAAGCAGATCTGAAAAAGGAAACCCTGGTTAACATGACCATATTTCCCCAGCCGGATTCGGTTCAGAAGGTGATGAAAAGCGTGATTGCCGCTAAAAATAAGCTATCTGTTGTATTCCGTTTCCCAACATCCAAACCGTCGTTCCGGGCTTTAAATATACCCGATTCGTTGCCCTGGGCTTTGCAGGAATGGAACCATACAAATGATACACTGAATGCCTGGCTGCTGAATAAACCTGATACGCTGAAACTCGAAATTTCCGATCGGGGTGTAATTCTCGATACCATCAATATTTCAACCGAAATGAAAGTGGTGGGTAAACCCCGCAATCCTGAAAAGGCTCCCCGCCTTACATTTACTTCAACTGCAGGCAGCCGGGTGCTTGGATATAATAAGCCTTTGATTATTTCATTCGTGAACCCGGTCGGCGAATATAATTTAAATAAAATTGTTTGCACCCGCATTGCTTCTAAGGATACACTTGCATTTAAACCCGAAATCAGGTTTACGGACAGCATTCACCGGCATTTGCAGCTCACATACAACTGGAACCCGACCGACAAATATGATGTTTATATCCCCAAAGCTGCGTTTACCGGAATTTACAGGGATACATGCGATTCAACGCATATCGCTTTCCAGGTGAAATCGCCTGAAGAATATGGAAAGTTTACAGTATTGGTAACCCGCAAGGATAAAAGTTACCCGGTTATAATCCAATTGCTTACTGACAAGGGATTGGTTGTGGATCAGCGCATTATCACCAACGAAAAGAGTGCTGATTTCGGGCTTTTACCACCCGGCAAATACGGATTGAAGGCAATTATGGATGTAAATGCCAACGGTCGTTGGGATACAGGAATATTTATAAAGAAGATTCAGCCCGAAAAAGTAATAATGCACCCCAAATTATTTGAGGTGCGCATGAATTGGGAAGATGAAGAAACCTGGGATTTGTAAAAACTCAACAAGTAGGGGCGCAATAAAAGGCTTTCGCCGTTTTATTGTGCCTCGTTACATTTGTTTATACAGGTTATAATGTCGAGAAGCGTACTGTTCTTTAACGAGTAGTGGATCTGTTTTCCATCGCGTTTCGAAGCAAGTATTCCTTTGCTTTTCAGGATGTTAAGATGATGTGATGCTGCAGCCTGCTCGATATGTAATGCTTCGTATATTTCGGTTACATTGAGTTTTTTGTTGTTGTTCAGCAGTTCAATTATGGCTATACGCATAGGATGAGCCATGGCACGCAGTTTACTTGCTGCGGCTTCAAGTTTAACAATGTCAAGTTTCAAGTGATCAGTCATTTCATTAATTTTTTTGCAAAAATATAAATAAATACATTACCGGTTCGTAAATATGTAAATTTATTCATAGGTAAATATAAAATATTTTTCCAATGCTGTGGCAGGATATAATTCAGGCCTGGACTAATCTTTATCGAAATCCCTTTTTATGACTATTCAAACAGGTTTGTAAATGCAAACTTTGTTCCGTCGAACAATCCCTGGTCACTTAACTTCAGTTCGGGGATCACCAGCAGCGCCATAAACGACATGGTCATAAAAGGAGCCTGCAAGCTTCCGCCAAGGGCCCGGGCTTTATGGTTGATGGCTTCGTACTTCGCGGCAACTACATAGCCATCAGCATTTCCCATTAAACCGGCTACAGGCAGCGGCAGCACATCGAGGTTGTGACCATCAGTAACTGCTATACCTCCTTTGTTTTCGACCAGGCTGTTGATTACCCGGGCCATATCTTCATCACTCGTGCCTATGCAGATCAAATTATGGCTGTCGTGTGCCACGGTTGAGGCCATGGCTCCTTTGTTGAAACCAAAACCGGTAATAAAACCGATAGCAGGTGTTGAAGGCTTGTAACGGTTGATCACGGTAATTTTCAGAATATCCTTTTCGGTATTGCTTACAACTTTTCCCTCGTGCAGGGTAGGCGTTTCCAGTATTTTTTCAGTTACCAGGTCGCCATCAAAGGCTTTTATTACTTTTAGTTTGCCTGGCTTGGCAGCAACTTCCAGATCGCCAGGTGTAACCTGGTTGGTATGGAAACTGTTAGGTGAACCGTAGCTGCCTGTTGCAATGCGGGTTTTGCCGTGCTCAGCAACCAGTTCGCCGTTAATGTAAGTACGTATTGGGATGAAAGAAGTTAAATTGTCAATAATTACCATATCAGCTGCATCGCCGGGTTGAAGTAGTCCGCAATTTAATTTATAGTGTTTCGCAGGGTTAAGCGTACAGGCACGGATGGCATCCATGGGGCTGAAACCAGCTGCCATCGCGCGTTTGATAAGCAGGTTGATATGCCCGGCTACCAGGTCGTCGGGGTGCTTGTCGTCGCTGCAGAACATCACTTTTTCGGGATGGGTTCCCAGCAATGCCACCAGCGCGTCGAAATTACGGGCAGCGCTGCCTTCGCGGATCAGGATGTGCATGCCTTCATTAATCTTTTGGACAGCTTCGTCGAGGGTGGTACATTCGTGGTCGGTAGTGATACCTTCCGCAGCATATTTTTTTATACTTTCACTATCAAGCCCCGGAGCATGCCCGTCGACAGGTTTGTTGTAATGCTTTGCCCAGGCCAGCTTTTGGTGTACTTCCTGGTCGCCATAAATAACGCCCGGGAAATTCATCATTTCCGACAGGTAGTGAATATCATCTCTTTTTAATAATTCTTCAACCTGTGCTGCATCAATAAAGGCTCCTGATGACTCGAAACCTGTTGCCGGTACGCACGATGGTGCCCCGAAATGAAATTTGAAGGGCGTCTGTTTTCCATTATTTATCATAAAATCAACGCCCTGCAGGCCCAGCACATTTGCTATTTCGTGGGGATCGGAAACCGTGGCCGTAGTACCATGAACCACCGCAAGCCGGGCAAACTCAGCCGGCACCAGCATGGAACTCTCGATGTGCACATGCGCATCGATTAAACCCGGAATTATATATTGATCGTCAGCGTCTCGGCAAGGTGTTACTGCCTCAATTTTTCCATCTTTCACACTGATTGTTCCCGCGAAAATATTGCCGGAAACAACATCAACTACCTGGCCTGAAATGGTAAAGGAATGTTTCATTATTTTTCTGAATAGAAAGTATGTACATCACAAAAGTAATGCATACGCAGATGATAAAAAAGAGAAGGAGATTATACCTGCTCACCTGCCGGAATTACAGTACAATTAAATTCAGGGATGGAGGGTAACGCTTTTGTCAGTTTGATTTGTAAACTGGTATAAGGTCGCTCTTCTGGCCGGCAAAGTAATTTTTGGCAGCAGTGTAATCGGTTGTAAATCCTAGTAAAAAGCCTCCACCGCCGGATCCGCAAAGTTTCAGCTGAAATTTCCCCGAATCAAGGCCATATTGCCAGGCAGGGATAAAATTATCGGGGATCATGTTGATAAAATGCTGAAGCTGAAATGTGGAGACTTTAATCAACGATTCAAAAAACGAACGCATGTTACCACTCAGCAGGTCGGCAATGCACTGGTTCACCCAGGGGATATAGTCGGTACGGAACAGGTTTTCATATTCCTTAAAACGCATTTGCTCAAGGAAATGATTTACCAGCGGGCCGGTTTTCCCGATTTTGCCGGTATCGACCAGGAAAATAACGCCTTCGCTCTCGAACTTGCTGCGCGGAACCCCGGTGATGGCAATATCGTCGCGTGAATGAATAAGCAAAGGATGTTGCAGGTAACAGTTCAGCGGGTCGATGCCGCTGCTTTTGCCATGAAAAAGCGATTCGAGCTTCGAAAATATTTCTTTCAACCGGCTGATTTCCTTGCCCGAGATAAATTCGTTGGCTTCAATTTTATCGGTACAATAACGGTTGTAGATACCGGCTACCAGCGCCCCCGAACTGCCTATACCGTAACCCTGTGGAATATTCGATTCAAAATACAAGCCTTTTTCGAGATCGGCACCAAGCATTTTGAAATCAATGGTACAAGGCATTTCGCCCTGTGCTTCGAGTTTCAGCATAAAGGAAAGAAATTCCTTCAACTGTTTGTTCGATTGTACTGCGAAATCGTAGTCGGTATATTTGTCGTCGCTGATAAAACTGAGCTGTCCGGTAAAATGAGTGTAAGGAATGGTGAGGCCTTTTGAGTTGAAAAGAATACTGTATTCACCGAATAACAATACTTTACCGTAATATATTTCTGTTTTATGAGTCATCCTTTAATTTTTAATAATCTTTGTCAGAATTCAGTGGTTAAGTTATCCCATTTTAACCGGGCCACTGCCGTAAAAATCATTCAACACCTGGTTTTGTTTATTGTTTTTTAGCAAATCTTCAACAATTAGTTTGTTAACTTGTTCAAATTCATCTTCAAAATAAAGAATATGAATGTTGGGGCCTGCATCGAGGGTAAAACAAACATGCAGCCCGCTTTCTTTCCGGGCTTGTTGCAGGTGGCTGATAATACGTACCGTTTCGGGTTCCATAAGCATAAACCCATCGGCCGAAGTCATCATCAGCGCATGTAACGTAAAGGCTTCGTTTTCGGTGATTCGCATAAATGTTTGCTTGTCACCTGTTTTTAAGGCTTCCAGCAGTTTTGCTGTATTTTTATGAGCCTGTTTTACCCTTGCTTCGGCGAAAGGGTGGCCGATCATCCGGTCGTGGCCTTCGGAACTTGAGACTGGTTTTTCGCCGCGGTTAACAATGATAATGCTGTCGTGTAAGGTTTCAAATACCGGATGTACGTCGGGGACGGGAACAGCCAGCAGGTCCGAAGAACCCTTTAATGCTTTGCTTGCGCCCCATACCGTAAACCCAGGGAACAGCGACCTGCATGCGCTACCTGATCCGAGGCGGGCCACGAAAGAGGCTTTCGAGCGGAATTCAGATTCTTCGAGTATGATGCCCGATAATTCACTATCGAGGGAACATAAGCAAAGTGCCAGCGCACTGAATGCCGAGGCTGAGGATGCAATTCCTGCCGAATGGGGAAAGGTATTTTGGGTTTCGAGTTTCAGGTTTACCTGTTGCAACCAGGGGAAAATATCGGTGATGCTGTCGGCAAATTTCCGCATCCTTTCGCCAAAAGCAGGATTTTGTTTTCCTTCGAACCAGAAGTCGAGGTTAACGTTACCTTCTGTTTCGCGGGGCAGGGCAGTAAGTGTGGTGATTGTATGAGCGCCGGAAAGCGTCATGCTTAATGAGGGGTTTACCGGGAGTTGCCGTCCTTTTTTACCCCAGTATTTTACCAGTGCTATGTTACTGGGCGATTGCCATGAAACGGATACGGGGGCGGCTAATACTGCTGTTAAACGGGAACCTGTCAGGTCAGGGGTGGTCATCGGAAAACTGAATTTGCATGCTAAAGTACAATATCGTTGAAATTAAACCCTATTTTAAGGCCTTTACTTTTCAGGTAATCTTCGAGCGAGGCCCTGCCGGCCTGCCAGGTAAGCATACAAAAATCGCCGCCCCAGGCGCCCAGCGATTTTACGGCACCCGGCAAATCATGAAAAATAGTTTCCTTCAACGTTGGCATACCCAGTATGCTGCTGATAAGCTTTTCGTGCTCGGTTATCACTTGTTCGAATTCATGCAGTGAAACGGCGTTGAGCATTTTACCGGTAAGCAGGCTGCCTTGTTCAACATCTGCTGCATTTACGCCCCGGCTTCGATTGCGGAACTGCTTTATGCCCTCGGCGGAGTCCTGTTTTTTGCCCTGGTAAACGAAAAAGAGGTTATCAGCAAAGGTGGGTGCAAACTTCACAGGCTGGAATGTGGGACGATTACCGTTAAGCGAATATAAAACCGGTCCCGGGCTGATGGCACAGGCGATATCGTAACCCGAACCTTTTGAAACTGAAAAATGAAGCACAAACGGATCAATTTCGGCCCAGGCTGCAACGGCAGCTATCAGTGTTGAACTGCTTCCCAGTCCCCAGGGCAGGGGATAGTTTAACGTAGATTTTACATGGCACCCCTGTGAAAGGCTTAAAAAACCGGGGTTTAGTGTTTTTGCAGCCTGCATGAGGCGCTGCGGGTGTTTTGCAATATCGGGGTTGTTGCTTTCGATGCTGTTGAAATCAGCGAGTGCGTATGTGCCGCTGAACCAGGTGCTGCCATCGTGGGCCACCGACTGCCACGAAATATATCCCTGGCGGTTTTCGTCTACCTCCAGCCTTTGCCCGAACTTTAAAGGAACAGCAAGTGCCTTTGCCCCGTTCAGAACAAGATACTCGGCTGTGAGTAATAGCTTGGCGTTGAAATACTGGTTAAATGACACCGTTATTTGAGTTTAATAGAAGATTTGGTGTTTCGGGGTTACGAGGATTTCAAGAGTTTCAAGAGTTTCAAAAGTTTCAGGGGTTCAAAGGGTTCAAGAGTTCAAAGGGTTTGAAATGTTTCAAGGGTTTCAAATGATTTCAAAAGTTTCAGTGTCATTACGAGAAGGCACTTCCAAGCAACAAGGGTTTGAACGGTTTAAAGAGTTTGAAGGGTTTAAAAGAATTGAAATTTTTCAAAAATTCCCTTTCAGCACCGATAATCTTTACACTTCATTTTTACTATTCAATATTCACTAATTCCCAAGCACTATGCACTCAGCACTCAGCACTCATCATTGAGCACTCAGCACCCAGCACTAAGTACCCTGCCCCCGTATCGTCTCCAGGAAACTATTCACCGCACTGTGCGATACTTTTTCGTGTTTAAAATGTTCCACTGCCAGCTTTTTTTCGTCGTCGGTAGCCAGGTACACATTCAGGATATTGAGCAGGTGCATTTTCATATGACCTTTCTGAATGCCTTTGGTAACCAGCGATTTTACCGCCGAATAGTTATTGGCCAGCCCCGCAGCAGAAGCTATCATCATCAGTTGCGATGCATAGGGGTTGCCCAGCAGCTGCAGCGACAGTTTTGCCAGCGGGTGCAGGTGTGTAAGCCCGCCCACGGTTCCCAGGGCCATGGGGACTTCGAGCGAAAACCTGAAAGTGTTGCCGCTGATCTCTACTTTCGAGAGGCTGCTGTATTCGCCGTTCCGCGAAGCATAGGCATGCCCGCAGGCTTCCACTGCCCTGAAATCGTTGCCTGTTGCCAGCACCACGGCATCAATACCGTTATAAATTCCTTTGTTGTGCGTGGTGGCACGGTATTTATCCACTTCAGCTATGCGAACCCCCGTTTCGAAACGGGTTACAAACTCCCTGTCGGTATACAGGTCGTCGTAATGGTGACCATCCTCTTTTATTTCGCCCTCCACCCAGGTGCGGACCAGGCAGTGGGGGGTATAGTTCGATAAAATGGACATGATGACCTGCAGGTTATGGGCTGCAAATTCGGGTTTGCCGGCTGCAAATTCGCGTAAGGTATCGGCAAATTCCTCGAGGCACGAATTGATAAAATTGGCGCCCATGGAGTCGCGGGTATCAAAAGTGGCCTTCACCTGGTAATAGCCGGGCAGTTTGCCGGTCATATCCACCAGGCTGATCTCCCTGATCCCACCCCCGCGTTTCTTCATATTGGCCGTGATGCGCTCGGTGTTGGCAAGCATCTGGCTTCGGATTTCAGGAAAATGACGGTTCAGCAGGTCGAAACCACCCTGCCAGGTGAAATGCACCTGCCCGATTTTTTCGGTATCAACTATTTCGCTGTGAAAGCCCCCGTGCCCGGCCCAGAATTTTGCGGCACCCGAGGCTGCCGCAACTACCGAACTCTCCTCAATAACCATGGGAACCATATACATGCTGTTATTGATCAGGAAATTAGGCGCTACCCCATACGGGAAAAAATAGTTCCCGAGGGTGTTTTCGCTGAATTCGTCAATCATTTTCTGGATGTCGTCGTCGCGGTGCCACGACGCGTGCAGGGCTTTGCTGAAAGCTTCAGGATCAGGGACGTGCGATGCTACGAGATTAATTTTCTGGTCTTTGTCGAGGCGCGAGAACCCGGTGGTAATGGTATGTTTTTTCATTATATGGTATTGAATCGCAAAGTTAGTGAATAGGAGTAGTGAATAAACCAAAAGAGAGCATTAAACAGTTTTTCCTGCAGTTATGTTTCAGGTTTTTGTGAGGGGATAAGCAAAGTTATGATTTTTGAGGTGTAAGTTGTAAGGTGTAAGTTGTAAGGGGTGAGATTTAAGATGTAAGTTGTAGTAGTGGCAAGCGGGGAGCCGGTAGCTGGGGCTTTGGGGGTGAATAATGCAAGCGGAATTATTAGCTATAGGAACTGTCTAAATTCCTAAATCAAACAGTTTTAGTGGGTTTCATCCTGTTCTCCTGTCAAGCTGAGCGGAATCCCCGCCTGCCGCGTCGGGCAGCCCAGCTAATTCAGCTGGTATTGCTGATTTTTGAGTTAAACAAGTGAAGATTGGGGATGGCGCCTGCCTGACTGCGTCAGCAGGCAGGGATGTCGGATTGCGAATGTTTTAGCCAAAATAATCCATCCACCTTTTTGAAAAAATCTCTGTACTGGCTGACAGTTTAGCAATAATGAAATGCCGCACTTGCCAGAGCGCCTGCCGTTAAAGCCAAGTTTTAGAACCAATTTTAAGTATTATTTGTTTCCTGATAAAGAAACATTTATCTTTGCATAAACTTTAGCGTATGAGTGGAAAGTTTCAGGTTCGGTTTTTGGAGGAAGCTGCCGAATTTATTGATAATCTCGACGAAAAAGCAAGAGACAAAATTATTTACAACCTTTAAAAGGCCCGTTTTTCGAATGACAGAGAACTTTTAAAAAGTTGAAAGATGAAATATGGGAGTTTAGAACATTGTTTAATAAAACGCATTACAGACTTTTTGCGTTTTGGGACAAGACAGGACCAATCGAAACAATTGTTATCTCAACGCACGGAATAATTAAGAAAACTGACAAGACACCTCCAGGAGAACTCGAAAAAGCAGAGAAACTAAGAAAGCTTTATTTTGAAAGGAAGAAATCATGAAAGACAAACCATTAAAGACTGTTAGTTTAGACGAAGTTACTGACAAGTATATCGGGAAACCGGGTACTCCAAAACGTGAAGCATTTGAAAATGAATTGCGGCTTGATTTGCTTGGAGAAGCAATTAAACAGGCAAGAAAGGAACGGCATTTGACACAAGAAGAACTCGGTCAGCTGGTTGGAGTCAAGAAGGCTCAAATATCCAAGCTTGAAAATAGCTTGACAGATGCACGTTTTGAAACAATTATAAAAGTATTCAAAGCGTTGAATGCAAAAGTGAATTTTAAAGTTGAATTGCTCAATCAGACTGTAAAACTCACCTGAAAGAATCGAATATCTGGCGTTAATAACAAAGGCTTATTGCTGCGCAGCCCAACACGAAGCCTTATTGCTCTGCCCACCCTGCGTAAGCTTCCCCCAAAATAATCCATCCCCCCTTTTAAAAAAATCAATAGCTTTGTCCGTAACTCAAAAACGCTACGCATGCTGTATCTTTCGGCGGATATTATCTTTCCGGTTTCGGGCGGGCCACGGCGCGAAAGTGTGCTCGTGCTGACTGACGAAGGTGTTGTGGAAGGGATCTTTACCCTGGAGGAACTGCAGCATAAACGTCACGAAATCCGTTTTTATAAAGGGATGCTTTGCCCGGGTTTTGTCAATACCCATTGCCACCTCGAGCTTTCGTGGGCCAAAGGAATGATTGATGAAGGCAAAGGCCTGGATTCGTTTGTGAGGCAGCTGGAAAGTGTACGTAAAA
>CALCJE010000244.1 GCA_937965665.1 uncultured Bacteroidales bacterium
AAGTTCTGGCAAAAAACAATAAATCGCAGGGAAGCGCAACCCAGGCAGTTCCGCTCAAGAGCCGCAGTATGAGTGATGCTTTATTTGTATCGGCTGATAAAAACAGTTACGTGGCGCGTGAAACGGTTACAGTTTCGCTCTCGCTTGCCCCGGTTAATGAAGATGGTGAAAATATACCCCTGAATAATGTTTGCCTTTCGGTGATACCGGGTAATTACATTTCGAAACCGGTTGCGGTGGTTCGGGCTGATAAAAAGTTAGCAGGTAAAACCGACTATTACCCGGAAACCCGAGGGCTTTCAATAACCGGAAAACTAACCGAAAACCCTGCAGGAATACCGGTAATTGATAAAAAGGTTAACTTGTCGATTATTGGCGAAGGTCGTGATTTTATGTCGGTACGCACCGATAGTACAGGACAGTTTCATTTTGCTATGCCCTCGTATACCGGCACCCGCGACTTGTTTGTATGTGCCGAAAAAACTGACTCGGTGAAAGTAAAGATCTGGGTCGATAACGATTTCTGCACCTTGCCTATACAATTACCTTCGCCGGCTATAAACCTGTCGGAAAATGATCTGAGTAATCTTCAGGATATGGCACAAAATGTACAGATCAGCGCGCATTATTATACAGATAGCGTGAAGAACACAAGAAACCCGAAAATTGAAAAATATCCTTTCTACGGTAAGCCCTCAAATATCATTTATATCGATAAATATATTCAACTTCCAACCCTCGAGGAATACTTCAATGAACTGCCAAGCGAGGTAAAAGTAAGAAAACGCAAAGGGCAGCCCCGGTTTGATGTGCTGGGTACCCGGGGTGTTTCGCTGTACGAACCGCTCGTTATGGTCGATTATGTTGCTGTTGATGAACCTGCCAAGGTGCTTGCTGCTTCACCTCAAAATATCTCGCGCATCGAAGTTGTTAAAGATGATTATATTAAAGGTGGGCAGACCTATGGTGGTGTGGTTAGTATTATTTCGAAAAAAGCTGATTTTGCAGGCATCGATCTTCCATCAGCCGGCATTTTCATTAACTTCAGCTTCCTCAGCGAAAATACCTGCAACACTGCAGGCTACGACTTTACTGCCGGTCATCCTGACTCGCGCAATACAGTACTCTGGAAACCAGGTATTAAAATTAATAACGGGACCACCGAAAAATACACATTTACAGCGCCTGATACGCCTGGGACCTACACGATAATGATTGAAGGAATTAATAAAAAAGGAGAAATGGTAACTGTTACCGGTGCTTTCGAGGTGACCAAATAGTTGTATTAAGCCCAAAATCATCAGGCTGAAACGCTGTTTTCACTGAATAAAAAACTGACATCCTTCCTTATGTTGGAACGGACTCAGATTTAGTGGCTGGTTGAACCAATGCATTTTTAACCAAGCCTTTATAACTAATATCATTATTACTTTATAAAACACGAATGCCTTTTACAATTTAAGTGATTTATCAATTGAGATATCATAACCATACCATGATGCGCATGCCTGCACGACTCTTATGTTTCTGTATTTTAGCGCTGATGCTGTCATCATGTATACAACGCTTCGATCCCGAAATTAAAGCCAGTGATTCAATGAAATACGTTATTACCGGGGGCGTGAACCGGGGTGATAGCATTCAGCATGTAAGTATTTCGACGGCTTCATTACTTAGCATGCCAAAATTTGTACCGATTGTATCGTGCAACGTAAAAATAATTGATGCCAAGGGCAATGAATACAAAGGCAGGGATATGCTCGACGGAACGTATGATTTTAAAATTCCTGAAACCGAACTGGTACCGGGCAATAGTTTTAAGATTGATATAGTAGTACCTGCCGGTGATCATATTGTTTCTGATTACGACCTGCTTAACGACGGCCCTCCCGTTGACTCAGTTTATTACAAACTGAAAGAAATCCCAACTTCAAACCCTTTCAAACCCATCAGAGGTATAGAATTTTATGTTGACCTCGATGCTGCCGGCTACGCCTGCCGTAATTACCGGATTGATGCCACCGAAACCTGGCAGTATACTGCAAATTACCCCGAAACAAGTGAAGGTGCTGTTTGCTGGCTTACAGTTAATGTGAGGAATATCTTTACCATTTCGACCGAAAACCAGACAGAGAATGTATACCGTGCCAATGCACTGAATTATGTCGACAATTACTCATCACAACGGTTACGGTATATGTACAGCCTGTTGGTAAACCAGTATTCACTGAGCGATGCGGCGTACGCTTACTGGAACAAAGTAAAAATAAACACCCTCGACCAGGGCGGTTTATATGAAAACCAGCCATTTAAAATTGCCGGAAACCTTCATAATGTAACCAACCCGACACATGAGGTTCTTGGATTCTTCGGTGCGTCAACACTCACCACCAAACGTATTTTTGTAGGTGCAGTTCCGGGGTTACCTATTGAATTTGTTGATTGCAGGCCGCTAACGGAGAAAGGGGAAGTTCATAATCCGGAATGCGTGGATTGCCGGAATAAAGTAGGAGGCTCCAATCAGAAGCCTGCCTTCTGGCCTTATTAAATAGTTTAAAGTTTTTGCCGGAAAGTTATCACTGCGCTTTACGCTGTTTGTACCTTTGAATTGGTAAAAACACTATTCTGAGAAACTCAGTCTCTGGTCACGTCCTTTTCGCCGGCAGCATAATATAAATCGAGCGCGGTGAGTATAGCTACCAATCCCCAGAAAGGCACACTGGCTTTATCTGTATTCAAAAAGTTATTCATGGAGATCGGAAGAGCACACGTCTGAACTCCAG
>CALCJE010000245.1 GCA_937965665.1 uncultured Bacteroidales bacterium
ACCACCGAGATCTACACTCTTTCCCTACACGACGCTCTTCCGATCTAAGAGCATAAAGTGATGAATCAGGATACGGGCTGCTTCTTTCAAGGCATCTTTCGGATGAATTGATCCGTCGGTTTTGATTTCCAGAATCAGTTTTTCGTAGTCAGTTTTCTGTTCAACACGGAAGTTTTCGATGCTGTATTTCACATTCTTTATGGGAGTGTGAATTGAATCCATGAAAATGGTTCCGATGTGAGCATTGGCTACTTTATTTTCTTCTGCCGGTACATATCCCCTGCCTTTGTTCACACTAATCTCAACATTCAGTTTCACTGAAGGTTCCATATGGCAGATTACCACCTCAGGGTTCAGTACCTGGAAAATCGAAAGGTGTTTGGCTATATCGCCAGCAGTGAAAGTATCTTTACCAGTAACGGTGAAGTTAATTTTTTCACTTTCTTCCGATTCAATTTGTTTACGGAATCTAACTTTTTTCAGGTTCAGGATAACATCAGTTATATCTTCAACTACCCCTTTTACCGATGAGAATTCGTGTTCAACGCCATCGATACGTAACGAGGTAATTGCATAGCCTTCGAGTGAGGAAAGTAAGATCCTGCGTAATGCATTACCTATTGTGATACCAAAGCCTGGTTCGAGTGGACGGAATTCGAAAACACCGTCGAACTCGTCAGCAGTTATCATGATAACCTTATCAGGTTTCTGGAATGCTAAAATGGCCATATAAGTCCTTTTTTTAAAAAATAATGCAAGATAATAAATTACTTCGAATACAGTTCGACGATGAGCTGTTCCTTGATATTTTCAGGAATTTCTTCGCGTTCAGGGAAGTTAACAAATTTTCCTGCCATCATTGCGCCATCCCATTCTAACCATGAGAAGCGGTTTACACGACCCTGGAGTGAATTCTGGATAACTTCGAGTGATTTTGAGCGTTCGCGAACGGCAATTACATCACCCCTGTTGCATTCGTATGAAGGTATGTTAAGTACTTTACCATTCACTGTGATGTGGCCGTGGCCAACAAGCTGGCGGGCACCATCGCGGGTTGGGGAGATACCGAGGCGATAAACCACGTTATCGAGGCGTGATTCGATGAGTTGTAACAGGATTTCACCGGTGATACCTTTTTTACGGGTAGCTTTTTCGAAAATATTCCTGAATTGTTTTTCAAGAATACCGTAAGTGTATTTAGCTTTCTGTTTTTCCTGAAGCTGAACACCGTATTCGGATTGTTTTTTCCTGCGTTTATTTTGTCCGTGCATTCCGGGAGGATAGTTCTTTTTCTCGTAAGAACTATCGGGCCCGTAGATAGGTTCCTTGAATTTTCTGGCTATCCTTGTCTTAGGACCAATATATCTTGCCATAAAGCCTTTTGATTATGTATTATTAAACTTATTGTTCTGAAAGATCGAAGTAAGAGAATTGTATTAAACCCTTCTGCGTTTAGGAGGTCTGCAACCATTGTGGGGCAATGGAGTGATGTCCTGAATTTCGGTAACTTCAATACCGGCAGTGTGAATGGTGCGTATAGCTGATTCGCGGCCCGATCCCGGACCTTTCACGAATACTTTCACTTTACGCAGCCCAAGGTCAAAAGCAACTTTTGAGCATTCCGTTGCAGCCATCTGTGCGGCATAGGGAGTGTTCTTTTTTGAACCTCTGAATCCCATTTTCCCGGCCGATGCCCAGGAAATTACCTGGCCGGCATTGTTAGTGAGCGAAATGATGATATTGTTAAAAGAAGCCGAAACATAAGCTCTTCCGGTAGCCTCAACTTTAACAACTCTTTTCTTCGATACTTTGGTGGTCTTTGCCATAGTAAAACTATTTGTACTTTAAATGCTTTCTTATTTGGTTGCTTTCTTCTTGTTAGCAACAGTCTTTTTCTTACCCTTACGTGTACGGGCATTGTTTTTTGTGCTCTGTCCACGAAGAGGGAGTCCCAAACGATGACGAACACCACGGTAGCAACCAATGTCCATTAATCGTTTAATGTTTAGCTGCACTTCCGAACGAAGCGCACCTTCTACCTTGAAACTGTCGTTGATAATGGAGCGGATGTTATTCTGCTCATCATCAGTCCAGTCCTGAACTTTCTTATTACGGTCAATTCCGCACTGATCCAGAATACTCTGGGCTGAGGCACGGCCAATGCCGTAAACGTAGGTTAACCCTATTTCGCCTCTTTTGTTTTTTGGTAAGTCTATACCAGCAATACGTGCCATATATATTTATAGCTTTGGGGATTACACAATTATTAACCTTGCCTTTGTTTGTACTTGGGATTCTTTTTGTTAATCACATAGATTCTCCCTTTCCTGCGTACAATCTTGCAATCAGGTGTTCTTTTCTTAACTGATGCTCTAACTTTCATTGCTTGTGTTATTTCTTAAAGGTGATTATTCTTTATTTATAACGGAAGTTAATTCTTCCTTTACTGAGGTCGTATGGCGACATTTCAATTTTGACTCTGTCACCTACAAGAATTTTAATGTAGTGCATCCTCATTTTACCCGAAATGTGCGCAATTATAGTGTGCCCGTTTTCAAGTTCAACCCGGAACATAGCATTACCTAGTGATTCCTTCACTATACCGTCCTGCTCAATTACAAGTTGTTTTGCCATTTATTACCTAGTTATTATGATGTCAGGATTATTAACCTGTTCAATTTCACTGAAACTCGACAGAATATCTGCCCCATTGTTAGTTATTGCAATAGCGTGTTCGAAGTGTGCCGAGGGTTTCCTGTCCATAGTTCTGATCGTCCAGCCATCATTTTCCTGCATTACCTGGCGCGTTCCCAGGTTAATCATCGGTTCTATACAGATCACCATTCCTGCTTCCAGTTTAGGGCCTGTTCCTCGCCGTCCGTAATTGGGCACTTCAGGCTTCTCATGCAGGCTATTGCCCAACCCATGACCCACCAGGTCGCGAACCACTGAGTAGCCAAAGCCTTCGACATAGGTTTGTACTTCGTAGCCTATATCACCAACCCTCTTCCCTGCAGTAACTGCTGCTATACTTTTAAGCAGCGAATGATGAGTGCGTTGCATCAGAAGTTCAACTTCAACTGCCATCGGCACAATCCCGAAGGAGAAAGCCGAATCGCCATAATATCCATCAATAACAGTACCACAGTCAATTGAAACAAGGTCACCTTCTTTCAGTTCGCGTTTGCCAGGAATACCATGTACAACTATTTCATTCACCGATATACACAGCGTTGCAGGGTATCCATGGTATCCTTTAAAAGCAGGTTTTGCTTTATGGTCGCGGATAAATTCCTCAGCTATTTTATCGAGAGCAAGAGTAGTAACACCTGGTTTAATATGCCGGGCAACTTCCGCTATCGTTTTTCCAACAAGTAAAGAACTGTTGCGTATGCGTTCAATTTCTATTTCTGTCTTAATCAGGGCCATTACTTCAGTTTTACAACTGCTTAAAATGCGCCTGCAGCATTACGTCCTTTAATACGGCCCGACTTTGTCAAACCTTCATAGTGACGCATCAACAAGTGACTTTCAATTTGCTGAAGGGTATCCAATACAACACCTACGAGGATAAGTAAGGAAGTTCCTCCATAGAACTGGGCAAACTGTGTACTTACTCCAGCCATACGAACCAATGCAGGCATAATGGCTACAAGGGCAAGAAACAGTGAACCGGGGAAAGTTATTTTCGACATCACTGAATCAATGAAATCGGCTGTCTTTTTACCGGGTTTAACACCAGGGATGAAACCATTGTTTTTCTTCATATCTTCTGCCATTTGGTTAGGATTAACCGTTATAGCTGTGTAGAAGTATGTGAAAACAATAATGAGAATAGCATAGGTAAAGTTATACCAGAATCCGTTGATGTTGGTGAAGGTTGCGGCAAATCCCTGGAGGCTTTCGCTGCTGGCAAAACCAGCAATGGTTAATGGCAGGAACATGATAGCCTGGGCAAAAATGATAGGCATTACACCGGCAGCATTTACTTTTAAAGGTATGTACTGACGAACACCACCATATTGTTTATTACCTACAACGCGTTTAGCATACTGTACAGGTATCTTGCGTGTTCCCTGAACCAGAAGAATACACAACAGCACAACCATAACCAGCACTGCGATCTCAACGATGAAAAGTACGAGTCCGCCACCTTTTTGCTCCATACGGGCAACCAGTTCGCTGAACAGTGCGAAAGGCAACCTGGCCATAATACCCACCATAATAATGAGTGAGATACCATTACCCAGGCCTTTGTCAGTAATCTTTTCACCAAGCCACATTACAAACATGGTACCCGAAACAAGAACAACAACAGAGGATATCCAGAAGAATACCGATGGTGAAGTAACATTAGGGTCGAATGGAGTAATAGCTGTGGCAGGAAGCTGAGAAGTTAGATTGGCAATATAACCCGGAGCCTGCAGTGCAGTAATAACCACAGTGAGGTAACGGGTAATCTGGTTAATTTTTTTACGTCCGCTTTCGCCTTCTTTCTGTAATTTCTGGAAATAAGGTATAGCCATACCCAGCAGCTGAATAACGATAGATGCTGAAATGTAAGGCATGATACCCAGGGCAAAAATAGAAGCATTGCTGAAAGCTCCACCGGAGAACATATTAAGCAATCCAAGTAATCCCGATGATGACTGGTTCCTTAGCGCTAGCAGCTGCTGTGGATCAACTCCGGGAATGGTAACATACGATCCGAACCTGTAGATCAGGATCAGGCCTAAGGTATAGCCGATCCGCTTACGAAGTTCATCGATCTTATAAATGTTTTTTATTGTCTGAATGAAGCGTTTCATTAAGTTCAGAGTTTAATAACAGTTCCACCAACAGATTCGATAGCCGCAACAGCTTTCTCTGAGAAAGCATTGGCTGATACATTGAGTTTTGCTTTTAACACGCCACGACCCAATACTTTGAGCAGGTCGTTTTTGCCAAGAAGCCCGTTTTCCCTGAGAACCTCAGGTGTGATAACGGTTATGTTACTTGATTCAGCAAGTTTCTGCAGTACGTCAATATTCAGACCAGTATATTCAACTCTGTTAATGTTTCTGAAGCCTCCTTTAGGTACACGGCGGAATAAAGGCATCTGACCTCCTTCGAAACCACGTTTGTGCTTGTAACCTGAACGGGATTTGGCACCTTTATGTCCACGTGTGGATGTTCCGCCACGACCTGAACCCTGGCCACGTCCGATTCGTTTCTCTGCTTTAGTAGCGCCTTCTGCCGGCTTTAAATTACTTAGATCCATGTTATATGCTTTCTATGACAGATTTACAATTAAATTTCTTCCACTTTCAATAAATGGCTGATTGCTTTAATCATGCCTTCAATCTGTGGGGTAGCTACATGATCAACAGGGCGGTTCATTTTGGTGATTCCCAGTGCACGGAGCGTACGTTTTTGACGTTCGGGTTGTTTAATACCACTTTTAATCTGTGTGATTCTCACGTTTTTCATCGCGCTATAAATTTAGTGGTTAACCGTTAAATACTTTATCCATACTGATACCACGAAGCTGCGAAACAGCATGAGCATCTTTTAATTTGCAAAGTCCTTCGATGGTTGCTTTAACAACACTGTGAGGGTTTGATGAGCCTTTTGATTTGGCCAATACGTCTTTTACGCCAACGCTTTCGAGTACTGCACGCATAGCACCACCGGCTATAACTCCGGTACCGGCAGCTGCGGGTTTCATGAATACAAGGGCTCCGCCGTATTTTCCTAACTGATCGTGAGGTATAGTTCCTTTCAGAACAGGTACACGAACCAGGTTTTTCTTGGCATCTTCAATTCCTTTAGCAATTGCAGCCTGAACTTCCTTTGCTTTACCAAGACCATGTCCAACCACTCCGTTTTCGTCGCCAACTACAACAATAGCTGAGAAAGTGAATGTACGACCGCCTTTGGTAACCTTAGTAACGCGCTGAATGGCGACGAGCCTGTCTTTTAATTCGATATCGCTCGATTTTACTCTGTTTGTGTTTACGTTTGCCATAGCTGTAATTAAAATTTGATGCCACCTTCTCTGGCTGAATCAGCCAGGGCTTTAACTCTACCGTGATACAGATAACCGTTACGGTCGAAAACAACTGCCTGGATACCGCTTTCGAGGGCACGTTCGGCAATGAGTTTTCCAACAAGCCTGGCTTTCTCACTCTTGGTAACTTTTTGATCCGCTATACCTTTAGCGCGTGATGATGCAGCCACCAATGTTGTACCTGAAAGATCATCGATCAGCTGTACGTAAATATCCTTGTTGCTGCGGAATACTGTCATGCGTGGGCGCTCGCCTGTACCTGTGATGGTTTTACGAACACGTTGCTTGATTTTCAGTCTCCTGTATTCTTTATCTACTTTAAATGACATCGATTGAAAGTGTTATGCTGTTCTCAATGATTATTTATCCGATGCTGACTTACCAGCTTTACGTTTCAGTGTTTCGCCAACAAACTTGATACCTTTACCTTTGTATGGTTCAGGTTTACGCAGCGACCTGATTTTAGCAGCTACCTGTCCTATAAGTTGTTTATCATGCGACACCATTGTAATAATGGGGTTTTTCCCTCTTTCAGTTACTGCACTTACCTGAATTTCGGCAGGAAGTTCGAAGAAGAAGTTGTGCGAATATCCAAGAGCAAGCTCAAGGGTCTGACCAACGGCAACAGCTTTGTAACCAACACCAACTAATTCCTGTTGTACGGTAAAGCCTTCGCTTACACCTTTCACCATGTTGAAAAGCAGTGAACGGTACAGGCCATGCATCGACCTGTGGCGTTGTTGATCAGTAGGGCGCTGCACATGCAGCTCATTATTTTCGACCTTTACAATAATATCCGGATCAACTTGCTGTTTCAGTTCACCACGGCTTCCTTTAACGGTTACCAGGTTTTTCTCTGAGATGGTGATTGTAACTCCGGAAGGAACCGTAATCGGTAATTTTCCAATTCTCGACATTCTTTTATCCTCCTATTAATTAGCTAACGTAACAAATTACTTCGCCGCCAACGTTATTATTTCTGGCTTCCTTGTCAGTCATCAGTCCGTGTGAAGTGGACACGATGGCAATACCGAGTCCGTTGAGAACCCTGGGAAGTTTATCTTTACCGGCATAACGGCGTAACCCCGGTTTACTAACTCTTTCAATCTGCGTAATAGCGGATTGTTTAGTTACAGGGTGGTATTTGAGCGCGATCTTAATAACACCAGGTTTAGTTTCGTCCTCAAATTTGTAGTTGAGGATAAATCCCTGGTCGAAGAGGATTTTAGTTATCTCCTTCTTGAGATTAGATGCAGGAATTTCAACAACCCTGTGGTTGGCCATCACGGCATTCCTTATTCTTGTAAGATAATCTGCAATCGGATCTGTGATCATTTTGTATCGTGTAATTAAATGTTTCTTTTTTTATTTTACCAGCTGGCTTTTTTCACACCAGGGATCAGGCCGTCAAGCGCCATGAAACGGAAGTTGATACGTGAAATTCCAAACTGCCTCATGTATCCTTTAGGCCTACCGGTAATTTTACAACGGTTGTGTAAACGGATAGGGTTTGAGTTTTTGGGTAATTTCTGTAAGCCAACATAGTCGCCAGCTGCTTTGAGAGCAGCACGTTTGGCAGCATATTTGTCTACCAGTTTCTGCCTTTTTACCTCTCTAGCCTTTAATGATTCTTTTGCCATTGTATTGTAAGTTATTTCTTAAACGGTAAACCAAATTCTTTTAACAGTGCCATACACTCTTTGTCAGTTTTGGCTGTGGTAACGAAAGTAATATCCATTCCGTTAATTTTCATAACTTTATCGATTACTACTTCGGGGAAAATGATCTGTTCGGTAATTCCCATGGTGAAGTTACCACGACCGTCGAAACCTTTCACATTAATTCCACGGAAGTCGCGAACACGGGGAATAGCGATAGCTACAAGCCTGTCGAGGAATTCGTACATCTTTTCACCACGAAGCGTTACACGTACACCTACCGGCATATTTTTACGCAACTTAAAGTTGGAGATATCCTTTTTTGACTTGGTTGAAACTGCTTTCTGACCAGCGATAGCTGTCATTTCAGCAACACCAACATCGATAATTTTTTTATCAGAAATTGCTGTTCCGAGACCCTGGTTCAAACAAATTTTAACCAGTTTAGGAACCTGCATATGATTTTTGTACTGGAACTGTTCCGTTAGTGCAGGAATCACTTCCTTGTGGTACTTTTCCTTAAGGCGAGCTGAATATTCCATTATTTAATTACCTCCCCGGTTTTTTTTGAAACTCTGACAGATTTATTGGTTTTTTCATCTTTTTTATGACCAACGCGGGTTGCTTTGCCATTGGCATCAACAAGCATCAGGTTCGAGATGTGTATAGGCATTTCCTGTTTCAGGATACCGCCTTTTGGGCTTTTTGCGCTGGGTTTGGTATGTTTGGTAGCAAGGTTTACGTTTTCAACGATAGCCTTGTACTTATCAACAACCACTTCCAATACTTTACCGGTTTTTCCTTTCGAATCGCCGGCAAGGATCTTCACGTTGTCCCCTTTTTTAATATGAACTTTATTACTCATGGTATCTGTTAATTAAAGCACTTCAGGTGCAAGTGAAACAATTTTCATGTACTGTTTTTCCCTGAGTTCCCTTGAAACTGGTCCAAAAATACGGGTACCAATCATTTCACCGGAATTGTTAAGAAGAACTACGGCATTGTCATCGAACCTGATGTAGGAACCATCGGCGCGACGAATTTCCTTACTGGTACGAACCACAACCGCTTTAGCTACAGTTCCTTTTTTGATGTTACCTGAGGGTAGGGCTTTTTTCACCGAAACGATGATTTTATCGCCAACGGAAGCATACTTCCTGCGGGTACCGCCGAGCACCCGTATACAGAGTACTTCTTTTGCACCGCTATTATCAGCTACCGTAAGTCTTGATTCCTGCTGTATCATAATTATTTAGCTCTTTCAATGATTTCAACTAATCTCCAACATTTTGTTTTGCTCAGCGGACGGGTTTCGGAAATACGAACTGTATCGCCAATTCCGCATTCGTTCTTTTCGTCGTGTGCAGCAAATGTTGAGGTCTTTTTTACAAACTTGTGGTATTTAGGGTGTTTTACACGCCTTTCGACCTGAACTACAATGGATTTCTCCATTTTATTGCTTACAACAAGACCTATTTTTTCTTTTCTGAGGTTTCTTTCTTCCATTGCTGTGAAAATTTTTATTTGTTAGCCTTGTTAGCTGCTACCGATTCTAATTCACGCTTGTGCAATTCAGTTACCAACCGGGCAACGGTTCTGCGATAAGCTTTTATCTTGTTAGGGTTCTCAAGCGGAGAAACGGCATGGTTCATTTTCAGTTTGTTAAGCTGCATGCGTTCTTCGTCGAGTCTTTCAATCAACTCAGGAGTTGACAGTTCACGAATAACTTCTTGTTTCATTTTGCTTCTTTTATACGATTGGCAACTTCTTGATTATCGGTCCGCCAGATTAAGCTAAATTTTCTTCATAATCGCGGCGAACAACATATTTCACGGCGATAGGGAGTTTCTGGGCACCTAAGCGGCAGGCTTCTTTTGCTACTTCTTCAGGTACACCTTCCAATTCGAAGAGTAAGCGGCCTGGAGTAACACGTGCAACGAAATATTCAGGAGCACCTTTACCTTTACCCATACGTACTTCGGCAGGTTTTTTGGTAACAGGTTTGTCAGGGAAAACCCGGATCCAGAGCTGACCTTCACGTTTCATAAAACGTGTAATCGCCTGGCGTGCTGCCTCTATCTGACGACCGGTAAGCCACACTTCTTCAAGTGCTTTGATACCAAATGAACCGAAAGATAATTCAGATCCGCGTTTGGCATTTCCTTTCATTTTACCTTTCTGCTGCTTCCTGTATTTTGTTCTTTTAGGCTGTAACATCGCTAAAACTATATGATGATGAGTACTTTATTCCTTAATTATTTCTTGTTCCTGGGGCGACGGTCACCACCACGATCACCTCCGCGTTCGCGGTCACCACGTGGGCCTTTGCCTGATGGGCGTCCGGTTCCATGGGTTGGTTTGTCTTTAACCATGTTTTCAACACCTGGAACAAGATCAACTTTTCCGTAAATTTCGCCTTTGCAAATCCAGGTTTTGATACCTAATTTACCGTAAGTAGTTTGTGCTTCGGCCAAAGCATAATCGATATCGGCGCGCAGGGTATGCAAGGGGATACGACCTTCTTTGAACTGTTCGCGGCGAGCCATTTCAGCACCACCCAAACGACCTGAGATCTGAACTTTAACACCTTCGGCACCAATACGCATCGCTGATGTGATAGCAGTTTTGATGGCCCTGCGGTATGAGATACGTCCTTCGAGCTGGCGGGCAATAGTATTACCAACAATAACAGCGTCAAGCTCAGGGCGTTTTATTTCTGATATATTTATCTGTACTTCCTTACCGGTAAGTTTCTTGAGTTCTTCCTTCAGTTTATCAACTTCCTGTCCGGCTTTGCCGATGATGATACCTGGGCGGGCAGTATTAATTGTGACAGTTACCAGCTTCAGAGTACGTTCGATATAGATATGTGATATACCGGCTTTTGATAAACGGGCATTCAGATATTTACGGATCTGATCGTCTTCAACCAGTTTATTTTCAAACTTTTTACCACCGTACCAGTTAGAATCCCATCCTTTAATGATACCTAACCTGTTGCCGATTGGATTACACTTTTGTCCCATTAGGCTGCTTGATTATTTAGTTACTACTTCGGTTTCTACTTTTTTCGCTTTGCTGTCGATAATCACAGTTACGTGATTTGAGCGCTTTTTGATGCGGTGAGCACGTCCTTGCGGAGCAGGCTGAACTCTTTTTAAAGAGCGACCTTCATCAACTTTCACTTCTTTAACGAAGAGATTGCTGTCTTCCATGCGAACACCTTCGTTTTTCTGCTGCCAGTTAGCCAGGGCCGATTTAAGAAGCTTACCCAGTTTTTCTGCGGCGTAGTTAGGTGTGTGTTGCAGAATGTGCAATGCAGTTTCTACATTTTTTCCACTTACCAGGTCGGCTACAAGCCTCATCTTCCTGGGTGACGAAGGGCAGTTGTTCAGTTTGGCAAAATACAGTGATTTGTTTGCCTCTTTTTTCTGCTCTGCTGAATTATGTTTTCTTGATCCCATTGTTGCTACGTCTTATTACTTCTTACCTTTATTTCCGGCATGTCCCCTGAAAATACGGGTAGGGCTGAATTCTCCGAGTTTATGTCCAACCATGTTTTCGGTTACATATACAGGAATAAATTTATTCCCGTTATGAACAGCTATAGTCTGGCCAACAAAGTCGGGAGTTATTGTTGATGACCTCGACCATGTTTTGATTACAACTTTCTTTTTACTTTCAATCAGGTCAAGAACCTTTTTTTCAAGTCTATAATCAATAAAGGGGCCTTTTTTTAGCGAACGGCTCATGATGCTATATTTATTAGATTACTTCTTCCTTCTTTCAATGATGTACTTATTCGAAGCTTTGGCTTTAGCACGTGTCTTGAAGCCTTTAGCTGGTGTACCCTTGCGTGTACGTGGGTGACCTCCGGTAGCTCTACCTTCACCTCCACCCATTGGGTGATCAACAGGGTTCATAACAACGGCACGAACGCGTGGTCTGCGGCCAAGCCAGCGTGAGCGGCCTGCTTTACCTGAGATTTCGAGCTGGTGGTCGCCATTGGAAACCATACCTACTGTAGCTTTACAGGTTTGCAGGATCAGGCGGGTTTCACCTGAAGGCATTCTTACTACGGCAAATTTACCATCGCGTGACATCAGCTGAGCTGCTGCACCGGCACTGCGTACCATTTTTGCACCCTGGCCGGGACGGAGTTCGATATTGTGAATCATGGTACCGAAAGGAATTTCACTCATAAAAAGTGTATTTCCTACTTCGGGAGCTGCTCCAATACCGGACATAATTTGCTGTCCAACTTTCAGCCCCTGTGGAGCCAGAATATAACGTTTTTCGCCATCGGCATACCATACGAGGGCAATGCGTCCTGTGCGGTTTGGGTCATATTCGATCGTCTTTACAACGGCCGGAATATTATCTTTTTCGCGTTTGAAATCGATCACGCGGTAATGTTGTTTATTACCACCGCCCATGTAACGCATAGTCATTTTCCCGTCGTGATTACGACCACCAGACTTATGCTGAGGTTCAAGCAAACTTTTCTCGGGCACCGAAGCGGTGATTTCGTCGAAGGTGCTGATAACCTTGAAACGCTGACCAGGTGTGGTTGGTTTAAATTTCTTGAGAGCCATTATTCCTTAGATATTGCTGTAAAAATCTATTGATTCGCCTTTAGCTAACGTGATGATAGCTTTTTTAAATGAATTGGTTTTGCCTGTCAAAACTCCGCTCTTAGTATTGCGGGATTTTAGTTTACCGGCATATGTCATGGTATTGACTTCTTCTACTTCAACGCCATACAATTCCTTGACAGCTTTTTTGATTTGCAGTTTGTTGGCACGTTTGTCAACAACAAATCCATATCGTCCCAGTTTTTCGCCCAGGGCTGTCATTTTTTCAGTTATGATCGGCTTGATGATGATACCCATCGCTTTTCTATTTAAAGTGTTATTGCTAACAGTATTTATTAATTTTCGAACGATTTTTCAACTTCGCTTACTGAGCTTACCAGGAAGATCAGGTTCTGTGCGTTGAGGATATCGTATGTATTCAGGTCGCAGGCACGGGTTACTTTTGCCTTTTTCAGGTTACGGGCCGAAAGAACCAGGTTCTGGTTATTTTCGGGAAGTACCATTAAGGTTTTACGTCCCTGCAAGTTCAGTGCCGAAAGAACAGTTGCAAACTCACGGGTTTTTGGTGTTTCGAAGTTGAAATCCTCAACAACCATTACGTTATTTTCTTTCACTTTATAAACCAGTGCTGATAAGCGGGCCAGTTTTTTCAGTTTTTTGTTCAGTTTGAAACTATAGTCGCGTGGTTGTGGTCCAAATACGCGGGCTCCACCTCTGAATAAAGGAGATTTGCGGCTACCGGCACGGGCACTACCTGTACCTTTTTGCTTTTTGATCTTCTTGGTACTTCCACTTACCATTGATTTCTCAAGTGATGCATGTGTTCCCTGACGCTGGTTTGCCAGATACTGTTTGGTATCGAGGTATATAGCGTGATCGTTAGGAGTTACATCGAAAATACTATCGTTGAGTGTAACTGTTTTGGCGGTTTTTTCGCCTTTTGTGTTATATACTACTAGCTCCATCTTTCAACAATTACATATGAGTTATTTGCTCCGGGAATTGATCCTTTAATTACCAGAAGATTTTTTTCGGGAACGATTTTCAGAATCTGAAGGTTGATCATTTTTACGCGATCACCGCCCATCTGACCTGCCATGCGCATACCTTTGAATACTTTACTCGGGTACGATGATGCACCTACAGATCCGGGAGCCCTGAGGCGGTTGTGCTGTCCGTGAGTTGCCCCACCAACACCACCAAATCCGTGACGGCGAACAACACCCTGGAATCCTTTTCCTTTGGTGGTACCGATTACATCAATATACTCACCTTCTTCAAAGATATCCACTCCAAGTACATCACCAAAAGTTTTCTGGTGATCTGCTTCGAAACGGGTGAACTCAACAACTACGCGTTTTGGGGTAACACCTGCTTTTTTGAAGTGGCCGATTTCGGCTTTGTTCGAATGCTTTTCTTTTTTGTCCTCGTAGGCAAGTTGAATAGCTTCGTAACCATCCACCTCCATTGTCCTGACCTGAGTTACAACGCAAGGACCAGCTTCAATAACTGTACATGCCACGTTTTTGCCATTGGCGTCGAACATGCTGGTCATTCCTATTTTTTTTCCGATAATTCCTGACATTATATCGAGATATTAATGTTTCTAGTTTTATTCTTTCAATTACAAACCTGATTACGATCAGATTTTAATCTCTACTTCCACTCCGCTGGGTAACTCAAGCTTCATTAAAGCATCGATGGTCTTTGCTGTTGAGCTGTAGATATCCAGTAACCTTTTGTAAGAACTCAATTCAAACTGTTCGCGCGATTTTTTATTCACAAAAGTCGATTTCAGAACAGTGTAGATTTTCTTATCGGTTGGAAGAGGAATCGGCCCGTTAACTATTGCACCGGTCAATTTCACCGTCTTCACGATCTTTTCGGCAGATTTATCAACCAGGTTGTGATCGTACGATTTCAGCTTTATTCTAATCCTCTGGTTCACGTTGTAATCTTTTATTACGTTATTATGACTGAATTTTTATCCTTTAATCTTCTCAATCACCGCTTCGGCAATGAACTTTGGTACTTCCTGGTAGTGCGAAAATTCCATACTCGAATTTCCACGTCCCGATGTTACTGTGCGTAAGCTGGTAACATAACCAAACATTTCCGACAAGGGCACTTTGGCTTTTACTATCTGATATTTTACCTTGGCATCAATGTTTTCAACCACAGCGCGACGTTTGTTCAGGTCGCCGGTAACATCACCAACATAATTGTCAGGACAGTTAACTTCTATTTTCATGATGGGCTCCAGCAATACACTCTTTGCTTTGCGGGCGGCTTCCTTGAAACCTATCTTGGCGCAAACTTCGAATGATAAAGCATCGCTGTCCACAGCATGGAATGAACCATCAATCAGTTTAACTTTCAGGCTTTCGAGTGCAAATCCGGCCAAAACACCATTTGACATTGCAGCTTTAAAACCTTTTTCGATTGGTGCGATAAACTCTTTTGGAATATTTCCGCCTTTTACCTCATTTTCAAACTGCAATCCTTTAAATTCAGGATCATCGGCCGGGCCTAATTCGAAAATGATATCAGCAAATTTACCTTTACCACCGGTTTGTTTCTTGTATACTTCACGGTGCTGAACTGTAGCAGTAACAGCTTCGCGGTATGCTACCTGGGGAGCACCCTGGTTTACTTCAAGCTTAAATTCCCTGCGCAGACGATCGGTTAAAATATCGAGGTGCAATTCACCCATTCCCGAGATAACAGTCTGACCTGTTTCCTGGTCGGTACGGATTTTAAATGTAGGATCTTCTTCTGCCAGTTTCATCAGGGCGATATCCAGTTTGTCAACATCATCCTGGGTACGTGGCTCAATGGCAACACTGATAACCGGTTCGGGGAATGTCATTGACTCGAGGATGATCGGGTGTTTCTCGTCGCAGAGGGTATCGCCGGTACGGATTTGTTTGAATCCAACGGCTGCACCTATATCACCTGCTTCAATCGACTCGAGCGGAATCTGTTTGTTGGCATGCATCTGCATGATACGCGAGATACGCTCTTTTTTGCCTGTTGATGAATTCAGGATATAGCTACCCGACTGCAGAGAGCCAGAATAAACCCTGAAGAATGCAATACGGCCAACAAACGGATCGGTAGCAATTTTGAAAGCCAGAGCCGCGAATGGTTCCTCTGAATCGATATTGCGTACTTCAGGCTGATCGTTGGTAGGGTTAATGCCATCAACTGCTTCCAGATCATAAGGATTTGGCAGGTAAAGACAGATGGCATCGAGTAAATTCTGAACACCTTTATTTTTGAAAGCTGAACCACAAATAACCGGGGTTATTTTCATAGCGATTACTGACTGACGGATAATGCGGTGCATTTCTTCTTCAGTGATTGAGTTATGATCGTTGAAGTATTTCTCCATCAACTCATCTTCCTCCTCAGCACAACCTTCGATAAGACGTGTACGGTACTCGTCAACTATTTCGGCCATTTCAGCAGGAACAGGTCCTTCTGAATAGTTCATTCCTTTTGATTGATCATCCCAGATGATGGCTTTGTTTTTGATTAAGTCAACAACGCCCTGGAATGTATCCTCAGCTCCTATTGGTATTTGCAATGGAACTGCATTAGCTCCCAATTTTTCTTTCATTTCATCAACAACTGCAAAGAAATCAGCACCTGCGCGGTCCATCTTATTGATGAAGCAGATACGTGGAACTTTATATTTGTCTGCTTGCTTCCATACAGTTTCGCTCTGTGGCTCAACTCCACCGACAGCGCAAAAAACTGCAACAGCACCATCGAGTACCCTGAGCGAACGTTCTACCTCAACGGTAAAATCAACGTGGCCAGGTGTATCGATAATATTCAGGCGATATGCCTGGGATTCAAAATCCCAGTTCACAGTAGTAGCAGCAGAAGTAATTGTGATACCGCGCTCCTGTTCCTGGACCATCCAGTCCATGGTAGCGGTACCCTCATGTACTTCACCGAGCTTATAATTGCGGCCGGTGTAATACAGTATACGCTCCGTCGTCGTCGTTTTGCCGGCGTCGATGTGGGCCATAATGCCTATGTTTCGCGTATATTTCAGTTTATCTGATGACATGTATTATACCTTCCTTTTTTGTTATTTAATTAGAACCGGAAATGGGAGAAAGCTTTGTTAGCTTCGGCCATGCGGTGTGTGTCTTCTTTCTTTTTGAAAGCTGAACCTTCTTCTTTGTAAGCTGCCATAATTTCGCTGGCCAGTTTCGAAGCCATTGATTTTTCATGACGTTTGCGTGCAAAAAGGATCAGGTTTTTCATCCCGATGGATTGTTTACGACCCGGGCGGATTTCGGATGGGATCTGGAATGTAGCACCTCCGATACGACGGCTGCGAACCTCAACACTTGGGGTAACGTTAGCCAATGCTTTTTTCCAAACTTCCAAACCGTCTTCTTTCAGTTTTTCAGTAACGATTTCAATAGCATCGTAGAAAATATCGTAAGCGCAATTTTTCTTTCCGCGCTCCATCAAATTGTTTACAAACTTTGTAACTACCTGTTCGTTGAACTTCGGATCAGGTAGTATGACGCGTTTTTTGGGTGATGATTTCCTCATGTTGAGTTATGCTTATCGTTGTAACGAATCAGTTTTATTTCTTCTTTGCTCCTGGTTTTGCGGCACCTTTAGCTGCAACTGCGCCTTTTTTCGGACGCTTTGTACCATATTTTGAACGGCTCTGGTTACGTCCGTCAACACCTGAAGTATCGAGGGCGCCACGGATGATATGGTAACGAACACCTGGCAAGTCCTTAACACGACCGCCACGGATCATTACGATGGAGTGTTCCTGCAGGTTGTGGCCTTCACCCGGAATATAAGCGTTAACTTCTTTTCCATTGGTGAGACGTACCCTGGCTACTTTACGCATGGCCGAGTTTGGCTTCTTAGGTGTTGTGGTATAAACCCTAGTACAAACCCCGCGGCGCTGAGGACATGAATCCAATGCCGGTGATTTGCTTTTATCTGTCAGTTTCTGACGACCTTTACGAACCAGTTGTGCTATTGTAGGCATATTGAATCTATTGATTTTTCTGTTATTTCAGCATTTTTTTTCTAAGGGGCTGCAAAAGTACAATTTAATTTTGATAATCAATGCGATAACTTAATTAATTTGTAATCTTTCCGCCTTATTTGCAAGTGCATCAAAAAAAATGCCCGTTGCGGTTTTCTCCGACAAAGGGCTGATTTCGTTTACAACGGGATATAATTCTGATGTTAAGACGTTCAACACAAGAGGCTTTCGCAAAAGCGGGCAGCAAAATATTGCTTGCCATTATCGTGTTTTGAAACCTATATCGTCTTAATTTCTCAGGTTTCCCGGACTATCTGAAAACTTTAGTCCTTCGCTAATAAACTGTTGCCTTATGAAAAGGCCACTGTTTTAGGAGGGTGCAAAGATACAACTAATTTGATTCATACAACAACTGCCTTAAAATATTTATTATGATTTTTTTAAATAGAAACGAAAAATCATGTTATTTAACTCATAATGAACCATTTGAACAATCAAAATAAATCATAAAATAAATCCTACGGCCTGACCTACTTGCCTGAAAACATGAATTTTTCAGTTCCGGTTTTTCACGATCATTACTGTGCTATCAAAATCGGGCAGTATAACGGGTGATTCAGGTATGTTACCTGCAAACTCATCGACAGCATTTACCAGGCCCTCCCATTTGTGGTTATAATCGTGTATAAAAATGATTCCGCCGGGGGCCAGCCTTGGATAAAAATATTCGAGTCCTGCCCGGGTGGGATTGTAAAGATCAGCATCCATATTTACCAACGCATACCTGATATCACCTAATCCCGCTGCCGAAGCAGGAAAATAACCGGCATGTACATGAAGTCTTGCCGGATTGCCCCCAATCTTTTTTAATACCTTATTAACAGAGGTATCAGCAAAATTTTTGGAGGTGTAAGTGGCAGCCTCTCCTTTTTCTGTTTGCAAATCGGCATTGGTGAAGCCTTCGAAAGTATCGAACAGGTGTAGATTACGGTCCGGGGCCATGAGATGCAACAACTGTGCACTCTCACCCTTGTATACTCCAAGTTCGGCAAAATCGCCTTCAATACCACTATTTTGAATTCGCTGTACCTGCAACCAGAAATTATACAGCCTGACCTTATCGGGATAATTCCGCGCAAGTTTGAGTAATTTCTTTCCTATGCTTCCATCTTTACGGGCTTTTTCCCAGGCTGGCGGTTCATAGGTTTCTCCAAAAAACATGTCCCACAGGTATTTAACCAGGAATATCAATACAATGAGGATAATCGAAAAATTAAGGAGATAGAATATGGGGAGATGCATGGTGATGGCGGATGTGGGATGTGGGATGTCGGATGTCGGATGTCGGATTTCGGATTTCGGATTGGGGATTGGGATTTATATTAATTTCTGGGTCTATTGTTGAAACCTGATCCTGCTTTAAATACAACAGCAAATCCAGGTAGCACCTTAATTATAACAATGCCCTTAGCCTTTTATATCCTTCGGCGCTGGCACGAAGTTTTGCACCACATTTCAGGGTTACCAGGTGGGTGTCCTTGGTGTATGGATCGATGGCTGCAATTTGTGCCAGGTTAATGATCGATCCCCTGTGTATACGCACAAAATTATTGGCCGGCAGGTGCTCT
>CALCJE010000246.1 GCA_937965665.1 uncultured Bacteroidales bacterium
ACTGGTTGGCATTTGCGGAGTAGGAGTAGGGTTGCTGGTTGGGGTAATCATCATGAAGTAAGAACGTTATAGCTTTGATGCGTTTACATTTGCCTGAGTATATCAGCCAGGTTTTCATATTTATTTTCCATTTTCACTGATTGCTTTTCACGTTTCATCACCTCTTTTAGCGGATCGGGTATTTGAACTGCTGTTTTCGTTGCTTTTTCTACTTCTTCTGGGAATTTCGCCGGGTGGGCCGTCTCAAGGAAAATGCCGGTATTGCCTGCAAGCATGCCTGATTGCTGCAATCCTGCAAAAGCTACAGCACCATGCGGATCTGCCTGGTAATTGTATTTATCCTGTAATACGGTCATAGCTTTGCGTGTATCGTCATCGGTAAACCAATATCCTTCAATGTCGCTGGCCATGGCCGAATGTTGCTTGTCGTATATTTCGAGCATACGGGGGAAATTGCTCGGATCGCCTACATCCATGGCATTGGTAATCGTGTGATGTGTTTGCCCCGGAATATAGGTTCCGCCTTTGAGGTAATCGGGAACCACGCGGTTGCGATTGGTTGCGGCTATAAACCGGTGTACCGGCAACCCCATTTTTTTTGCAATCAAGCCTGAGGTCAGGTTTCCGAAATTCCCGCTGGGAACGCTGAATACTATGTTGTTATCCGATAGTTTTAATTGTGCAACAGCGTTGAAATAGAAAAAGCTCTGGGGGAAAAGCCTTGCAAAATTAATAGAGTTGGCCGAAGTTAAGTTTATATGCCGGTTCAGTTCCCGGTCAGCAAAAGCTTGTTTTACCAGGCGCTGGCAATCATCGAAATTTCCATCAACTTCGAGTGCTGTGATATTGCCACCCATGGTAGTAAGCTGTTTTTCCTGTAACCCGCTTACTTTTCCCGAAGGATAAAGAATTACGACCTGTATTCCTTCCTGTTCATAAAAAGCATTGGCTACAGCGCTCCCGGTATCGCCCGAAGTAGCAACCAGGATTACGGCCTTGCGGTGATCCTGTTGCAGGAAGTACCTGAAAAGTCCTGCCATAAACCGGGCTCCCACATCTTTAAATGCCAGCGTAGGGCCATGAAAAAGTTCAAGCACAAAAAGATGCTCGTCCAATTGTTTCAATGGGATTGGAAATGTGAGCGCATCGACCACGATCTTTTTCAACGCAGAGGCTGGTATATCGCTGCCCAGCACGGCTTTTGAGACTTCAATACCGATATCCTGAAGTTGCATCCCAGGCAAAGCTGCAAAAAATGATGCCGGCAGCGCGGGTATGGTTTCCGGCATATATAAACCAGAATCACCGGAGATACTCTTCAGTACCGCTTCTTTCAATGATACTTTGCGTGCCGGGTTTTTAATATCGTAGTATTTCATGGATGCGTATTTTGTTTTATGAAATGGTTAAAATTTGACTGCCGGAGACAGAGATTTAAAAGAGTTTAAATGGTTTTAATTTTTATTAGGTTTGAAGGGTTTGAAGAGTTTGAATTGTTTGAATTGTTTCAGATGTTTCAA
>CALCJE010000247.1 GCA_937965665.1 uncultured Bacteroidales bacterium
ATCAAATACCCGGAAATGGAATCGTTTGTTATCCTGTCCCAGCTCAGCCTTGGATTAAACCCGCTGCTGGTTTGCATCAGGCTAACGTTCACATTCAGCAGGTCGGCGGGCTTGTTGATATCCGACAGGGTTATAGTGGAAGTACCTGAAGATGCATCATCTAATCCGGAACCAGATACAAAAGTTACATGATAGGTAAATTGGGTAGGCGTACAATAAGGGAACGAAATGGTATCGTTGTATACACGAGGGGCTGTATACGGCAGTGCTGCAATTTCAATGTAATTCCCGGTTCCTGCTTTGCGCTCAATATGGTAAGTTCCGGGTATACCCGGGCTCGTGGTGGTCCATGATATCTGGGCAAGCCTTGATTCGTATTGGGTTACTATGAGCCCGATAGCTGCAGGGGCCAGTTTTGCAGGAATAGGAGGAGCATTTTTACCAGAATCCTGGGCCTGGAAGGTAACAGATTCGCCCGTTTGCAACACATTTATAAAGCTGTAATTCAAATAACCCGAAACTGTTGCACTGGCGTAAGATAGGTTCATGGTCAGAACCAGCCAAGCCAGGAGAAGACGAAACTTAATTCCGGGTTCCATGATTTTAAGTATTTAGGGCAGTACGCAAAAATAATCATTAAAACTGCTCGGGGCCTACTACCAGTGTATGTATATTTTCGGGATTCAGATACTTGATGGCCAGGTCCTGAAGTTGCTGTGCCGTAATCTGCTGGATAGTATCCATCATTTCCTCAAAGTGATTTATTTCGAGATTGTTTTCAATGAGTTCGCGATACAGGTCGGCCTGTGCAAAAGGTCCATCCACGGCCCTGAGCATTTCGCCCGACAGGTAACTACGCACCAGGGATAACTCACTTTCATTCACCGGCTCATTGCATAAACGGATGAGTTCTTTTTTTATTTCGGATAGCGCATCTTTTGTAACATCAGCACCTACTTCGCCTGATATCACGAAATACCCGCCATCCTGCAAAGGTACTACCGAGGATCCAATTCCATATGTGTAGCCTTTATCCTCCCTCAGGTTATTCATGAGTCGTGATCCGAAATATCCGCCCAGGATGGCATTTAACACTTTTACACCCGCAAAGTCAGGATGGTTGCGGCTGAACATAAGCCGGCCCATACGAATGGCCGATTGAATGGCTCCTTCCTTGGGAATGAAATGGTTCATTTCGGAAGAACCTGCCGGCTGGTGTTGTTTTCGCAAACCAGCATTTCCTGACCAGTCATCGCCACCGAAATGTGCTTCCAGTTCGTTTCGCAGCCCGGGCCTGATCCGGCCTGCCACAATCAGGAAGCAATTGTTGGAGTGGTATCGCTGTTTGTGAAAGTTGCCCAGTTCACCGGTTGTAATGTTCCCGATATCTTCGGGTTGCAGGTACATTCCGTAAGGATGCATGTTTCCGAAAATGATGGAATTGAAATGCGTACGTGCCAGGAAATTTACTTTTTGGCGGTTTACCTCAAGTTGCTGTAACTGTTTGCCGGCAACAATCTTAAATTCTTGTTCCGGGAATATGGGATTCTTCACAATTTCACTCAGTAATGGGAGTGTATTGCTGAGATGTTTGTTCAGTGAATATAAGTTCACATAAGCATTATCGCGTTCGGTGGTGTTTTCGAAATGTGCCCCGTAATAATCGAGTGATTCGGATAATTTTTGCGCACTGTAATTTCGGGTGCCTTCGCGGAGCATCAGGTTGGTGGCCATGGCAGTAAAAGGCTTCTGCTGAAACCAGCTTCCTGCAGCAAAAACCAGTTCAACAGAAATCACATCCTGCGTTCCGGTATTAAACTGGTAAACTTTTATTCCGTTGGTAAGCTGGTAAATTTCGGGATTCGGGAAACTGACTTTCCCGGGAGGTTGTATGGCGGGTTGTTTTTTTCGGTTGAGCGTGGTAGTCATGGGTAAGAAAATATAATTGGATGAACTTGTTTTTCTGTGAAATTCTTTAAGCTGAACGTATTAAAATGCAGGCCTGGATTGTGGCATTAACTTGCCGGTGTGATCAGTTTTTTGCAACATAATGCAGTGTTGAACAGTTTTCGAGCCTGAAAATCTGCTTTGCTGCCGCCACTACTTCGTTCACTGTTACTTCTGCATATCGGTCAACCAGGCTGTTAGCCAGGTCGGCATCGCCCAGCAGTTCGTAATAAGCCAGGTTCATTGCCTTATCAAGCACCCTCATTTCGCTGAATTCGATAATGGCTTCAACCCTGTTTTTTACTTTTTGCAGTTCACTTTCTTCAATGCCATGCCGGCAGATATTTTCAATTTCGCGTTGTAGGGCGTTTTCGGCATCTTCAAGCGAAACCCCTTTCATCAGTTTTCCGGTTATAACAAACAGCCCGGCATCGATATCGCCTGATATAAAAGCACTTATATCGCTGAACAAACGCAGGTTTTTTACCAGTTGTTGGTTTAGCCTGCCCGACTGCCCGGCCGACAAGATGTCGGAAACCAGGTCGGTGGCATAGAAACCCTGGTCGGCGCGGCCGCCCATATGCCAGGCTTTGTATATGGCATCGTAAGGAACATCGCGATGCACGATTAGTGAGCGGGCTTCGGTCTGTATGGGTTCTGCGGGCAGGTTGCAGTTGTAAATACTTCCATTTGTTATGGGCCCGAACCATTTTTCTGCCAGTTGCCTGATATCGGCTGTAGTAACGTTACCGGCAATTACCAGGATGGCATTGCACGGGTTATAATATTGTTTGTAGAATTCCTTTACTTCGTCCATGCCCGCCTGCTCAATATGTGCCGGGTCTTTGCCAATGGTTGCCCATTGGTAGGGATGTACTTTATACGCGAGCGGCCTGAGTAAAAGCCAGGCGTCGCCGTAAGGCTGGTTCAGGTAGTTTTGCCGGAATTCTTCAACCACCACATTGCGCTGAACATCAAAGCTTTTTGTCGAAAAGGCCAGGTCGAGCATACGGTCCGACTCCAGCCAGAAGGCAGTTTCGAGGTTATGCCCCGGAACTGTGAGGTAATAATTGGTGAAATCGTTGTTGGTAAAGGCGTTATTCTCGCCCCCGACTCTTTCGAGTGGTTCGTCGTAACGCGGTATATTTTTTGACCCGCCGAACATCAGGTGCTCGAACAGATGTGCAAAACCTGTGCGGTCGGGATGCTCATCGCGCGAACCAACATTGTAAATTATATTCATGGCAACTATGGGCGTGCTTGCATCGTGGTGAACAATTACACGCAATCCATTTTCAAGCGTAAAACGGTCAAATTCTATCATTGGTTTTTGTAGTATAATTCGGTTGGGCGATTAGCCCGGGATAAAAATCAGTTTAATAACAGTTAAAAGTAACGCATTGTTATCAATTGCCTGCAAAGTTAATGTAAATAAACCGACTGCTGAGATCGTGAAACTGTTACCCGGTGTGATTGAAGCGCTTAATTTTAAAGATGGAGGTATAACTACTAAATTTTGTAAAAATGGCTTTGTAAAAAAATATGAAAACAGGTTCCGACGCAGCAGATGCGCAAATATCTTGTCAATCTGTTGGAAAACAGGATGTAATATTGTTTGAATTTACGCTCAGAAGTTATAAAAATGCTTAAAAAGTGTTTTTTGGGAGGTGCTTACACAATAAAAAGGTACTTTCGCATGTATTTTATAAAGTATAAATTTTGAAAGCAGACATGCCAGGTTTTACAAAAATATTTCTGAGGGGATTACTCCTGGGTTTAATCTTAATGATATCCGTCCAGGTATCGGCCCAGCAAACCGACGACAAAACCGACAGCCTTTATGCCGCCAGGTTAATGCAGGCAAATCTTGAGCTTTATTCCCAGATCGACAGTATTAACCAGTTGGTCGGCAGGTACAAAAACCTGAATCTTGCCCAGTCGAGAGAAATAGATTCATTACAGACCATAATCATGCAACTTCAGGGCGAACTGGCTGTTTCGGCGGTAAAAACGGATACGCTCCAGCAGCAGCGGCTCCGCTTAAAACAGGAATTGCTTACGGTGAAGCAACAAATGCTAACCATCAGCACTACCCTCGAACAAAAGTTACAACTGATTCGTGACCAGGAGTTTCAGCTTGCTGATTGCACCATAAAGCTGCGTGAAGCACAATCCATTGCGTCGTTGAATGAAGCAAAACTGGAAGGAAAACTCGATGTAAATACCACAAAGGTGGAAGCAAAGGAAAGAGAAATTGCTTACCTTCAGGAATCCATTAAAGAAAAGGACCGCATCATCCAGGAAAAAACCGGCGAACTGAACAATTATTATCGCGATAAGAGCAATTCGCTGCGCATTGTCGACTCGCTGTCGCGTACCCTGAATGCCAAGGAACTTGAATTTGTAAAGGTAAATGAACGGCTGAAAATTATTGAAGGCCAGTATAATGAACTTGTTGCACAACGCACCGCTGCCCAGAATAAGAAAAAGAAAGTCCGTTTTGTTCAGGGTGTAGGTTTAAAAAATTATCGTACCCCCGATTACCAGCTGGCTCCGCAAAGTTCAGCTTCAACCGCCACGTATGTGATTACCAATAAGAACTCCGGGAACTTTGAGTTTGATTATATCACCGGAGTGAGTCTTTCGCTCTACGATTTAACAAAACCCGAGGGTAAATATACTTACGATGCCGGTATATTTTTTGGATTCGGAGGTACCAACCTGTTTAAAAATTTCTATGTTTCTCCAAGTTTTAAAGCATTCGATTTTTTCCATTTTATGTTGGGTCTCAACGTTGCCGAGTACCAACAGCTGCAAAGTGGTTTTAATGAAGGCGATGCTTTGCCGCCGGGTATGAGTATTCCAACGGTGAAAGAGTGGAAGGCAAATGTCTTTTTCGGGATGACCATCGACTTTGAACTTCTGTCGAATATCCCCAAAAAGATATAACAGGTAAGCAAGCCTGCATAAATGGCATATGAAATGCATTTCCTTCCGGGGCGTTTTATAACCTGAACTACCCAGGATTCCTATTTTTAACTGAAGCTTCGAAACCAATTGAAATTGGCATTATCTTTGCACCCCTAAATATGCAATCAGGGGCTGACCGGTTTTGACAGCAAGGACAGTGGGATTGTAAGCATGCCGGGACTTTGAGTGAATGGCCCGTAAAAACCAAATGCTCGCGCCAATTAAATGGCAACAATTACGATTACGCATTAGCCGCTTAATCACTAGTATTAACCTGCTAATTGTCCTCCGGGAAGCCTCGCCATCCGGCGTCTCGCTCAAGGGCATCGAAAAAGGAAGGATAAGGTTGCCGGAGTCCTGACGGCAGCTCGAAAATTAAAAGGAATAAGGTAAGTGTTGGGTGGCTTTTTGCCGGCACTTCCCCGACAATTAACTGAAAGCTAAGCATGTAGAAAGCGGTTTTGCTGCTTGTTTGGACCCGGGTTCGACTCCCGGCAGCTCCACAGAAGTTCATTATTTTAATAAAACGCTGCATATCAATTATATGCAGCGTTTTGTTTTTACAGTAAGAACAAAAGATAATTCAGAAGTTTTATTGTACCCGTATCTTTCGGGAACATAAAAAGCCTGGTCTTATTTTATGTTTTAAACCTATGACTGGTTAGTGACAGTATATCTGAATTTATACCGATCTTGCCTTATTGCCGGTGTGTACAAACAAACATATTTTTTACACGGGCTCAACGGGCAGGCTGAAAAAGAAAGTTGCCCCTTGATTCGGACTGCTTTCCGCCCATATTTGTCCTTTATGCCTGTTTATTATCTGTTTCACCAATGCAAGTCCGATACCAGTGCCTTCAAATTCTTTGGCTGAATGTAGCCGCTGAAATACCCCAAATAATTTTGCTGAGTAACTCATATCAAAGCCGGCACCATTGTCTTTTATATAAAACACAAAGCTCTTTGGCTCGTTAGTGCATCCGATTTCGATGGTGCGGTCAGTTTTTTGGGAAGTAAATTTAATGGCGTTGCTGATCAGATTAATCCATACCTGTTTTAACATTGAAAAATCGCCGGAAACAGCAGGCAGGTTTTGCACACTGATATTAATAAGTGGACGTTCATTTTCGGCAACAATAGTATCATATGCTTCCAATACCATTGCATTCATATCAATGATATCGAAATTTATATCTTTTCTTCCCAGGCGAGAGAAGGCCAAAAGATCGTCGATAAGCTGGCCCATATTCTTTGCATTGGAGGTAATCAGGTTTAAAAGCCGTTTTCCTTCTGCATCTATTATTTTGTCATAATCCTCGGTGAGTATAGTAGCAAAACCGGCTATAGCCCTGAGTGGTGAGCGGAGATCGTGCGAAACAGAGTAGCTAAAAGCTTCCATTTCCTTATTGGCAGCCTGTAGTTGAGCGGTTCGTTCCGATACTTTATGTTCGAGACTTTCGTTTAATTTTGAAATTTGTTCTTCAGCTAATTTGCGTTTTGTAATATCTTCTTTAACAGCAAGAAAGTGAGTAATCAGCCCGTTGTTATCTTTGATAGGCGAGATAGAAGCAGATTCGAAAAAATGTTCCCCGTTTTTTTTCAGGTTTTTGAACTCTCCCCGCCATGTATTTCCCGAAGTAATTGTGTCCCAAAGTATTCTGTAGGCTTCATCAGAAGTATCACCCGATTTTAAAATCCGGGGATTTTTCCCAATTACCTCAGCACTGGTGTACCCGGTTATTTCAGTAAAACTCGGGTTTACATACTCAATGGTTCCATTGAGGTCGGTAATTAAAATTGTAACCGGGCTTTGCTCAACAGCGCTCGAAAGTTTACGCAGCTCATTTTCGGCCAGGTAACGTTTTGTAATGTCATTAACCATTACATGCCGGGCTTTTCGGTTGTTAAATTCCAGCGCATGCGAAATTACTTCAACAATTATTATTTCACCATTTTTTTTCAGATGCCTGTATTCGCCAAATGAATTATTTACGTTATCCAGTCGCCCTACAACATTTATCAGGAAAGGGATATCCTCTTTTGGGCGTATATCTTTAATCGTAATGGAAAGAAATTCTTCTTTCGTGTATCCGTAATGTTGTATAGCTGAATCGTTAACTTCGAGGAAAGCAAGCGTTTCGGTATCGTAAATCCACATGGGCTGTGGATTATTGGCAAAGAGGTACCTGTATTTTTCTTCGCTTTCGGCCAGTGCGAATTGCTTTTTTAAAAGCTCATGATGTTCGTGTGCATTTAAAATTATGATAGGCAACCTGGAGAGATAATTCTCGCGTTTTACCAGGTATTCGTTGGCTCCCAGCCGAAGCGCCTGTACTGCAATTTCCTCGCTTCCGTGCCCTGAGACCAGGATAATAGGGATATCGAGTTTGCGTTCCTGCCTGATTATTTTTATAAATTCGAGTGCATTCAATCCGGGCAGGCGATAATCCATCAGGATAACGTCATGTTTCGCAGGCATCAGGTTGCTGTCCGGCAAAGTCATGAGTGCTTCTGATGCCGAAAGTACCGGGTCAATAAGGATGTTGGGTGCGTATTGTTTTAAATAGCGGATGGTAAGATCGATGTCGCTGGTATGGTGTTCAATATATAAAGCCTTTATTTGCCCGGTTCTTAATTGCTGGTTGTGTTTATAATTCTGGATGGCAATATTAATATTAGCAGGCAATTGCGAAATATATCCTGTGTGTTTCACTACATAATCGTCGGCGCCGGCTTTCAGGGCGGCAACAGCCACTTCTTCGTTTCCCGAACCGGTTAGCATCACCACGGCCATATCAGCGCCGGACTCCCGGATTTCGACCAGCAGTTCCTGCCCATTTCCGTCGGGCAGTGACATGTCGAGCAAGGCAATATCGAAGTTTTCGTCTTTGCTGATACATTCCCGTGCATCCTTTAGCGTAGGTGCAATTGTTATTTTACATCCGGGCAGTTCTGAAGTTAAGCTTCTCCGAGTAAGTTCAGCATCCGTTGAATTGTCTTCAAGAAGTAAAATTTTCATGGCGAAAAAATTGTTTATTCATAGGGTATTCTCAAAGTGTAATGCTATAAAAGTGGTTTTTATAGGTCTCATGGCATTGCCAGTATTTAAACCGATATTTTTCAATATTAGCTTTTTCTGAAACATGACTATTTAATCATGAATGCTGGTTTAGTGGATAATACCGGGAATGTTAAACCTATAAAAATATATCGTTAGGTTTGTTTAAAACACTCCAATACAGTTCAATCTGTTTGGCCACTTCAATAAATTTTTCGAAATCAACAGGCTTTTGGATGTATGAGTTCG
This sequence comes from uncultured Bacteroidales bacterium, assembly GCA_937965665.1. Lineage (GTDB taxonomy): Bacteria > Bacteroidota > Bacteroidia > Bacteroidales > UBA4417 > UBA4417. Next base: position 8,225 of record CALCJE010000247.1, read on the forward strand.
CGCCCAGTTCATACGATGTTTTCACATCACCCGATTCGGAAGAAGTTGTGAGCACCACCACAGGAATTGTTTTAAAGACCGGGTGTTTCTTGATTACTTCAAGCACTTCCAGCCCATTTATTTTGGGCAATTTTAAATCGAGTAAAATCACCACGGGAACGGCATCGCCTTTTTCCCATTTTTCGATGTATGCAAGTGCTTCTTCGCCGTCGCGCGCTATCTCGATCGGGTTAGTGAGTTTGCGCGAAGCAAAGGCGCGCAGCGTCAGATCCAGGTCAACCGGATTATCTTCAACTAGTAAAATTGGCTGGTTCATATCTTACGTTTTAGTTTGGTTTTCTTAATTCGAGGTAAAATGTAGCGCCTTTGCCAGGTTCGCTATTGGCCCATACACGCCCGTTCATGCGTTGCATAGCTTTGCTTACCATCGCCAGGCCAATGCCGGTTCCGGGATAATCTTCGGCGCGGTGCAGCCGTTGGAAAATTTCGAATATGCGGTGTTGGTATTTCATATCAAAACCCACGCCGTTGTCGCTAACCTCAATTACCCAGGAACCGGGGGTTTCATTCATGCTTACCCGTATAGCCGGCTTGTCAGCCGACCGGGTAAATTTAATGGCATTACCAATGAGATTGCGCAGGGCTATTTGAATTCCTCCTGAATCGGCAAAAACTGATATATCGGGCACATCATTTTCAATCCTGAAGTTCTGTACTAACAGGTCATCCTGGTTTATTTTCAATATCGAATCGACTATCTGCCTGATATTGACCAGTTCGCTCCGCAGCTGACTTCTTTCGAGCCGCGAATACTGAAGCAGGTCCTCAATCAGCTGGTTCATTTGCATGGTCGAATTGCGGATGACGGTGATAAAATATTGTGCTTCGTCGTTCAATTCCTTAGCATACAAATCAGAAAGCAGTTTACTGTAGCCATCAATGCCACGCAGCGGTGCTTTCAGGTCGTGCGAAACTGAGTAGGTAAAGGTTTCGAGTTCCTTCATGGCATTGGTTAATTGCTGGGTTCGCAAGGCAACTTTGTTTTCGAGCGATTGGTTCAATTTCAGGATTTCCTGTTCAGCCAGTTTTTGTTCAGTCAGGTCGCGGATAACCATGCTTGTGCGTTTGTTTCCTTCGGCATCGGTAAAAAGCACCGATGAAATTTCACATTCAAAAGGGGTACCATCTTTTTTTAAAAATGTTAGTTCTCCTCTTGCATGGCCGGTAGCTTCGCGTTCTTCAAGAAGTTTGCGTAGGCGATTGTCCGATCTATCGACCAGGCTGTTTCGTCCGAATTCACAAATTTCCTTTTCTGTCCTGCCAAAAAGCTGGCAGGCAAAATCGTTGGCCGATAATATTTGCCCCTCAGGGGTGGTCAGCAATATGGCCACGCTGCTGTTTTCAAAAATGGAGCGGTATTTTTCTTCGCTTTCCGTAAGGGCCTTTTCTGCCAGTTTGCGTTCAGTAATATCGAGCGCAGCCGCATACAGGATAGTCCCATCGATGGATGGTGTTGCATGCCATTCAAGCCTCTTGTAATCGCCGGTTTTGGTCCGGTATCGATTGGTGAAATTTATGGTAATGATACCACTAACTTGCCTGGCCACTTCCTGTCGTGTAGATTCAATGTCATCAGGATGAATGAAATTTTCAAAAGGCTCAGCGAGGAGCTCTGCCTTGGTAAAGCCAAGTGTTTTTTCCCAAACATCATTTATTTTCTTGAAATATCCATCCATCGAAGCGATACAAACCAAAGCCGGAACCAGTTTAAAGAATCGTTCGAGTTCCTCCGCTGCTTGTTTGCGTTCGGTAATGTCCTGCCCCTGAGCAATGGTAGCAATAATCTGGTTCTCTTTCGAATCCAAGATGTTGGCCGAATTCCAAAGAACAGTTCTTACAGTTTGGTCTTTTCTTTGAATTTCGATTTCAATGGATTCCCAGCGTTCGCCCGAGGTGGTTTTTTCGATCATTTGCAACGAGGTCTGAATCTTTGCTTTGGGGAATAGAACATCTATTTCCCTTCCCAGGACTTCGGTGGCCGCGTAGCCGCTTAATTTTTCGAAAGCACGGTTAAAGCGTGTAATCCGATACGAGTTGTCCCATACAATAATAGGAGCATTCGCATAATTAAACAGGTTTTCGAGATATTCATTGGTTTCGTGTAATTTTTGTTCTGCAATTATTTTTTCGGTAACATCGTTCGATAAAACAAGTCTTACTGCACGGCCTTCATATTCAATCTGGTGCGAAATTATTTCAACAAAAATCAGGTTGCCGTTTTTCTTGACATGCCGTCCCAGGCCACTCCATTGGTTCGTATGCTGCAACTCGGCAAGGTCTTTTTCTAAGTCGAGAATATCTTCTGGCAGCCGAATATCCTTGATGGTCATGCTGAGAAATTCCTGGGCCGAATACCCATAATGCAACACAGCAGCTTCGTTCACTTCGAGGAATTTTAATGTTTGCAAGTCGAAAATCCACATGGGAAGCGGGTTGTTCTCGAAAAGGTAGCGATATCTTTTTTCGCTTTCGATGATCCGCATTTCTGCTTCCTTCCGATTCGAAATATCCTCAATGCTCGACCAGATAAACTTTTCATTGTTCCGTTCAATTACCAATCCCTGCAATCGCACAGGAACCAGGTGCCCGTCTTTGTGGATATATTCCTTTTCGTAGGGCCCATATCGCCCCACTTGTGCCAGTACTTTTAACTGTTCCTTTTCATTTTTCTTATATTTTTCGGGTGTAATATCCCAATAAGTCAATGCTTTAGTTTCTTCGATGGTACGACCAATAATATTCGAAAATGTGGTGTTTATATCAACCAGTTTTCCTTCGAAAGTAGTCAATGCCAGGCCGATGGCTGATTGCTCAAAAAGCATGCGGTTGTATGTTTCACTTTCAGCTAATTCTAATTCAGATTCAACCTGTTGGGTGATCACTTCGGAGAAAAGAATAATGCCTCCAATCTGGTTATCGGTTTCGTACCAGGGTCTTATTTCCCACCGAATCCAGTCTGTCGAACCATCGGCACGTTGAAATGCGTCTCTGTTTTCGCGAATGGTTTCACCTGCCAGGCAGCGACGGTGAATTTCCTTCCAGCGTTCCGAGATTTCGGGAAATACCTCGTAATGCGACCGGCCGGTTAGCTCCTGATTCCCTAAATAATAATCAATCAGGAATCGGTGACTGACTACAAGGTAACGCATGTTATTATCGAACATGGCAATGGATGCCGGCGAGTGTTCCACAAAAAGGCGCAGGATTTGCTCGCTTTTTAAAATCTTATTTTCAGCTTCTACCTGCTCAGTGATATCGTGAATGATGGAATGAAGATAATACTTCCCATCAATTTCAACTTTGCTGCTGTATATCTCCACATCACGAACCGATCCGTCGGCCCGCCGGTGTTTGAATTTGAAATAGATACGTTTCTGGCTCGCAGCTATTTCCATTACTTTTTGAAGTTCATCGGCCGGCAGCGTATTGATCTGTCCAACCGTCATCTGTATAAGTTGTGCCCGACTCCATCCATAAAATTGCTCGGCAGCATGATTGGCATCCACAATCCGATGGGTAGATGGTTCAATGAGCAACATGGTTGCCAGGTTGTTTTCGAAAATACTCCTGAAACGCTCTTCGCTTTTTCGGATCATTTCGTTCAGCTCCATGAGTTCCAGTTTCTGGTATGTCATTTCGCTGATCATCTGGGTCATATTCAGCAGAAAATCAATAGCTACGGTCACTTTTTCCCTCGAAACAACGGGTACATTTCTGAGTGCCTGCTGATATTCTTCCGGGTTAAAACCATATTTAGCACCTTGCTGCCGGAAAAAATCTTTATCAGGTTCCTCAAAAAAGAACTGGCCGGAAAATAAGTTCGCAATGTGTTCACCCTTCACGACAATGGGCACAGCCACGTCGACCAATCCGTTTAAGCATTGATAAAAATGATATTTTTGGCCTTCGGCCATTTTATTGGCTAATACAGTATCGCTGATGGCACATTTCTTTGCTGTTTCCGGATGTACACGGTGAAACCCGGTGCATAATTGCCGCCAACCTGATTTTGAGAGGACATTTCCCTCGAGGTCGAGAATGGCTGTGACAAAACCTGTGGATTTGTTGAATCCTTCAAGTAAGGTGTCAACTTTCTCAAAATCAATTAATTTTAGAAACGTAGTTTTCATGCTCTACTATTTTGCACTCCGGTTTCTCCAAATGGTTTAACTACAATCATTTCAGCACACTGATAACAAATTTATGAAAAATTGGGTAGGATTTCTGGTTAAAGTAAAGTGTAATAAAAATTCATGATTCGTACAAGTTTATATGTGTAAATAAGTAATCATAGCTGTTTCCTCCATACACCATACAATGCCCGGTTATATTTATAAAAGTACTTATAATTTGCTTGTAACCGGATTGAAAGTAAGCAAAATTTATGTGCTGTTCAGGGATTTATCGAAAAGTACCTGTCTTCATAAACTAATTCTTTCCGTTTAACACTATAAAACCAATATACTCCGCAACATAATGTAAAAGAACGCACTTACTTCACCGGGGGGATATACAAAGTTGCTTGTTAATTTACCGGTTCTGCTTCCGGCAGCTCTGCAACGTAAAACTGGTATTTAAATCAGCCACTTGTATGCTTCTTTTTTAGCTGGCATTAGTTAGCGGCATAATGTGCAAGACCCGGTAAGTTTGAATAAGCCATTTCCTTTTGTATATGCTTAACCAGGATCTGAAGCCGGTTACCGGGTCGTGGGCTCCTCATTTATTCTTGCCAGTATCAGGTTTTTCATGCGAATCACCTGGTTTTTCCTGAATCCATGCGCCCTAATATCTCCTTCGCCCGTTGTGCTGATTACAATTGATGAATAACCGATAAAAGGGCAGGTAATATCAACTGACGAAATTCGGGTATAGGGTACGGTTGTTTCGCTGCCGCTGAAAAGTCCGGGAATTTTTAAGGTTACACCATGCTGGTCGATGATAATTTCAGCAGGAAAAACTTTATTGCCTGCCGTTAGTCTTGATGCTAGAAATGTTTCCATAATTATAATTTTAAACCTGACAGCAAATAAATTGAGTAGCTTCCCAAAATTAAGCAATGTTTGAGAAGTATCAAAAAAGCAACTGTATATAGTTTTGAAGCCCGACGTTTATTTTCATCATATTTTTACTGTTTGGCCTGGTGCGGATTCAGGAATAATTAAGTTTTTCTTTTTCATTCTGGCGATTGTATTCCGGATTGCAGTGTGGTTAAAATATCTGTATCTGAAATATGGTGTTAATGAATTTACTTAAAAACATAAGGCTATATTGACAATGTGATTTTTTAATTTTGGGTAAAGTACTACTGCTCAATACATTTGAGTTTCATTACTAAAAAAAGCTGAGAAATAAATAAAGCACCCCGGCAGATTAATTATTTATTATGAAACGAATAAATTTTATAAAAATAATCAGTGAACCAATTCAGTGTTTGTTCGTTTAATATTTGAAAAAAATACTTAAACATTTATAATGAGCACTGTTGAAGCAAAACCGAATGTAAAATTCAAATCAGTTACTATAACTTCGAATATAGAGATATCTCCCAACGTTTTTTTGTTGTCATTTGAGCGTGATTTTGATTTCAGGGCAGGGCAGGTGCTTGGCCTGGCCATGGCACCTACCGATGATGCGCGGCTATATAGCATTGCAAGCGGCGAGAAAGATTCCCATATCGACATCCTCTATAACATAAAGCCGGGAGGCAAACTTACTCCCAGCCTGGCCGAACTGAAACCTTCCGACACCCTTTATATTACTGTTCCCTTTGGTTCGTATGCCGGGGGGCATGAGCCGGCTTACTGGATTGCAGCCGGTACCGGTATAGCGCCATTTTACAGCATGTATCGCTCGGGCATGGGTGGCAATAAAACGTTTATTCACGGGTCGAGAACACTGGATGCTTTTTATTTCAGCCAAAAACTGATGGCTGATTTTGGCCCGCGCTACATCCGGTGCTGTTCACAGCAGGAAGGTGATGGAGTATATCATGGACGGGTAACCAGTTACCTTGAGGAAATGATTGACCTTCCAATGGATCAAAAGTATTATCTTTGCGGCAGTGCCGAAATGGTTGTTGAATGCAGGGAGATTTTACTTGGTAAAGGAATAGCGTTCAGCAACATAGTAGCCGAAATCTACTTCTGAAATTAAATGCTGGTCCCTGACAACTTAGCCCCGAAAGAACTTCTGCTGGGCAAAACCCTTACAGATCTGAAACTGGTAGCCGAAAAACTAAACCTTCCGGGTTTTGTAGCTACTCAGCTTGCCAACTGGCTGTATAAAACGGATATTCAGTCGTTCGACGAAATGACGAATATTTCGAAAAAAGTACGCGCCCTGCTGGCGGAGCATTACGATCTGGGCGTGGTAGCGCCTGTAAAAGTTCAGGAATCGGCCGACGGTACCAGGAAATACCTTTTCCTGGTAAGCAGCCATAAGTTTATCGAAACAGCCTTTATACCCGACCAGAAACGCAACACACTTTGTGTTTCGTCGCAGGTGGGTTGTAAAATGGGTTGTCTCTTTTGTGCTACCGGGCGGCAAGGTTTCCAGGCACAACTTTCGGCCGGGCAAATTCTTAACCAGCTGCGGAGCCTTCCCGAAAGGTCAACCATCACAAACATTGTATTTATGGGAATGGGTGAGCCTTTCGATAATGCCGAACAGGTAATGAAAGCCCAGGAAATATTAACAGCCGATTATGGTTTCGAACTCAGCAGCCGGAAAATAACAGTATCTACCATAGGCATTGTGCCTGCCATGGAAATTTTCCTTCGCGAAAGCAAGTGTAACCTGGCCGTTAGCCTGCATTCGCCCTTCGACGATGAACGCCGCCGCTTAATGCCCATTCAGCACGTTTATCCTATTAAGGAAGTGATTGACAGTATAAACCGTTCCGATCCGGGGAAATACAGGCGTATTTCGATTGAGTATATCGTGTTTGGAGGTTTAAACGATACCCCGAAGCATGTGAAAGAACTTGCCAGGTTGTTGAATAAAACACGTTGCCGTATCAACCTGATTCGTTTTCACCCGGTACCTCACGTGCCTTTGCCTCCTACCGACGAAGCCAGGTTACTCGAATTTCAAAGGGGGTTAATAGACAAAGGAATTGTTACAACCATCAGGGCTTCACGCGGGCTCGATATTGATGCAGCATGCGGTTTGTTATCGACAAAAGCCCTGGTGCAACGCGAAAACACAGATTTTTAACTTCAGATGTATTTCATACTGAAATACTTGTTACTTTTGTTGTACTAAATAACAGTTCTGCCTGATGATCGTTAACCGCACGATATTATTAGTCGAAGACTCTGATTCTGATCGTCTTCTGTTTTCAAAATATTTAAAACAAATGGGCTATGAATGTATGTGCATGGATTGTGCAGACAAATTGCTGTCCCAGATTGAGGCTATAGAACCAAGTGTTATTTTGATGGATATTGAGATGCCCGGAATGAACGGTCTGGAGGCTGCTACCCTGGTAAGGAAACAACAGGAAACAAGCGGTAAAAAGCATGTAATCATTGCCCTTACAGCTCATAACGACGATAATATTATGAGCATTGTAGCCAAGGCCGGATTCGACGATTACCTGCAGAAACCCATCACCAGGCGGGATTTGAAAATGAAGCTTTCGCGCTACCTGAAAAGTGACCTGGATTGCTCAAATGCTGATACCATGTGTAAAAACGGTACTGATAAATCAAATGGCAAGTTATATTCACTCGAAATGTTCGAAGCCGATGATCCCGAATTTGTGCGTTCTATTGTAGAAATGTTCGTTACCAACACACCGGGGACCATTGCCGCAATACGAAAAGCTTTCGATGCAAAGGAACTGGAAACAGTCAGGCAGCAGGCCCATAAACTTAAACCACACTTTTCGTTTTTTGGCGCAGCGCATCTTCAGCAAACTTTCCAGATGATTGAGGACCTTTCGAAAGATAATAGCAATGACCAGAAACTCAATGATTTGATTCAGTGTGCTGATAAAAATATAGCCCTGATGGTTGATCAAATGAGAGTTGATCTGCTTTCTTAATTCATTTCATCAGATAGTTGCTGTCAGATAAACCAGGGTTCCTGTTTCCCGGTACCGGTTTTTATACATTAACTGATGACCCTTTCCGTTTTAAACAGGCCTTTCATTACCACCATTCGCGAAACCGCCCTTATATTTTTTGCCTGTAATTCTGTCGCCGGATGGAAGTGACTTTTTTGCCATAAAAAACTGATTCATAACATTACGCCTGTATTTTTAATGAAAGACCTCACCGAAGGAAACAGCGGAAGCCTTATTTTTAAGTTTGCCATACCAATGCTTATCGGCAATGTGTTTCAACAGATGTACAATATTGTTGATAGCATTGTTGTTGGCCGTTATATCGGGAAACAAGCCCTGGCTGCTGTTGGCGCATCGTTCCCGCTCATTTTTATGCTTATATCCTTTGTGGTTGGCGTTGCTATGGGCACAACAATTATTGTTTCGCAGTATTTCGGAGCCAGGGACATGAAAATGGTAAAGCGATCCATCGAAACCATGTACATCTTCCTGTTTTTTGCCTCTATATTAGTAACCATTGTTGGCATTACGCTGAGTGGCCCTATTTTCAGGCTTATCCGTTTACCCGAAGACGTGATACCGCAGGCGGTAACTTACTTTAATGTATACCTCACAGGCACTGTATTCTTTTTTGGATTCAACGGGATAAGTTCGGTGCTTCGTGGTTTGGGCGATTCGAAAACACCACTCTACTTCCTGGTTATATCAACGGTAATGAATATTATCCTGGTCTGGCTTTTTGTTGCGGTTTTCAAATGGGGTGTGGCAGGTTCGGCCTGGGCTACAGTTATTGCACAGGCAGGCGCTTTTTTTACCGGGGTTATCTACCTGAACCGGACACACGAAGTTGTAAAACTGAACAGCCTGAAACTGGTTTTCGACAGGGCAATATTCCGTAAAAGCCTGATGATCGGGTTGCCAACGGGTTTGCAACAAACTTTCGTATCAATGGGGATGCTTGCCGTTACACGCATTGTAAATGGTTTTGGAACCGATGTAATTGCAGCATACAGCGCTGCCGGCCGGCTTGATTCACTTGCTGGCATGCCTGCTATGAATTTTGGAGCCGCCTTGTCGACTTTTGTGGGGCAAAATCTGGGAGCCAATAAGCCCGAACGTGTCAAACAAGGATTGAGATCTACCTTTATGATGTCAGGTGCACTTGCCTTGTTAACCAGCCTTGTGGTGATTATTTTCAGGCATCAGCTAATGCACCTGTTTACTGACGATGTTGCCGTAATTGCCATAGGAGCTGAATACCTGGTTATTGTCAGTTCGTTTTATATTTTCTTCTCCACTATGTTCGTGATTGGTGGAGTAATGCGCGGTGCTGGTGATACTTTGATCCCCATGTTCATTACCTTATTTGCTTTATGGGCCATCCGCATACCGGCAGCCTGGATTATGTCGCGGTATTTTGGCGTCGACGGCATCTGGTGGTCCATACCGGTAGCCTGGTTTATCGGCATGTCGCTTTCGTATCTCTATTATTTAAAAGGCAACTGGAAAACAAAAGTTGTCGTTAAACAGCGGATGAAAATCCCGGAAGATGTTGTGGTAGAATAATTATCAAAAAACATACTAAACGGATAAGATTCGGTTACTCGTCATTTGAGTCTTAAGTTCGAAGTCCAAAATTCCAAGTTCCAAAATCCAAGACCCAAATCCGCCATTTGCAGTCCGACATCCGCCATTTGCAATCCGACATCCGCAATAACTTAGAAAGTATAACTCACCCCGCCCAGCACATTAATGCCATACGACCGGTAATTATACCAGCGGTAATACTTGCTGTTGGTCAGGTTGTTAAAATTAAGCCATGCCGATAAAGCTTTGGTGAAGCGGTACTCCAGCCCCAGGTTTATATCGGCCCAGCCATTAATTTTTTGCGATTCGAAAATATAAGGTTGTTGGCCGATTCCATTAATCAAAGGATCGCCAACTGGCACTGATGCCCATACCGGCCCGGTAACAACGGCTTTCATGGTAACGGCTATTTTGCTTTGCATATCGTACCTGCCGTTAAATTCGAACTCATACGAAGGCTTGTACCAGGCGTGCTCCTGGTTGGTTTTGTAATGCGAGTATGTTCCATTGAGCGCCAGGCGCAGCCTTGCTGTTTTTATAAATTCCACTTCGCCCTTTATTTTAACCGTACTCATGTGATCATATACCAGCGTGTATGTGTTCAGCAGGTACTGGCTGGTATCGGTGATAAAAAACGGGTAATTGTCGTAAGTATTGCTGGCTATGCTGCCGTTAAAATTAACGCTGCTGGTGATGTTGCTCAGGAATCCTCCGTAAATGTTGAACTTGTTGTACACAAAGTCCCATGGCATTACGGGGCTGATATACAGGTTTTGTTCCGTGGTATTCTGCAGAGAGGTGCGTTCCATTCCGCCGCTTATGCCGGCAAAAAGTTTCAGCGCGTCAGGGATCAGTTCCAGTTTGGCTTCGGCAACAGGGTATATGTGTCCTTTGGTGGTAAGCGTGTCCGAAGCAACATTCAGCCTGAAGCCGGCCATAAAACTATATTCGTTGTATTCGGCCTTTATGAAAGGATTGATCAGTAGTATGCTGCTGTTCGTGTAACCCAGGGCATTATGCTGGTTCAGGAAATTATAACTCGCCGTGATGCCCAGTACCTGTGGTTTTTCGAGTCTTAACAGGTCGTATGATTTATAGAGCGTTGTGTTAACCTGAACATTATTTTCTTTCATTTCGTGCAAACCTCCCATAAAGTAGTACGAAAGCCCGATGGAATGATTCAGTTTATCCGTGTCCTTGTAGGTGCTGCTATAATTGAGTGTAGCCCCAGCTGTATGATACCTTTGCTGTATGTCGTCTTTTTCAATTACAGTATCAGGATAATCGGCAGGTTTAAAACCATACAGGTGAAGGCCATCGCGGTTGTAATAAATTTTACCGGCCAGCGCATGCTCGTCGAAATAACGGGTAGCGTTAATTTCGGCCTCCTGGCGGCTGTTTGCAGCAGGACCGTAGTCTTTTATTTCGCCGGCTGACGATAAGTGTTTCAGGTGCACCGACGAAAGGTATTTTTTCGAACGCAGGTTGCTCATAAATAATTCACCATATAGCGAGGAGTAGTTCCCGCCGCCACCCCTGATATAGTTCCGGTACAATTTGCTGATAGGCTCGGCAACAAGTTTTACAGCCGGTAAGGGTTCAATCACCGGCCTCACTTCCGCCAGCCTGGGAACAACGCTGTAAGTCATTTGAGGTATACTGGCCAGGGTATCAGTAATGGATGGATTACTGCTGATTTTAAAAGCATCGGGAATAATGGGGTTGAAGGGTGCCACAACCGTTATTTCTTCGTTGTAGGTTTTAACCTGGGCTATAACCGGGTTTAAGGCTACAGTAAAAAATAAACTTACCAGGGTTAAATATGCTATTTTGGATGTTGATGTTCTCATTTTTCTCTCAAACTTTAGTGGATGATAACTACCGGTTGATTTCATGTTTTTTAGTTATCAGTTGGTATCGCCGATGGCAGCAAGTTTCGCCCGGGCTTCGTCAACCAGGTCCTTGCCCTCATAATTATCAATGATACTCTGCAGGGTCTGTTTTGCCTGGAAGGTATTGCCCTTTTTCACGTAAACATCGGCCAGCAGCAGGAATCCTTTTGCCACCCAGTAATCGTACGATGCATAGTTTTCCGACAGGGCAAAAACAGTTTTTTCGCATTCATCGTATTTTGCATTTTCGAAGTCGAGCTGGGCAAGCATATATTTTGCCTCCGCAGCAATTTCATTTTTCGAGAGTTTTACGGTTTCGAGATACTCTTTGCGGGCCAGGTCGGTGTTGGTGAGTGCGTAAGCCGAACGAGCCAGCGTAATGTGTCCTTCGGCCTGCAGGTTTTCGGGCAGTTTGTCAACTGCCAGCAGTTTCTGTCCCGACTGGATGGCCAGCCCGTAGCGTTTCAAAGCGTAATTGCACTGCATTTGTCCTGCCAGTGCATTCATAATCATTCCGGGTTGGTCAGCATTTTCTTCGAGGCGGATATAATCTTCGAGCGCTGCCTCGTAGTTGCTCCGCATGTGGTTAATCTGCGCTGCACGCGATGCCGCATTTGCCGTGAAGCGCGAACGCTGCTGGTTAATGATAAAATCATAGCTTTTCAATGCATTATCGTACCTCTGGGCTTTGTAGTCGCATTCGGCCTTGTAAAAGTTAGCCTCCAGAACAAAGGACCCTTCCGGGAACTTTGTCAGGTATTTTGTAAATCCATCAACCGCTTTTTCGCAGTTGCCATTCATATATTGATTCTCGGATGCGATGTAGGTAAGCGAATCCTGTTCCGAACGCGTAATATCCCCTTCAGGGACTTCTTTTGTAAAATCCACGTATTCGTCAACCTGGTTCATTTCAACATAAATGCTTTTTACGCTGCTGAGTGCTTCTTTCGATTCAGGGCTGCCCGGGTAGTCTTTCGCCACACGTTTCAGCATAGCCAGGGCTTCCTCGTCGCGGTTCTGGTTAAAGAAGATCAGCCCGGTTTTTAACAGCGATTTTTTTACATACGGGCTGTTCGGGAATTCTTTAACCACGCGCTGGAAATAATTGAGTGCCTCGCTGTCCTTGCCGGTAACATTGTAAGTTAGTCCAATTTCATAAAGAGCATCATCGGTGTACGATGATTTGCTGTACGATTGCAGCATTTTGCGCAGGGTAGCAATTTTGTTCGGCATGTCGCCCTGCACCCCGTAGCAGATACCGGCCTGGTACATGGCATAGTCGGCATCATTCACTTTCGCGGCAGCGGCTTTCTGGTAATATTCAATAGCCAGTGCATATTCCTTGGTCATAAAATAGCAATCGCCGAGCCTCAGGCTGGCATCGGCTGCCAGTTTGCTCTCAGTTTTCTTTTCGGCAAGATATTTCCTGAAACCTGTTGCTGCCTTCACGTAATCTTTCTTTTTAAAATAACAATACCCGATGTTGTAGTTGGCGGTATTAAATACAGGCTGGCTAATGGCGCCTGGTGTTACCTGGAATTTGTTATACGCCTCAAGTGCTTTATCCCAGCGGGCAGTGCGGTAATACGCCTCAGCCGTACAATACGACGAAAGTGCTTTTATAGCGTTATCCGAAGTTATTTCACGGGCCTGGGCAAAGAGCAAGATAGCGCCATCATAATCCGTTTCATTGAACATTTCAATACCCCGGTAATAGGCAATCTTCTGGAAGGCAGCATCCAGGCGCGTGCTGCGTTTCTTAATCTGTTGTATGCTGGTCAGCGCGCTTTTGTAATTTTTAGTCAGCAGGTACAAATCTGCCAGGTAGCCGTAAAGTTCGTCGCGACGGGCCGATTCGGGATATTTATCCAGGTACTCCTGTATGGCATTCACCGCTTCGTTATAGGGATTGTACGAAAGTTCAACAGCCAGTTTTGCGTAGTTGAAAAGTGATTCTTCGGTGATAAATGGATCAGTTTTCAGTTTAAATGCTGCATTAAAGGCGTTGAAAGCAAAACGTTTCTGGTTGGTTTTCAGGTAGCAGTCGCCGAGGTGATAATATGCATTTTGCGCAAGCGTATCCCTGGCGGTTGTTACTGCCTGGAAATATTTTACAGCCTGGTTAAAATTGCCGTTTTTATAATTTGCAAAGGCAATTTCATAATTGTCGGCTGACGAAACTATAGCAGGCTTCGATTCCAGGTACTGGTTAAAGTATTTCAGCGAGGTTTTGTAATCCCCCTGGTGAAAATAGGCATCGGCAGTGAGCCTGGCTATTTCGGCTGTTTTTTTGTCGTTGCCCATCTGCAGCAATGGGAGCGACCGTGCCAGTACTTCTTCGTAGCGGCCCTGTAGGGCATAAATCTGCACGATGTAGTAATTTACCACATCTTTAAAAGTTTCGTCGGTCGAAACCCTTTCGAAATGTTTAAGTGCGGTTTCGTAATCCTTTTGTGAATATGCGATATGCGCGTAATAGTAATTTGCGGGCGTGTTGTATTTGTTTGGCTTGTCAATCAGTTGCCCGAAATTTTCCCTTGCTTTTTTCAGGTTGTCGGTTTTGAAATAGGCATAGCCGGTTTTGAAATAGTACTCATACTGCTGTTCTTCCGGGAGCTCATTTATATTCAGCTTGTCGAAGCAGGCCAATGCCTTGCGGTAATCCTTATCCAGGAGTGCAAGTTTGCCTAATTCGAAGTTCGCGCTGTTTACAAGCACATTCTGCGGGTACGAACTCACAAAATTTTCGAACCTTGCCGTGGCATCAGGATGAAAAAGTTGTGATGAGCACATGGCCGCATAATATTCAGAACCAGCCTGAAGGTTCGATTTTTCGCCTGCTGCCAGCTTGTCGAACATCACCTGCGCAGCAGCATACTGAGCTTTGCTGTAAAGGTCTGTGGCCTGGTCGAAGGTAGCTTGGGGATTATTGTAAATGCTTGTTCGTTGTGCCGAAACCTGTGAACCCAGGCCCAAAAGGAATACACAAACGGAAGTGGCTAAAATTCGGGTTATATTCATATTCAGATGCTGAAAATCAGGATTAAAGTTACTGCTTTAAGTAGACAGCACCGGGTAGGGGCGGAGTAACTTATCAACAGTTGTAATTTGAAAACTTAACGCTGCTGCAGCCCGTATAGTATATGTTTATGAATAATTGGGGAAACCTCGTTATAAAAATGCAAAAAGCAGTTGTTCCGAGTAAATTTATTTTGGGAAACGCTTGGGTGTATCGCGCCAGCCGAAAATCTGCAACCATTAAATCCGGAATAGGAATTTATGGATATGATATAAAACGTTATGAAATCAATAAAAATATTGAATTGATGGCTGCTGCGCTGCAGATAGAAGATAAGGGTGATTATTCCAGACCCGGGCTACTTCAGAATTGATATTTTGCGGGTATCGATAACATTCCTGCCGGAAGTAATCCGGATTACATAGGTGCCCGGTTTCAGGCTGCTGATATCCAGGTATTCAGTCGCCTGGGTCATGCTTCGTTTCCATTGCCGGACCTCAGCGCCACCCATAT
>CALCJE010000248.1 GCA_937965665.1 uncultured Bacteroidales bacterium
TGTTGTAATTTATCCTTACAATGATATTGAACGCACCATCAGTATTTTAGATAAACATGCCGGCGATATTGCCTGTGTGATTATTGATCCGGTGCCTCACCGCATAGGAATGGTACAGGCCACTCCCGCATTTGTTGAAGCGCTTTACAACTGGACAAGGCAGCACGATGCGCTGCTATGTTTCGATGAGGTAATCTGTTTCAGGGCGGCATACGAAGGCGCGCAGTCCGCTTATTCGGTGAAACCTGATCTTACCTCGCTGGGTAAAATTATTGGCGGTGGTTTTCCGGTAGGCGCTTTTGCCGGAAGGAAGGATATTATGGATATTCTCGATCCGGGTGGCAGTGATTTCAGATTTGCTTTGTCGGGTACTTTTTCGGCCAATCCGGTTTCGATGACTGCCGGGAAAGTAGCGATGGAAATGTTTGATCGTGAGGCCGTCAGGAAAATAAATGAATTATCACAGGTTGCCATCAGGCAAATTTATGAAGCCGGTAAAATGGCAGGCATTCCTTTAAGCATTACAGGAAAGGGATCGATGTTTAAGGTCCATTTCAGGGAAACACCGCCTAAAACCTACCGCGACTGTTACGAAGATGCCCGCCTCAAAAGTATTATGAACCTGTTTCTCGAAAGCATGTATGCTGAAGGAGTCATCATGATCAATTCCTGTTCCTGCGTACTTTCAACTGTGATTACACAGGCAGAAATTGACTTGCTGAGCGAAGCAATGCTGAAAAGTTTCCGGGTTATAAAACCACATCTTAACGCTTAATTCTCAGGATATGAACGAGGCTTTTATCTGTGATGCCATACGCACTCCCATTGGCAGGTATGCCGGTGCGCTTTCATCCATCCGTACCGACGACCTGGCAGCAATTCCAATCCGTGCCTTACTTAAGCGTAACCCGGGTATTGATGCCTCGGATATTGACGACATTATACTTGGATGCGCAAACCAGGCAGGAGAGGACAATAGGAATGTTGCCAGGATGGCGTTGTTGCTGGCTGGATTGCCTTATACAGTTTCGGGGCTTACGGTAAACCGCCTTTGCGGATCGGGAATGGAAGCCGTTGGCGTTGCAGCCCGGGCAATTAAAAGCGGGGAAGCACAATTAATTATAGCCGGGGGAGTTGAAAGTATGACGCGCGCCCCGTTTGTAATGGCAAAATCAGCCGAGCCTTTCGCCCGACAAGCCGAAATATACGATACTACCATTGGCTGGCGATTTGTAAATAAAAAACTGGAACAGCTTTACGGGGTTGATTCCATGATTGAAACTGCAGAGAACCTGGCCGAAGAATACAATATCAGCCGCGACGACCAGGACCTCTTTGCATACCACAGCCAGCTTAAAACAAAACTTGCCCGCGACAATGGTTGGTTCGATGCAGAAATAGTGCCGGTTACCATACCTGTTGCCAAAGCAGACCCCGTGGTTTTCAACACAGATGAGCATCCCCGCCTTACCAGCCTCGAAAAACTGGCCACGCTGAAAGCCATTTCAAAGCCCGGCGGAACGATTACTGCCGGTAATGCTTCCGGTGTTAACGACGGAGCAGCTGCCCTGATCATTGCTTCGGAACCGGCAATCAAAAAATATAATCTGAATCCCCTGGCACGCATTATTGGCATGCAAAGTGCCGGTGTGCCTCCGCGTATTATGGGAATTGGCCCTGTGCCGGCAACCCAGAAATTACTGGCACTTACGGGGCTTACCCTCAGCCATTTCGACCTGATTGAGCTGAACGAAGCATTTGCGGCTCAATCGCTTGCCTGCACCCGCCTGCTGAAAATTGCCGATAATGATCCACGGCTAAATCCAAAGGGCGGCGCTATTGCACTTGGTCACCCATTGGGCATGAGCGGTGCCCGCCTGCTGGCTACCGCGGTTCACCAATTGCAGCGAACCAACCAAAACAGAGCCCTGTGTACCATGTGTATTGGTGTTGGCCAGGGAATAGCTATGGCGATTGAAAGGGTGTGAAAATTGATTTCTATAATTAGGGT
>CALCJE010000249.1 GCA_937965665.1 uncultured Bacteroidales bacterium
GAATCCTGCAAGACAAAGTGCACCCAGTAACCAGGGCCAGGGAATACTTAAACCGGCAGCATAGTTGAGTAAAACCCACAACAAGGTGATAGCGGAAGCCGGAAGTGCATAAACAGCAATGTTGGTGATGGCTCCCAGCGGACACAGGTATTTGCACCAGAATTGCCGGAAAAAGAAAGAGCCGGCAACAGCAAGCACGAATGCAGGGATCGCGTACCACAACACCACATCGCCGCTAAATCCTGTAAATCCGGCATAAAAAGGATCGAACTTACGACAGAATAATTCGCTGGCCGTAACTGTAAAGTAAAACGTGATGAACAGCAACACGTACTTGAGCAAACGCAGGATTTTATCCCAGTTTCCTTTTATGGTTATCTGCAGCCTGGCTTTACGGCCCAGCACCCCCATCCATTCGGTAAAAGTTCCTATGGGACAAATATAGCTGCAAAATAATTTGCTGAAGAGGACAACTGCCAGCAGCAGGGTAATTCCCAGCGCAATCTGAACTGTAGTCATGGAACATGCCAGCGAGTGTGTTGAAAAATAGCTTGCCAGCGATTGCATACCACCAAACGGGCAGTAGGCTTCAAAATCCGGAATGTAATTGCGGTCGAACCATGGCCGGGTAAGCATATAGATCAGTAGTGCGAAAATCCCCCATTGAAGGGTAATACGATAATAATTTAGCGGTGATTTTTTATTAGCCATAGTTGTATTACTGGTATGATGTGAAAATTTAATATGCTGCGAATGTATTAAATGAATACATATGTTAGGGGTTTGTATTTAATTTAGAATAATTCTAACTGCACTGGCCGGAATGCGGCCTGAACATCGCGAATATTCACTGATAAAGCTGTATCTTTGAATGCAGATGATTACCCGGAATGTGAATTCCCGGGAATAGGTTTTGTGTGAAACTTAAAAGCCTTGTATGAAAATTACCTACTGCACTTTATGGGTGTTGTTCATTTTGCTGGTATCGGCAGTCCCGGGTTACACACAACAGGGTGCGAAAAAAGCAGTATTTAAGGAAGCCGGCGACGAAAGGAAAGCAGAGAATGAGCTTCGGGTGATGTTCTATAACGTGGAAAATATGTTCGATCCGGCCGAGGACAGCACCAAATCTGACGACGAATACCAGCCCGACGGAATGCGGGGCTGGAATTACAGCCGGCTGAAGCATAAGCAGGTAAATGTAGCGAAGGTCGCCCTTGCGGTTGGTGGATGGGAGCCACCCGGACTTATTGGCTTGTGCGAGGTTGAAAACAGGCGGGTGCTCAATGGGCTGATTTACGATACCCCGCTTAAAAATTTCGGGTACAAGTTGGTGCATTACGAGTCGCCCGACCCGCGCGGGATTGATGTTGCTTTGCTTTACCGGCCTGATAAATTTAAAGTGTTATACAGCAGGCCTGTAAATATTCATTTTCCCTTCGACACAGCATCGCGTACCCGCGATGTACTTTATGTGAAGGGAATAGCCTGCAGGCGCGACACCATGCATATTTTCGTGAATCACTGGCCTTCAAAATTTGGAGGAGCCATGGAAACTATTCCCAAACGTAATTTTGTTGCTTCGGTTTTGCGCACATTGGCCGATTCGCTGTTGTTGGCCAATGCAAATGCTAAAATATTGATCATGGGCGACCTGAACGAAACTCCGGCCGAAGAAGGAGTGAGCCAGGTATTAAAAGCCAAAATGGATTCAGTTAACCTGGCACCCAACGATTTGTATAATATGCTTACTGGGGCCGGTTTATCATGGAAAAAAGGAACAATCAAATTCCGCGAAGAATGGGAAACCATTGATCATATGATTGTTTCCGTTCCCCTGCTTAAGAATACAACTCCACATAGCCTGCATATTTTTGATGCCCCGTTTTTACTGATGGACGATGAGGCATGGTTTGGTAAAAAACCGTTCCGAACGTATTATGGTGCTAAATATATTGGCGGATTCAGCGACCACCTGCCGGTTTATATGGATTTTAAATTTTAACTTCGCGGCATCATCTGTTCAACAGGTCTTCGTAATTCTCAAAAAATCAAATTGAATCAATGAAACGAAAAATTTCCCTCTACAACATCATCATAGCAATAATTCTCCTGCTGATCATAATCATTAGCACTATGGTAATTTTTATTAATCCGGTTAAAAAACCGGTTCGTAAATACTCCGAAACCGACTATGCCCAGCCTATAACGGATGCAAAACCGGTTTTTCGCAAGGACGGAGAACTGAGGTTTGTGGATGGAAAAACCACCAAAGTAATTACGACTATTGATATCGAAATAGCTGATAATGACGCCGAACGTGCGCAAGGCCTCATGTACCGCGATTCGATGCCCGAAAATGCTGGAATGCTTTTCCTGATGGAAACCGAGGAGCCACAGGCTTTCTGGATGAAAAACACAATTCTCTCGCTGGATATCATGTTCGTGAATGCTGACAGAAGAATAGTGAGCATTCACAAAAACTGTAAACCCTATTCGCTCGACCAGATCGAATCAGGTAAACCAGCCATGTACGTGGTTGAGGTAAATGCCGGTTACGCCGACAGGCACGGGCTGAAAACAGGGGATTTGATTTCATTCTGAAACCAGTCCTTAGAAAAGCACACAGGGTACAGTGCATAGTGCACTGTGCATAGTGGTTAGTTAGCAAATTAGAAACTGATGCACAGATAGCACCAAGCCTTGCACAAAACACAAAGCACATAGCACACAGCACAACACCCTCCCGGCAACATCAGTAAATTGAATCCTTCGGGATGAAGATCAGCAGGTTATAAGCTGACTACATATGCCCCTGATTGCTTCAGGTTCCAGGCTCTGAGTCCTGCTTTCCTGAACTCAGCCATCCATTTTTCAGCTTTGTAATACGAATTTGAGCCATCCAGCAGAATCAGCCCTGGTTCGTATAATTTCTGAAGATCAGCAATCCTCAGCCTGGGATTTCCGCGTATCCACAGGTAATCAACCGCCAGTTTCTTTATGTTTCCACGAACCTGTGGCAGGCTGTCGATAATGGCAATTCGCTTATTGTGAAAAATGAGATTCCTTCCAAGGGTAATTAAAAGTCCATTAGATGTAAAATATTTAGCGTGTCCGCCAGCCAAAGTGTCAATAGCTGAAACAGATAATGCCTGTATTCCGTAAAGTGTCCTGGAGCCATCAATCTGGAACTTCATGGCTTTGTTGTCGGAAATCAGGATTGAATCCGCAATTAACACCTGTTCGTTCCCATGGATAAAACCAAGTGCCGATTGTTTTCCGGCTGCATAAAAGATTATTTTCTGTTGCTCCCGGCGATTTAATTCGGTGAAGGAAAAACAAACCGTAAGTGCAAGTACCAGGCTGAGTGAAACAAAAACCAGGGATTTCCGCTGGTAATACAGCCAAAGGCCAACAAATGTTATAACCAGGTAAATGAGGATAGTTTCCTTTGCAAAAATGGAAGTAACAGGTAATACTGAATGCGGCAAATGCTCAATAAAACTGACTGAATAGTTGAGCGCATAAAGCAGGTAGTTGGTAAGAATACCAAAAAACGAACTGATTACTGGGACGAGAGAAGATGCCAGCACTGCCACCCCTGAATAAATAGCCAGGAACGACAAGGGAATGGCAACCAGGTTAGCCGGGATAAAGTAAGCCGGGAACTGGTGAAAATAAAGCATGGCCAACGGCGCAGTTGCAACCTGGGCGGCAATAGAAACGGCTATTAATCCCCATATATATTCAGCTATCCTGTTCCTGGGATTCCAAAGGTTAGCAATTGGTTTATTAATAAAAACAATACCAAGAATGGCGATATAAGAAAGCTGGAAACCGACATTATTTATCATTAGCGGATCGATAAGTAAAAGCACCAGGGCCGAAACAGCCAGCGAATTGATGATATGCACATAGCGGTTGCTGGCATTGCCCAGCGAAATAAATGTAAACATAACCGCCGACCTCATCACCGAAGGCGACATACCGGTTAGCAGTGCATAGGCCCAGATGGTAAAAAGTATGATGGCTGTTTTAAAATATAACTGCCAGCCATTTTTCTTCATAAATCCGAGCAAAAAGCTGATGATGATAAAAATTACGCCTACATGCAAACCGGATACGCTCAGTATATGCATTACACCTGTGCCCGAATATGCCTGAAGCGTTTCGTTATCCAGCATATCGCTCTGGCCCATAATAAGGGCTGCCGCAACTGCAAACTCGCGTCCTTTAAGCCCGTTTGCTCCAAGTATGGATACGAATTTATCGGAAACCTGGTGGGCGGTGCTTACCAGGCTGAAGCCTTTTGGATTCTCAAGCACTTTCCAGCTCCGGGTGCTAAGGTACACCTGGTGGTAAACATTATTGGTGGCCATATATTTCCGGTAATCGAAGGCTCCCGGGTTCTGCGGGCCACTGATCGTCTGAATATTTCCGGAGAAAACGATGAGACTTCCTTCCTCAGGTGGTTGATGTAACGAGTCTTTAGCCAGGTAGGTGAGTACCCGTCCTTCGGCAGGTACAAAACCAGGGCCTTTCCTGATTCCTTTTACCCTGAGTATCGTTTTATAGCTGTGTTCTTTTTCCTGTGCCGGCTCCTGAACCCGGGCAATAAAGGTCCCATTTTGACTGGTGTGTGAAAAATGATCCGGTCGCAGAATCTCCTGATGAAGCAACACCAGGTTATATCCACTTACAAACAGAAATAAGCTGGCCAGCAATCCAAAAGCCCGGGTTTGAAGAAAACGGGCATTGGGCAGCTGAATAAAAGCTGATGCAAGAGTAAGCGCCAGCAAGCACAACCAGATGTAAACCGGAATTTCGATGGTTGCAGATACCGCCGTGCACATGACAATACCAGCCATAAATGGCAGCAATAATCTCACCATGGGAAACAGGTGCCGGTATTGCATACAATGCGATGTTTATCCCAAAGTTATAAATAATTGTTGCTGAATCTATTCGCAGATGCTATAAAATGCTGGAATACTTTAAAATAAAAACCCGGGATATTAAAAATACCCGGGCTTGCAGTAAGCATTCAATGCGCAATGGAGTTACTTCTATATAGTTTTTTCCCGCAGGTTTTCAACCATAAGGGCTGCTGCCCGGGCTGAGGCTCCGGCAGAGCCTACCTTTTCCCTCAGTTCTTTATAATCATCAAGCATCTTGCTTCGTGCCGCGCCATCGGGCAATATCAGTGCCAGCTCGCGGCTTAATGCTTCGGGTGTAAAATTAAATTGTATAAGTTCGGGTACGGCTTTACGGTCGAGGATAAGGTTTACCAATGAAATAAATTTTACCCGCACCACCAGCCCGGCCGCTAATGCCGAAACCAAGCTGAAGCGGTAACAAACTACTTCGGGAACGCCCAGCATGGCGGTTTCGAGGGTAACTGTGCCTGATTTCACGGCTGCAGCCCTGGCTACCCGTAAGAGGTCGTAAGTTCGGCTATGAATAACTTTTACCGGGTAGTTTTTTATCAGCCTGGTATAAAAGCTTTCGGGTATGCTGGCAACACCGGCTATTACAAACTGGTAATCACTGAACCGTTCTGTTATTTTAAGCATGGGCGGCAGTATGCGCTTCAACTCCTGTTTGCGGCTTCCGGGAACAATGGCAATGATGGGTTTGTCGCTTAGCCCGTTTGCCTTCCTGAAATCACCTTCATCGATCTTTGCATTTAAATCAATGGAATCGGGTAGGGGATGGCCGGTAAACTCCGCTTTGTACCCGTAGCTTTTATGGAAGTCGACTTCAAAAGGCATTACTACAAAAGTGAGGTCGGTGTAGCGGTGAAGTTTGTGGATACGGTGTTTTTTCCACGCCCATATCTGCGGAGCGATATAATAAAAAACCTTAAACCCGTTGGTTTTGGCAAATTCAGCTATACGCATGTTAAAACCCGGGTAGTCGACCAGTATCACAGCGTCGGGCTTCCATTCCAGGATATCCTTTTTGCAGAACCGGATGTTGCGAAAAATGGTCCTGATGTTGAGTATAACTTCAGTAAAGCCCATAAAAGCAAGTTCGTGGTAATGTTTTACCACCGTGCCGCCGGCCGCCTCCATCTGTTCTCCTCCCCAGCAACGAAATTCAGCCTCAGTATCGCTGTTTCTGATTCCACGCATCAGTTTCGAAGCATGTAAATCGCCCGATGCTTCTCCTGCAATGATATAATACTTCATTTGGATGTTTTCAGTTTTTAAAATGGAAGCACAAAATTGCTGTTGGCCAGGAAAATAAAAAATACGGCTACCAATGCAAAAGTTACTACCAGTATTCCTTTGCCGGTGTTTTCAAGTTTAAGTTTTCTGATATAGTACCGCATTACAATCAGGTTAACAGCAAGTCCCAGCAGGAACATATCAGCCATTCGTACGCGGGTAAAAATGTGAAAACTCAACTGAATCAATCGTGTAAGTACCGCAAAAATAAGGGCCGCCGGCACAGGGATTATAAGCCCGATAATAGCTCCTGTAAGAAAATTATTGCTTTTCAGCCACGTTTTTATCATTGTCCCAGGTGTATCTAAAAATCTAAATCCCAGTTTTTTATTTCTCTGATCATGTGGTGAGCGGTAAGATCAATCTGCACAGGTACTACGCTCACATAATTGTTGTTGATGGCCCAATAGTCGTTATCATCATCGGTGTCGGTGGTAATAAATTCACCTTGCAGCCAGTAATAATCGCGTTGATGCGGATCTATACGTTCGTCGAAGTTTTCTTTCCAGAATGCCTTGGCCTGCCGTGTAACCCTGATGCCGCTGATGGGGCTGCCATTCATGGCCGGGATGTTTACATTCAGGCATATGCCATCGGGTAAGCCATTGCGGAGTACCTGCCCGGCCAGCGAAGCAACAATTTTGCCGCAGTGGCTGAAATCGGCATCATGCGTGTAATCGTTCAGCGAAAAACCGATTGACGGGACGTTTTCCATAGCGCCTTCAATAACAGCTGCCATGGTGCCCGAATACAGTATATTGATGGATGCATTGCTCCCGTGGTTGATGCCCGAAACAATCAGGTCGGGTTTGCCACGAAGTATAACTTTTTCGCCTAGTTTCACGCAATCTGCCGGGGTGCCGTTACAGCTGTATTCGCTGTACGAAGCGGTTTTGGTAATGGTGTGGATGCGCAAAGGCGATTGTATGGTAACTGCATGCCCCATGGCCGATTGGGGCTTATCGGGTGCAATTACAACCACATTGCCCAGCGGGCGCATGGTTTCAATCAGGTAACGAATTCCGGGGGCATGTATCCCGTCGTCGTTGGTAATGAGTATAGTTGGTTTTTTCATAATTCTTAAATCATATCCTGCTGTCCGTTGGCAGATTCACCGTCTTTTTCAAGTACAATTTTCGTGCTTCCGATGCTGGTAACTCCGGCTGATACCACAAACTTCATAACTTCAGTCGAATTGGCTGACAATGGTTTTATGTTTTCGACAGGCACAATGCACAGGTTTCCTGAAAAAGCATACGATAAAGGCATATAAACGGCTACTTTGCCCGATTCAATACCCAATGCCGTTAAGTCGTGGCGCGTTATAAATCCTATTTTTTCGAGGTCCGAATCCTTGCTGATTTTCACCAGCACGGGCTCGGTAAATTTTTTTTCTTTGCCCACAAAAGCCGACACGAAATCCTTGATGGAAGTGTAAATAATATTCACCAGCGGGGCACGGCTTATTACACGGTCAATCCAGTTCAGTAAGGGCGTAATCAATATCGAGCTTCCCAACACCCCGATCAGGGTAATGAAGGTAACAATAACGATGATGCCCAGCCCCGGTATTTTAAAGCCAACCAGTTCGGTAACTTCGTGTATCAGCAAGCCATCAATAAACTCGAACGAAACTACAATGGCATAAATGGTAATGGCTACCGGCGAGATAAGCAGCAGCCCCTGCAAAAAGTAACGGATAAGCTTGTTCATGGTTTGTAATTGAGGTGCAAAATTAGTCAATAATTGGCAGCAAACGGCAAAGCTTTTACAGGGCACATGGATAAACCGGGTGGTGACGAAGCTGTATTTTTGAATATTTGGATAAAATCCGGTAAAAATGGTGAACTTTACCGGAATTATGAGGATTGTTTAAGCGGGCCGGCTATAAAAAAGTGCCGGGCAGTTTAACACCAACATTCATTCAAATCGTGAACAATTATGGCTCCGGACTTCAAATCCAGAATTACAATTCGTACTGTGAGGTTGTTTTTTATTGTGCTGCTGATCATACCGTGGCTTAGGGTTGCCGGTCAAACCCCAGTGAAAAAGGGAAACCTGAAAGTGGTGGTAACGCAAATTAAGGGGAATTCCGGCCAGGTAGCATTTTATCTTTTTGATTCGGGCGATGGATTCCCGATGAAAACCGGGAAAGCGCTTAAATCGGGCTATGTTAAAACAACGGGAAGTACTGCCGAATATACTTTCAGGGATATTACGGCTGGCGACTACGCCGTTTTTGTGTTTCACGACGCGGATAATGATAAAAAGCTGAAAACAAACTTTGTGGGCATGCCCAGGGAAGGAATGGGCGTATCGAATAATGCCAAAGGCCATTTCGGCCCTCCAAAATTTGAAGATGCGATGTTCGGATTTAAAAATCCCGGCCAGGTGATTACAATTTCGCTGGTGTATTTATAACATGATTCATGCCTGATTTTGGATAAGCGAAATAAATCCGATCTAACCTTCGAGGCTTAAGGTATTTGAGTTTAGTTTTTTTCGATTTTTAAATAATAATACATTATACCATCTGCCAGATTATCATGAAATTCTAGTGTATCATGATCAATCCTGTCAAAAAGATATCGTATTGCTGTTGATTGGCTGCCCCGCTGGTAACAGTACATTACATACGATGAATCATAAACGGGGTAACAAAGGCATAGTTGCTTTTTCCATTCAATAAACAAGGTGTCGGATTGTAAATTTGTCTTTTTAATAAACCTGCCATCCGATGTAATCTCAATATAACAGCTATCGCATTTATGAATAGCTGGAGCCCATCCTCCAATGCCATACACATATTTCCAGTTGCCCTGCACATACTTTTTAATGGTGTCGAGCGGTTTGTTGCACAATCCGATGGAGAGCGGGCCATCTTTTACCGGGATAATCACTGCTTTTTCCTTGGCGCAATTGCATAAAATAAGCACCGGTAGTAGCAGTATTCCATACCACGGAACTTTGAGCCTGTTTGTTTGTTTAATTAGTCTCATAATAATAAGTATTAATTTATTAATTAAAAAATGATTTAGTTACTCGCAAAGTTAATAAAGTAATATCAGGATTATTCACATATGAAGTGTTTTTTTTTTGATTATGTGGAATTTAAGTTACCGGAAAGTGTAGCCTGAAGTCGCCAAATGGTTTTTGTATTATCCAAAACCCAAAGAAGTGCAGGCCCACGCAAAAAAAATCCCTGCTACCTCTCAGTCGCAGGGATATTCTCAGTTCATGTGCCTTTGTTAACTATTCACTGTCATTGCGAGTAAAACGAAGCAAAGCGAAGCAACACTTTTCGTTTTTCACTTTTCACTTTTCACTCCTTTTACATATTTCTCCAGCCACTGGTCGGTTTCCCAAAGCATATGCAATATATTTTCCTTCGCCGAATAGCCATGGCTTTCGAAGGGCAGCGAAACGTAGCGCACAGTGCCTCCAAGGCCTTTCATGGCGCTGAACAGCCGTTCGCTTTGCAGCGGGAAGGTTCCGGTGTTATTATCCGCGTCGCCATGTATCAGCAACAACGGCGTTTTTATTTTGTCAGCATAAGCAAAAGGGCTCATCGAATTGTATACTTCCGGGGCTTCCCAGTAGGTTCTTTCCTCGCCCTGGAATCCAAAAGGAGTAAGCGTGCGGTTGTAAGCGCCGCTGCGGGCAATACCAGCTTTAAACAGGTTTGTGTGTGCCAGCAGGTTGGCCGTCATAAAAGCGCCGTAGCTATGGCCGCCCACGGCTACGCGTGTGCTGTCGCCAACGCCCATATTTGCCAGTGTTTGTATAGCGGCATGTGCATTGAGGTATAACTGGGGAATAAAATTATCATTAGGCTCTTTGCCGTTTTCGCCTACAATAGGCATTTCGGCATTGTCGAGCACAGCATATCCCCGTGTAACCCACAGTACCGGCGATCCATAATTTGGCCTGGTAAAGGTGTTTTTCGATCCGCGCACCTGCGATGCATCGGCTGCCGATTTATACTCGATAGGGTAGGCCCACATCAGCACCGGCAAGGCTCCGTCGCGTGCCGGATCGTATCCTTTGGGAAGGTACAAATTGCCCGAAAGGTTTATGCCATCCTCACGTTTGTAGGTAATTTTCTGGCGGCTTACACCTTCCAGCCCGGTATACGGGTTGGTGAATGCGGTTAACGCCTTTTCGGCAGTTTTTTTCTTCACCGTAATATGCAGGTAATAATTGGTGATTTCTTTCTGGCTTTCGCGGGCGGTAATAAATGTGAACTTTACCGGGTCAATCATTTTTACCAGGTACTCATAATATGGAGCCTTGCATTGCCACAAAACCTGTCTTTTGCCAGTACTGATATCAAAAGTCTGCAGCAGGGGCATATCTCCCTGGTCCGAAGCGCCGTCGGCACTCAGCAACAGCTCTTTGCCATTTACCACTACCAGGGTTTGCCTGCCATATTTGTTTTTTTGTGTAAGCGGGCTTCCGATATCCGAATACGAATCGTTTGAACTGCGGGCATAGAGTGAATCGGACTTGCCGGTTGCAGGAATGTAGCGGTTCATCTGGAATTTGCGGTTTGCATACGATTCTTCGTAAAACACAGCCAGGTTTTGGTCGCCCCAGGTTACGCCGGCGAAGCGCATGGTGGTTTTAAACAATTCAACAGCCGGGGTTGCAGGGTTAGCCGGGTCAATTTTTACGGCCATCATGGCATCGCGCCACTTCGACTTCGATTTTCCCAAACCGCCATCGAGTGCTTTAATATAGGTAACCGTTGCAGGCTCATCGTTGCGCCACGAAAAATAACGGGGATAATCAGGAGCATCATCAAAGCCAATGGGTACTCCTTCGGATGAAGGGTTTGTGGCAATTAACCAGACAAGGTTTCCTTTCAGGTCAGTTACTTTTACCGTGTGCGGGAATTCGCCTGCCGGAACCGTGTACGAAAAAGGTTTTTCGATGGTTTGCAGCAGCAGGTAATTATTATCCGGCGAAAGGCTGAAACTCTTTATAATTGATGGTTCGCCAACCTTGGTTTCGGAGATAAAATCGGTGAAAACCAGTTGCGATTTGGCATAATATTCAAACAGGGCTTCGTCGTAACCCGATTTAATCAGGTCCTGGTAGGTGCGGGCTGCGGCTTTTTTACCCAGGCTTTCCTGAACCACGGGGCCTGTGGGTGCGAGTGGTTTTTCAGGTTTCAGGGCGTTTGCCACGGTTGCCTTGTACAGCAGGCTGTTATCGGTAATCCAGGCAAATGTACCGCCTAAAACAATATTCAGCGGCAGCCGGTTTATTTTGGTGGCTGTAAAAGTGGCAATATCAACCACATAAAGATCGGCCCGGTTGGGTAAAAGGTTAACAAATGCTATTTTGGTTTGCGACGGGTTCCATTGCAGGCTGGTGGCGCGCATATTTTCGGGTAATCCTGCGATGCTGTGCTCCTGCAGCGTATTTATATCTTTCAGTTTCATGCCGGCAATGGATACGATACGGCTTTGGGCAAAATTATTGGGATTTATCCTGAGCCCGGCAATTCGTAATTCGGGTTCAGCCAGCTCAGCAACCGAAGGGAAAGTGTTTCGCTCGAGCAGCAGCATCCATTTTCCTGCATCGTCGATGCTGGCCGATGGCACCGGTTTGGCCATGATTAAATCATAAATTTCGCGTGGTGGTTCCTTGTAGGTAATTTGTTCCTGGGCTTTTACATGCATAATGGCAAATAATAATAGGAGGGTTAGTAATGTTTTCATGGCTGGAGGTTATTTTTTGAATATGAATCCTGTGCTTGAGATAATGTTGTTTCAGGTTTTGAATGCGGTATAGTGTCAGGCTTATTTTGCAGGCTCGTTTTCATCATTCTTTATACATTCCGAAATAAAATCGTTCAGTTGTTCATAAAACATTTCGACCGGGAAACCCATTACATTATAATAGCAGCCTTCGATACCGGTTATTCCAATGTATCCGATCCAGTCCTGTATGCCATACGAACCGGCTTTGTCGAAAGGCTTGTGGTGGGCTACATAATACTCAATTTCGTCGGGGTTCAGTTTCCTGAAATTTACCAGTGTGTGTGCATGAAAAACCACTTTTTGACGGGCAGTTTTAAGACATATGCCCGTGTACACCGAGTGCTGCTTTCCGGAAAGTTTTTTCAGCATTTCAATGGCTTCATCCTTCCCCGAAGGCTTCCCGATATATTCGTTATCCAGCCAAACGATGGTATCGGCGGTAACCAGGATGGTGTCGGCAGGTATCAGGGAGGTATCGTAAGCATCAGCCTTCAGCTGGCAGAGGTAGCGTGCAATTCCGGCGCCTTCCAGGTGACTTGGGAATACTTCATCCACATCTATATCAACCAACTTGTAATGCAGCCCCAATGCCTTAAGCAATTCCTGCCGGCGTTGCGATTTCGATCCTAACAACAGATTGTAATGGCGGAGTATTTCCTGTTTCATGAAGGGTTCAATGGACTTGTAAAAATAAAGATTTCGGTGATAGCTTGTAATGTGAGATGTGAAGATGTCAAAAATGCCCTGCAGGCAAGGTCAACATTCCTCCCAGCATAATCCATTTCAGTAGTGTGCTTAATTTGTGAAAATCCTCTTTGCCATGCGATTTACCGAGTAAAATAACGAAATAAATCATTGGAACTACCACGGCCATCAACAACCAGGCAGCGGCGAATACCCGGCTGTTGTGCAGCAATTGAGCCTGGGTGTAAATTAAAAGAGCCGTTGTAACAGCCGAAAGCACGTACAGCGTTTTCCTGGTTGATGATATCCCGATTGTGATGGGCAACGAATGGCATCCAATCATTTTATCACCTTCAATATCCTCCAGATCCTTTACAATTTCCCTGAGCAAACTCAGCAGGAATGCAAATACGCTTACAGCTATAACGATAAGTGAAATGCTTTTACTTTCCTGGGTTGGCAAATTACTACCGATTTGTTCAATCAGCCAGGCCATCACTATGGTGCCGGCCGACATACACGAAACGGCAATATTACCCCAGAGAAAGCTTTTTTTTAAACGGGCGGCATACCACCAGGCCACAGCCAGTGCAGTTGCCAGGATGAGCAGGGGAATCAAACTTTTCATATTCACGGAAAGCCAGGCAGCAATGGCAACTGAAGCAGTACTCAGTATGAATGCATATGCCAGGGCTGAGATCGGAAGAGCGTCGGGTAGGGAAAGAGTGTAGGTCTCGG
>CALCJE010000250.1 GCA_937965665.1 uncultured Bacteroidales bacterium
TGGGTTTGTCGTACTTCCACGGCAGGAGTTTCAGCGACGATATTATACGCGAATTTCAGCTGGGTTACAGTCCCGAAGAATGGGATGCCTTTACCAAACACGCGTTGAAAAACGGTTTCAGTACCGATATGCTTGAGAAATCGGGACTGAGCATCAACAAGGATGGCCGGCTTTACGACCGCTTCCGCGGAAGGGTAATGTTCCCAATACACAGCCAGGCCGGGCGTGTGATCGGTTTCGGCGGCCGCATCATGACCTCGGATAAAACCAGGCCCAAGTATGTGAACTCGCCCGAGAGCGAGATTTACAACAAAAGCAAGGTGCTTTATGGAATTTCGTTCGCCAAACACGCTATTGCCGCCAACGACATGTGTTTCCTGGTCGAAGGTTATACCGATGTGATTTCGATGTACCGCGCCGGGGTACAAAACGTGGTTTCCTCATCGGGCACTTCGCTTACCACCGACCAGATCAGGCTCATAAAACGCTATACACCCAATATAACCATTCTTTACGATGGTGATCCCGCAGGTATAAAAGCATCGTTCCGTGGTATTGATATGATCCTGGAGCAGGGCATGAACGTGAAAGTGGTGCTGTTTCCCGATGGCGAAGACCCTGATTCGTTTGCCCGCACCCGCCGTGGCGCCGAAGTGCAGGATTTTATCAGGGAAAATGCAAAGGATTTTATTCATTTTAAAATAGACTTGCTACTCAGCGAAACCGGCCGCGATCCGCTGAAAAGAGTGGCTGTGCTGAAGGAATTTATTGAGAGTATTTCGCTTATGCCCGACCAGCTTACCCGGCTGGCCTATGTAAAAGAAAGCGCCGATCGGATGCAGATGGACGAAAAAGCCATCCTTAACGAGCTGAATAAGCTGCTCCGTAAAAAGAACACACAGAAGTCGGGCGCAACACCTACCGAAGCCGAAGAGCTCGACAACCTCTTTGCGCCGGAACCTGCCATACCTCAGCAGGAGACTTTCGATGCATTGGGCACCGACGAAATAGAGCGGGAAATCATCCGCCAACTGCTTTTATATGGCGATGTGGATATTGAAACCAACTATCCCGACCCGGCTACCGGCGAACCAGTGAAGAATAAAATAAAAGTAGCCCGGTTTATCATCAACGATATAAAAGCTGATGAACTCGACTTCAGCAATGCCCGGTACCAGCAGATTTTTGATACCTGTTCCGAAGAGCTAAAGACCAACCCTGATATAAACTACCGCAAACTTACCAACCATCCCGAACCGGAAATTTCGGGGCCTGCAATTGACCTGATTGCTACTAAATATACCTTCAGCCCCAACTGGGAAAAACGAAGCATACGCCTGCTGCAGGAGCATGAAGTATTGGATTTCCTGATACCGAATTCCATATTATCGTTCAAATCGAAACGGGTACGGCAGATATTGAAAGAGCTGCTTGAAAAAATCAAGACAGCTCAGTCGGATGATGAATCTATTGATCTGCAAAAGCAGTATATGAATGCCAAACGCATTGCCAACCTGATTGACGGAGGGCAACTGGGGCGCACAATAGTATAGTATCATGCTGCCCCTGAGGGCAAGCATCAGTTTCCTCTTTTCAACACTACTTCACGGTATTTCTTACTGTTCCAGCCGTTTATCATGGTTTTAAAAGCATCATACTTCTCAACCGGTACCAGCGTTTTAGTGATATTCAGTTTTCGGGTAATATGTAATTGATTCCCTTCAACTGCAATTGCAATATTTACACTTCCAAATTCATTGCTCAGGTTTAAGGCTGCCGGGGCAGTGACTACCGACATTCCTTCCGGGATAGCAATAAACAAATCGTAAGATTCGCTTATTGCAAACGGAATTTCGAGTGGTTCGGTTCGGGTGCTCACCAGTTCACTCATATGCCAGCTATCGGATCCAACCGTTGCCGAGGGAAGTTTTAAAAACACATGTCCACCGGTTTCGCTGGCAAACGAGGCAGCCGAAATATTATAGCTGAAAGAAGAGAGATCCATATCTGTTTTACCCTTGGCTACTTTATTAACTTTTCCGCTACCAAGCAACCCCGAAAGGAAGCCCGTGGTAAAGGTAGTATCCTTCTGCAACCGCAGCCATGGATTCAGTCTTCCGCCAATTTCGAGTCCCAGACTACCAGCCAGCGTTAATGACGGATCGAGCTTAAGATTTCCGGAAACCGAAAGCAGGTTATTCACTTCAGGCAATACTTCCGACACCAGTTTTTTACCTGGAACAAGGCTGATGATCCTTTTGCCCGCCACCTGGAACTTTACATCCTGTTGTTCAACCTGGGTGGCCGACAGGTAAATAGGATCCATTCCCTGTATGCTTACTTTTACAAGTGTACGGTCAATAAGTGCCGGGCTGGCCGTTTTTTTAACATAAAACCGCTCGGCAACCACGGCAACAGGCTCTGCCTGAATATTTACCGACTTAAGCATGGCGGCAAGTAACACAGCTTTTTCAGCTTCATTACCGCCATTTGTTTTCCAGGTTGCTGTAGCATTTTGTAATTTGTAACCTGTATACTGCATAGGCACCTGCCAGTTGTTAAGTTCGGAAACAACTTTTTCCTGCAACTTCAAGGCTTTGAGCAAAGGTTTATCAATTCCTTTAACGGCTTCGGCTGCAGCCTGTTTTATATCAGAACCTGCTTCACATTTAAATGCATCCTGCATAGCGAAACTAAGCATTGGATCCGTTGCTTTTGTGCTGGCCACAAATACAATACGTGGCCTGTTCTGCTGTTCACGCGGTCTGAAATCCTCGCGTGTGGTTGCAGGCAAATCAGGAAGTACCCAGGTATAGGTAGTAACACCATTTTGTTTGGTTACCGTGGGTTTGGCAGCTATATTGTACTGTTCAAAGTTCAGGATAGCGCCTGAAGGAACTGTGATTTTGAAAGTAAGTTTCTTAACCGGCGAGTTCATCAAAAGCTGCTCGTTGCCCATCAGCGAAGGAGAGTAGCCTTTAGCCGTTGAAAGTATGTAGTCGAAATCAATCGTCGAACCCCGCTCGAGGGCTGTATGTGTAACCACCATTTCGCGTAGGCGGTTCCAGGCAGGTACATTGGCTGCAAAACCTGGCAATAGTTCATTGTATGCGTTGTCGGGTGTAGCAACCTGTTTGCCATCGGCCATGGTGGTTACCGAACGGTTAACTTTCAGTTTCTGAAACTGCGGATCATACACAATGAAATCTTCGCCATAGAGGTTATGAAAAGCGAAATAAGTATTAATCAGCAGTTTATGGTTATAGTGATAACTCCAGCTTCCGTCCTTGTTCAAAGTGTATTCCTTGGTTTGCTCCTGAAAAACGGCATCGCTGCCAGGCTCCTGGGCAAAGCCCACCATACTGGTGAAAATGGCCAGGGTTAATATGAATATTTTGGTTGTCATGGGTTAGTTATTTTCTGAATGTTGACAATATTTTTAACTTTTTCGAAGTATAATTTCTGCATTACCCCTGGTTTCAAATCCTGTAATGATCACAAAATCAAAAACCAATCGAATGCAAATCAATTTATTTCACTTTCAGGATAATGGGCTCGTTGGTAAATTGATTTTGGTAAGCAACGGCTTTGCGGAATGAATCCCAGTCTTCGGGCTGATAAATTCGTTTCGGGAACGAAGCGTTAAACACAAATGTAAGTGCATTATTTTCTCTTTTAATGATGCCATTAAATTGGGCTCCGCTGCCACTGCCGCTCCTGGCTTCGGGTGCATAAACAATTTCCCTGATACCGGGCACCGATATCTTTTCATTCAGTTCAACTGTATGCGATGTGCGGTCGCGGAAAGGGAATTTGCGGTTTTCGAGTCCGGTATCAAACCCTGTATGCGGCATGGCTCTTTTCATAAATCCACTTGCCAGGAAAGGAGTAAAAATCAGTTCGTCGCCGGCTACGGTGGCATATTCCGGAATACGGATGCGGAATTTCATGAGGATTGGACCAGCCAGGTAATTATAAGGATAGTCATAAGTCACTTTCACAAGCTGGGCAAGCGGTGAAATGCGCAATACTTCCTTTTCGACATTTGATGTCCAGTCGGCTACATAAGCTCGCGTAAACATACCTCGTATGGCAGCATCGGTTTGTCCTTCGGCGGTTACCGTATATTCGCCTTCGAGGGTTCCGTCGGCCAGTATGGTTGTACTGCCGCTTATCCGAAGATAATGATTAACCGGATCCGATACCGGTGTTTCACCCAGGTCGGCACCTTCGGGTACGCCCATCAGGTAATTTTGTTGCTGTTCAGCACTCGACCACAGTTCGCGGGTAAAAGGCACCCAAGTAGGATCGAGTAAATGATAACGGCCATCGGCCCTGCTTTTTACAACAGTAACACAATGGTTGAACTGGTCGGCCGGTATATAATCAATGCGCGAGCCAGCCATGGTCATAGCCGGATACGCTTCGAAGCCTGCTGCCCGTAGCATTGTAATAAGCATGCCGGCTTTATCTTTACATACCCCACATCGATCAGTAAAGTTCATTTCGCCCCGGTGAAGTGTATAGCCTTCACCTTTGCCCATGCTCACTCCAAGATAGCGGATTTCGTCGCCAGCCCAATGGGTGAGTATTGTTATCGAATCGTTTTCGTTACGCGCATTTTTAAGCAGCTGGTTCACTTTGGCGCGGATTTCAGCATTTGCCTCAAAGCTTTTATAATCCTCATTTACATTGTAAAACCAGGTACTTTTCGATTTCCAGTCGGGGCTGGTGCTCATCAATAATTTGGTAGCCACATCCGAAGCATCAACCGAGCGTGGTTCGCCCCTGAACGGCATTATATCTTTCTTGGTAAAAGTGTACACCAGCCTGTCGCCGCTACGCCACATTTTCGACCCAACCTCTCCGTTATAAACCTCGTACTGCAACACCTTGGTGTCGGGCACACTGATCTGGTACGACTTCAGCATCACCGGGTCATTGCTGTAAAAGGGTACAATATCATAGAAATGGCCTCTCATAGGCGGAATATACCTGTCGTCGTCGTTCCCGGTTTCGAGCAGGGCATAGGTAAAACCTTTCCTGTAAAGAAATACTTCAACGGCATCACCCGGTTCAAGCCGCCCGATTTCGATCATCTTTTCGCGGGCACCCCAGTAAATGGCTCGTGCAGGCTGTGGATAATCGAGAACTTTGCCTGTATCAATTGCAGTTTGTGTTCCATCGGCATGATAAATGGTTACGCCCCTTATTTCGGACCAGGCCGAAAGCGGGTCGTAATCAAATTTGATTACCGACAAGCCTTTTGCACCTTCGGGTGTAAGTACCTTGTACAGCCGATGGATAAAAGAATGACTGAGACCAGTCTCCATCATTTTCACCGTAGTACTGTCGAAAACTACCACCACATTCGAACCCGGGTAATTTTTTTTGTCGCCGGCCTTTTTCAACAGGTCGGAGTAAGGCCCTGCAAAAGCACCCGAAACAGATATGAGTGCAAGCAGAATAATCAATGAAATTTGTTTCATGACAGGGATTTTTAAGCATTTCTATTCAGGCATAAAGGTATAAATTGCTTCCATACAACTATTAAAAAATAAACTTATTTATTAAAATTTTTTATAAAGTCACAAGCCGGGATTTACACCAGTTTTGCATGAAATCCAGGCCGGATTTATGACTTGCCGGTTATGATGATTTAAGTTAAAGCTGGTATAAATTAAAAAGCCGGGCACAAGGCACCGGCTTCAGGATTATAAATATTGTATGAAATTTCGGGACAGGCACTGATTTATTTGCCTTAGGAAACCCGGGCCATTTTCAGATCTTTAAATCGGATAAGCTTACCTGCTTTGCTATCCCATAACTTCAGGTTGATATACGAGAAACCTTTCAGGAATGGAATGGGCTTGATGTTGCTGAACAGCTCATTTTCGGTATGGCATTTCTCGAGCCTGTAATTCGGGATCTTAGAACTCAGGTGGTGGATATGGTGAAACCCGATATTGCCCGAAAACCATTGCAGTACCTTGGGGAGTTTATAATATGAACTACCATGCAGAGCCACGGTTTTAAAATCCCAATCCTGCTCGGTGTACCAATGTGTGCCATCGAACTGGTGCTGCAGGTAAAAAAGATAAACCCCGCCTATCGAAGCCAGGTACATGACCGGTATTTGTATCAGCAGGTATGCTTTCCAGCCAATGGTAAAACAAAGTGTGGTGGCCAAAATGGCAATTCCCGCATTAGTAGCGTAAACGCTGATTTTATCTTTCCGCGTAAAATTTTTCTTTGTAAACCTGTTTCCAACCAGGAAAAGTAAGGGGGCACCAAAAGCAAACATCACAATTGCATTCCTGAAAATCCGGTACGCAAGCTGTTTACGTTTGGGCAACGCCAGGTACTCATCAACGGTTAGGGTCCATACATCGCCCATGCCACGTTTATCGAGGTTACCAACCGTGCGGTGGTGTACCAGGTGCGAATGATGCCAGCGATGGTATGGGGTAAAGGTAAGAATACCGAAAATATAACCTATGGTTTCGCTAAGTACCTTTGAACTGAAAAATGAACCATGCCCGCAATCGTGAAAAATAATAAACAGCCGAACCAGGAAACCGGCCGAAACCATGATAAGCGGAATAGTAATCCAGTAGCTATATTGCAAACTTATTACCATCAGCACCCATAGCGCCAGGTATGGAACAAACGTGTTTATCACCTGCCACCAGCTGCGCATACTATCACCATTACGGTAAGGCGCAATTATTTTGACCCATCTATCTTCGGAGGTCACCCTGTTTTTAACCTGTTCTGACATTCAATTACTCATTAATTTTTTAATCACAAACACTTCTTAATTTCTATTGGGTAAAAACCAAATACCCGGGTTACTCCTTTTAATAACATTTTTCAGAATCAGGCTTCAAAAATCAGTTTACGACTATCTTATTACAATCTTCCTGAAATAAGCTGTTTCACCATTATTTACTTTCAGGATGTAGGTTCCTTTTGGCAAATCGGCAGCCTCAATATTGAAAATATGTTGCTGTGCCGGTTCCGGTTTACTGTAAACCTTTGCCCCAACCACATTGAAAATCTCGAGGTCAAATTCCTTGTTTAGTTTGGAATTGTTGATCCTGAGCTGAAAATTACCGCTCGATGGATTTGGATAAACTGAAATTCCATCTTTCGCTTCAAATTGTGCGATACCTGTAGTATTCAGTACCGTGATAGTGCCTTTCATCCCCAGCGAAGCATGAGGTGCACACACATAATAATGCGTGCCAACCGTGAGCTTATCAGCAGTAACTGTTCCGCCGCCTAATTCAACCGAAAAACCACCAGGCAAAGCGGTGTTACCATTGGCATCAAAGGTTGCCTTGCTTACTTCAACGGCGTTATGAATGCCCCCAAGCTGGAAATTTACATCATCGCCCTGGTTAATGGTAACTGTTGCCGGGCTAAAAGTAAAACCTGAGTTTGTAATGTTTACCGTTGCGCTGAAAGCTGCAACAGTTAAAAAAATCATTCCAAACAATAGTATAGCTTTCTTCATGGTATGCTTATTGTTAAATGATCCTACTCATCTGGCTTTTCGGTTGCGCCCCGTTTTAGCATGGTTTCCGGGCTCCACTTCAATTTTACATTGATGCTCAAAGCATTATTTTCGCTCAAAGAATCAAAATCCAATAACCAAATTTCTAATTATTGTACAGGGAACAAACAAGCCGTCAGTCAGTTTTGTTCGGACTATCCTCCGGTTAACTCATTATTTTCTGGGCTCTGTAAGTTCAGTTTCGCATCAGTTGACTCATCGCAGGCAGGTTCATTAAAACAAAGAATAAAATCATGCAAATCCCGATTCATTTTATACTTTTGACATCTCAATCAAATACATCTTCCGATGAAAAAAACTTTACTTCCCCTTCTTCTCCTTCTGTTATCATTTCAAACTTTTGCCGGTTTTGATGACCTTTTTTTAAATAAAACCCTCCGCATCGATTTTTACCATACCGGTAACAGCAAGCAGGAAACATTTTCGATTGACCAGCTTAAGTCAGAGCCATCATGGGGAGGCTCACACACCTCGCTGCTCGACACGCTTAACTACGGTGTTTATTATTTTAAGGCTTTTGACGTCAGCACAGGGAAACTGGTCTACAGCCACGGGTATTGTTCATTGTTTGATGAATGGCAATATACTGATGAAGCTAAAAAAACCACGCGAACTTTTTCTGAAACCGTGGTAATGCCTTTCCCGAAAAACGACGTGCGCGTCGAGTTTTACACCCGTAACCTGCTGGGTGTGTACGAGAAAAAATTTGAGTACAAGGTTGATGTGAAAAGTTACTTTATTTCGGACGAACGCCAGATGGTTTACCCGGTGTATGATGCCCTGGTTTCGGGCGACCCCGCAAAAAAAATAGACATTGTTATTCTTCCTGAAGGATACACGGCTAAAGAAATGGATCGTTTTAAAGCCGATTGCGACAAATTTGCTGCCGGCCTGTTTGCTTTTGAACCCTACAGCAAAAACCGGGATAAATTCAACATCCGGGCAGTGCTGGCACCATCAGCCGAAAGTGGCACCGATGTACCGGGAGATAAAGTGTACAGGAATACAATACTCAACAGCACATTCTATACTTTCGATTCGGAACGATACCTGATGACTACCGATAATAAAAGTGTACGCAACCTCGCGGCAAACGCGCCCTACGACCAGATTTATATCCTTGTAAATACCACGAAATACGGTGGCGGTGCTATCTACAACTTTTACAATACATCGGTAAACAGCAATGCATCATCAGCAAAGATATTTGTACACGAATTCGGGCATGGGTTTGCAGCTTTAGCCGACGAATACGACGATGGTTCCACATCCTTTAATGATATGTATCCGCTTAACCTCGAACCCTGGGAACCCAATATCACCACCCTCGCGAAGTTCGAAACCAAATGGAAAGGCATGCTGCCAGCAGCAACACCTATACCCACACCGGCTGAAAAAAGCCAGGCTTTCCCCCTGGGAGTTTATGAAGGTGCGGGGTACGTAGCAAAAGGAATTTACAGGCCGACACCCGATTGCCTGATGCGTACTTTCAGGGGCGACAAATTCTGCCCGGTATGTACAGCTGCCATTCAAAAAATGATTGACTTTTATACCCGGTAACACTAAAATACCAAATCTGGTAACTGTTTTATTTACAGATTTTAAGGAATGGAAAAACTATAGGGCAGCGGCAGAAAATGCTGCTGCCTTTTTCTTTAAACCCTTATCAGCAATTTTTAAATTTCTCATACAATAAATTTTGAGAAAACTATTCAGTATAATTCGGAAATGAATGGGAAATAACTAATTTTGCAGCCCTAAAAAGCCGGGTTTTATATAATTTTTGGCGTTATAATCACAACCATAAAAATCAAAAGGAGGGCATATGGCCATAACAAAATTAGAACAGATGTTTGATTTGCTGAAAAGCAAACCTAAGAAACGTATTTCAGTAGCTTTCGCAAACGATGCACACACTATCGAAGCTGTGTATGCAGCTGTTGAAAAAGGAATTGTTGACGCCACCCTCACCGGCGACGAAACATTTATCAAAAAAATATGTGCCGAGCACAACATGGATGCCAGCAAAATGGAAATCCTGCATGAGCCCGCCGAACTGAAAGCCGCTTCACTGGCCGTTCAGCTGATCAACGAAAAAAAGGCTGATTTACTGATGAAGGGTTCGCTGAGTACCGATAAATATATGCGTGCCATCCTCAAC
The DNA here is from genome assembly GCA_937965665.1 of uncultured Bacteroidales bacterium. Taxonomy (GTDB): domain Bacteria; phylum Bacteroidota; class Bacteroidia; order Bacteroidales; family UBA4417; genus UBA4417. Next base: position 9,741 of record CALCJE010000250.1, read on the forward strand.
AAGACTACCGGAATCACCAACGAAGGCGCTGTTTTGTCGCACGTTTCCATCATGGAGTTCCCTTCTTATCATAAACTGCTTACTATTGCTGATGTTGCTATTATACCGGCCCCTGAGCTGAAACAAAAAATAAAAATGATCGACTACCTGGTAGGTGTTTCAAAAGCCATTGGCGTTGAAAAACCAAAGGTTGCCGTTATTGCTGCCACCGAACAGATGCTGGCCGGAATGCCTGCTTGTGTTGATGGCGCTTTACTTGCCAAAATGAGCGATCGCGGACAGATACAGGGTTGCATTGTTGATGGCCCGCTCTCGATTGATGCAGCTATTGACCAGGAATCGGTTCAGATTAAAAAAATAACCGGCCCGGTGGCTGGCGATGCCGACTGTTTGCTTTTCCCGAACATTGAGGCTGGAAATGTATTCTTTAAAACCGGTACCAAATTAGCCGGTGCCGAACTGGCTGCTTATGTTGCCGGTGCCCGCGTTCCCTGCGTTCTTACTTCGCGCGGCGACAGTGCCCTTACCAAGACTTACTCAATTGCATTAGCCGCTTTAATGGCTAAATAGTTAAATATAAATTGGAGTTCCTTCAAAAGTCAGCTTTGTGGTTTAGTTAACCAGTCAAATCGCGAAGCTGACTTTTACACTTTATCAACCAAACAGAGATAACTTACATTCAGAAAATGGAAGATTTCCGCATACTGGCTATAAACCCGGGTTCAACTTCAACCAAAATAGCGGTGTATCAGAATATGAACCCGGTATTTGTGAAGAACATTACTCATCCCAATGAAGAGCTCGCCCAGTTTGAGCATGTGGCCGATCAATTCCATTTCCGCAAGGAAATCATTTATAAGGAACTGGAAGAAGCGGATATTGAAATTAACAAAATTCAGGCGGTTGTAGGCCGGGGCGGAATGCTGAAGCCCATTGCATCGGGAGTATACCAGGTAAATGATGCCATGAAATCCGATTTATACGATCATCCTATAAAGGAACATGCCAGCAACCTGGGCGGACTTATTGCCGATGATATAGCCCGTGCGTTACCTGACGCAAAAGCATATATTGCCGACCCGGTGGTGGTTGACGAACTGGATGAAATAGCCCGCGTATCGGGACACCCGCTTTTTAAAAGGATTTCCATTTTCCATGCCCTGAACCAGAAATCTATCGCCCGCCAGCATGCCAAAAGCATCATGAAACATTACGAGGACCTTAACCTTATTATAGTTCATATGGGTGGAGGTATCACCATAGGAGCGCATCAAAAAGGGAAAGTGATTGATGTAAACCAGGGTCTCGACGGGGAAGGACCTTTTTCGCCCGAAAGAAGCGGCACGCTGCCTTCCGGCGACCTGGTGCGGTTTTGTTTCAGCGGCAAATATTCCGAAAAAGAAGTGCTGAAAATGGTGGTTGGCAATGGCGGTATTGTTGCTTACCTGGGCACCAACAGCGCCTACGAAGCGGAACAACGCGCCTTAAATGGCGATGAGCAGGCAAAATTTGTACTCGAAGCGCTTGCTTACCAGGTTGCCAAAAGTATTGGCTCTATGGTTCCGGTTTTAAAAGGTGAAGTTGATGCCATATTACTTACCGGAGGCGTTGCCCACAGCAAATGGATCACCAACATGATTATTGAAAGGGTTTACAAATTTGCGCCGGTTTATATCTATCCTGGTGAGGACGAAATGCGTGCACTGGCCTTAAATGGGCTTATGGTGCTGAAAGGCGAGGTTGAAGTTAAGGAATACGTATAATAATATCTCACGATAAATTGAAAACGGGAAATAGTTCTGAAAACTATTTCCCGTTTTTTATTTCCTTTCATCAAAACGCTATGCAGTTATTTAGCAACAACTACCTTTACTAACAGTGGAGCCTGCCGGCTGCCCATTGAAATTTCCATGAAATAAATTCCATTATTTATTTCCCCGAGCGAAAGCCTGGCCAATGATGTTGCGCCGAATGATATTTGTTTTACAAGTACTGTTTGTCCTAAAGCATCACGCAGGCGGATATCAGCCCGATCAACATGGTCATTGGTATTGCGCTGAATAAACAACTCGGATTTCGCCGGGTTTGGATATACGGAAAACGAAGCTGCTGATGTTTCATCAATGCCGAGATTACATGGGAATATGTATGCTTTCCCGGGCGATCCTCCTTCGCAGCCGGCAAACCAGTTTAATCCATCATTTACATTCCCGCGGGCATCATTCAGTTCGAGTGTGTAACCGTTCCCATCAGCATCCTTTGGCCAGGGCATATCATCATCATAAACTACTGAAAACCGAAGTTTGCCTGTATTATCAAACAAACGGATTGCTTCTCCTGAACCACTTAAGCCAAAACTGAACGGGCCGCATGTATTTGACAATGATGGAAATAAGGATTCAAATTTAAGTTTTTCGCCATATAAAACCAGGTATTCACCTGCATTTATCAATGTATTTGGCGGAATGGTAAACAAATGAAGGTTCTCGCTGTCGCTGAATTTCCAACCCGACACATTTATCGCATCGGAACCCGGATTATGCAGTTCAACCCAATCGCCTGCATCTGATGTAATGCTTGAGTTATAATTGATCTCCGAAAACACAACATCATCATTACAAACCTGGTAGGGCTGGCTTGGGGAGCCACCCATGCACCCGGCAAACCAGCTTGCCGGATCATCCAGGTTTGTTGCCCCCGCCCGTAATTCGAGCGTTCTTCCAAGTCCGTCGGCCGACTGAAGCCAGGAAATGGAATCATGGTAGGTGAAAGTTTGAACAGACGTATGCTGAATATCAAGCAATGAAATGGTTTCCTTTTTGTTATTTAATCCAAATCCCAGCGGACCGTAACAACTTATTTCGGGGTAAATGCTTTTGAACAGTTGAATGTCCTCGGCAACTACCAGCCTTTCGTTAGCGGGTACAATAGTTCCGGTCGGAAAAATGTAATCGTGGGCCGGATTGGAATCGGTAATATGCCAGTCAGAAATATCAAGTGCATTTTTTCCGTAATTATATACTTCGAGCCAATCTCCCGAATTGTGGGTTGAATCGCTGTGGTAATTCACTTCCGAAATGGTAATCGTTGCAGTTTCAGGGTTACCGGCAAAAACAGCAGTAAATGTATCCAGGTGATCGAGGTTAACCGTGAGGGTCCGTTCGGTATTTTGCCCGGTGTATGTATTGGATTTCCAATACAGGAACCGGTACCCGGGTTTGGCAATTGCTGTAATGGTTATGGGATTTCCATTAAAATACATCCCGCTCCAGGGCAATCGTTCCGGAACAATGGTGTTGATTTTTATTTCACCTGACCCCTGCGGGGAAGCAGTGAGGTTAACAGTTACAATTCCTTTGAGGTTAAAAGTAGTATTTATATGCTGGCGGGCTAAAGCAGGACGATTGTAAATAAATGTCTTCATGGTATTTATATTGTTCAGCCAGGTCGATACTCCGTTATAGCCAAACCAGCGTTGCCAGGCAAATGGCATTTCGTACGTAATGGAATCCTGCATTTCCTGAACTACCGAATTTATTGACGATGGCTGAAAAACGGTATTGATCAGATCTGCATACCGGTTGATAAAATACTTTTTGAATTCACTGTTATTGAGCATGGCCCGAAAAACTGCGGCATGGGGAGTTGCCACCGGTGGATTCATGGCTTCGGCCAGTTTATTCTCATCGTAAGTGCTGCTGTATCCTAATCCGAAATCAGTATCCCAGAGAATATAATTCCATTTGGCCCCGGGTTTTCGCTGCCGCCATAGTTTGATATTGTTAGTCCAGTCACCGATCCAGTCGTTATTCACATAGTACGTTTCGGCAATAAAATAATCGGCATAATTGGGCAGGTTCCACATCGAGCTGCCCACTTCAAAGTTTGCAGCTACCGACATATCATGTGTGGTAATGTATTGAACCATTTGCCAGAATGCGTCGGAATTGCCCGAAGATACGATCCCGTCACTTTCAATAACATCAAGGCTGTCGGCATCAATCCCATGATTTTCAGCAACAAAATCTTCATTATTCCGCTCCCTGATATTATAAATACCCCAGTATTTGCCATTGAGATACACAACTGACGGGCTATAGGCGATATAATCGACAAAAGTGTTTTTCATCACGCGTTGCATCAGGGCATCGCGCATGTGCGTTAACATCCAGTCGTTGCCTGAATTCCGGAGTACTATGCTTTTAAATTCTGTAATGGGTTTGTCCCCGAATAGTTTATAAGCAATCTGCGAGTTCTCATAATAACCGCGGGTTTTTATGTTAAAACTCTTTTGATCTAATGCCCTGGTCCATCCCCCGTGAATACTTAAGCTGGCATCCAGCTCAAATTTGCGGGCCTGCATTGGTCCGAAATATTCCACATGGCATTCCTTTTCCCACGGCTGCCAGAAATTGGCATCGAAAAACGGAAAATCAGGTTTGGCATTTGGCCCTTTCACATAAATTCCTGAGTAATAATCCCACAGGTTCGACGAATCCGTTGTAAGTGAAACAACAGGTAAGTCATATTTATGTGTACCTATAATATAGGTAGCTGTCGTAGTTTCTCCCGGCAGCAATCCTTCAGGCCCAAAACTTCGAGCGCGGATCACCTTTGTTGAACTCACCTGGATTGGCGTTGTATAAACCGGGTCAGATATCCGCGGGATGTTCCCGTTTGTTGTATAATGAATCTTACTACCTGGCGTTGATCCGCTGATGGTGACCAGTTTTGACTGGGCGTAAAAACCAGGGGCGATATCGAAAACCGGTTGCGCACTATACCCGCCGAAGCAAGTGGATGTGTTATTCGTTTTACCCGGACTTGCAGACACAGCAATGCACCAGCCAGTCGCACCATCCGGGATACGGCAATGCGAATGATCAGGATCAGAATACGTAACCAGCAATTTATCAGCGGCAATACCTGATGGCTCAGTCAGTATTATGGCTTCGCCCGAATGTTTCAGTTTAAAATTTGTATGCAGATTGCTGTTGATGTTTTTTGAAAACCAGGCCGGAACCGGTCTGAAAAACACATCGCTGCTACCGATTCCGAATGACAGAAAGGGAGAAGATGATAAATCGGACGAACCCGGACCAGAGTTATGGGTTTGAACAGCCAGAACATTTTTTCCGTTTACCAACAAGGATTTTAGTAAAGTAGTATCGATCAGAAAATTCTCCGGATTTCCGCCCTGGTACATCTGGGCTTCATGGTCGGTGGGGGTAAGTTTGTTATACGCCGGAAAGGCACCATCGATATTGGCGCGGGCAATTTCAGTTCCGTTCAGGTATGCCACAAAACCATCGTCATAATCCATACTCAGCATACAGGATTTAATGGCCGAAACATCAGTGATTTCAAATGACTTTACCATGAATACCGATGTTGAAGGCACAATTTCAGTGCCGTCATCCTTATCCCCATAGCCTATACCACCAGGTCCTTCGGGCCAGACTGAAGCGTCAAATTCAATTCTGCTCCAGCTTATTGGCGGATCCTGGCTTCCAACAAAATAGCGCCATGTATCCTGCGCAAAAACTGCAGTTTCCCAATGATTTACTGCAGGTTTTCTGTTTTTACCGGAAGCAAACACCATCAGGTATCCTTTCGATTCTATAGTTACATTTGGGAATCTCCATTTGAATAGTTCATCCTGGTCATCAGAAAGTCCATACTGGCTGAGGTTTACCGCCGAAACACCCGAATTGTAAAGTTCAATCCAATCCTCGTAATCACCATCTTCGTCGGCAATGGAGCTTTTATTTGAAGTTTGTACTTCGTTGATTACAACCTGTGAAAAGCAGCCGGAATGGATTGCAAGCACAAAGAGGAGTACAGGAATTAAGTATTTCATAAAAATTGCTGACAGCTTTTTAACGGTATATTGAAGCAAAAACGACACTACTCTTTATTTGCAACCAGGTCACGGATTACACGCGGAAAATGTTCGTATTCCAGTTCATGAATTTTTGCAGCCAAATCTTCGGGTGTATCACCTGTAGCAATAGAGCATCGTGCCTGGAAAATAATATCCCCTTCATCGTAATGTTCATTAACATGATGTATGGTAATTCCGCTTTCGGCATCACCGGCGGCAATCACAGCCTGGTGAACTTTCATTCCATACATCCCTTTACCGCCATAGGCTGGCAGGAGTGCCGGGTGAATATTAACAATTCTTTGTGGAAAAGCTTTTAAAATATAAGCAGGGATAAGCCACAGAAAACCAGCCAGGATGACCCAATCCACATCGCGGCTTCTCATATCTGCCAGAACATTATCGGAATGATAAAAACCATCCCGGTCGAATAAAACCGAGGGTATCCCGAGTATTTTCGCCCTTTCCAGCACATAAGCATCCGGATTATTGCAATAGATGGCGGCAATTTCAAGCAGGCCGGTACCGGAAAAATATTCAGCGATCCGCTGCGCGTTACTTCCGCTGCCCGAAGCAAAAACTGCAATCCGTGGTATTTTTTTCATGAAAATAACAAGGTTAAAAGAAAGGAAATTCAAAAATATCCATTAAAGCTCCCGGCAATTTGATTGGATTACTTTGCGAATTCAAAATAACGAAAACGCCACGACATAACCCAATAAACAACGGAAATGGCGATAAAAAAAGATATAATTCTCCGGTGCTTACAACGATAAAATGTCAAAATATAATATATTAGTACCTCATTTACTGTCATTTAGACTGTATCACAGGAAAATTATCAGGGTATTTTTTGTTTTATCGGCTAAATTGTTATTTCTTTGCAGCCTAAAACCAATTAAAGCGTACAACAATGTCCGACATTGCAACAAGAGTAAAAGCTATCATCGTTGATAAGCTGGGAGTAGACGAAAAAGAAGTAAACCCTGCAGCAAGTTTCACCAACGACCTGGGTGCCGATTCACTGGACACCGTTGAACTGATTATGGAATTCGAAAAAGAATTCAACATTGCTATTCCTGACGATCAGGCTGAAAAAATCAGTACAGTAGGTGATGCGATCACTTACCTCGAAAGCAACGCGAAATAAGTAAAACTCATTCGATGAAGTTAAGGCGAGTAGTAGTTACCGGCCTTGGCGCACTGACTCCGTTAGGCAACACAGCTCCCGAATTCTGGAGCGGCTTGGCTAATGGGGTTAGTGGTGCTGGCCCAATCACCCATTTCGACACAAGTAAATTCAAAACCAAGTTTGCCTGCGAGCTTAAGGATTTTGATCCTTCGGTTTTCTTCGATCGGAAAGAAGTACGGAAATTTGATCCGTTCACGCTTTACGGTATGGTTTGCGCCGACGAAGCAGTCAGGGATTCGGGGTTAAATTCTGAAAAACTGGACGTAGACCGCATAGGCGTAATCTGGGCATCAGGTATTGGTGGTATGACAACCATATTTGATGAAATTACCGGTTTTAATACAGGCGATGGTACACCACGCTTTAGTCCGCTCATGATACCAAAGATGATTGCCGATATTGCAGCCGGTCAGATCTCAATCCGTTACGGATTCAGAGGTCCGAATTTTGCTACTGTATCAGCATGTGCTTCTTCGGCCAACGCGTTAATTGATGCATTTAACTATATCAGGCTTGGTATGGCTGATGCATTTGTTACCGGAGGTTCAGAAGCTGCTATAAATATTATGGGTGTTGGCGCGTTCAATGCCATGCATGCACTTTCGACCCGCAACGACGACCCCGCAACGGCATCACGCCCGTTCGACAAAGACCGCGATGGTTTTGTAATGGGCGAAGGCGGTGGAGCGCTGATTTTTGAAGACCTTGATCATGCTTTGGCACGCGGAGCAAAAATTTATGCCGAAGTTGCCGGTGCCGGTATGAGTGCTGATGCACATCATATTACAGCCCCCCATCCCGAAGGATTGGGCGCACTCAACGCAATGCGTTCGGCTATCCGTGATGCAGGTTTAACCGCTAATGATATCGACCATGTGAATACCCATGGTACTTCCACACCGCTTGGCGATATTGCTGAATCCAATGCACTAGGTACCTTATTTGGCGAACATTCGTCAAAAGTATATGTGAACTCTACCAAATCAATGACCGGTCACTTACTGGGTGCTGCCGGAGCTATTGAAGCAATGGCATCCATTTTTGCCGTACAGAATGACATTATTCCTCCTACGATTAACCATTTTACTGATGATCCGGAGGTGGAACAGTCACTCACCTATGTATTTAACAAAGCCAAACAAACTACGGTTAACGTTGCATTAAGCAATACTTTTGGTTTTGGTGGCCACAACGCTACACTCATTTTTAAGAAATTTGTGAAGTAACTTTGACTTTCGACGTCATTAAACCTATCAGGGTATTTCTCTCTGAGGATAAGCAGCTTTTCGTAGCACTAAAAAATATTTTCGGGTTTTACCCCGGGAATATTTTTTTGTATAAACTGGCCTTCAGGCATAAGTCGCAGGCGCTGGAACTGAATAACGGCAGCCGTGTAAGCAACGAGCGACTCGAATACCTGGGCGATGCCATTCTGAGCGCAGTAGTGGCTGATCACCTGTTCAAGATGTTTCCTTACAAGGATGAAGGCTTCCTTACCGAGATGCGGTCGCGCATCGTGAGCAGGGCACAGCTGAATAAACTCTCGCAAAAACTGGGTATTGATACGCTGATTAATGCCAACACCGAGAAAAATAACGTGTACCGCTCAATGAAAGGCGATGCCTTCGAAGCACTTATCGGAGCCATGTACCTGGATAAAGGCTACAATTTTACCCGGCAGATCGTGATCGAGAAAATTATCAGGCAGCATTTCGACCTGCATGAACTCGAAAACAACAGATCGGAAGAGCGTCGTGTAGGGAAAGAGTGTAGATCTCGGTGGTC
>CALCJE010000251.1 GCA_937965665.1 uncultured Bacteroidales bacterium
TTACCGTTGCAATGTCTTTCAGGTAGACAGTCTTTCCATTTGCATTGCTTATAATCACGTTTCTAATAACATCGCTGTTTGCGAATTCGCCCTGCAGCCTGAGCGGCAAATCTGCTTTCCCCATCTCGAGGCTACCGGATGGCAGGTTAAGGTTATTGGCAGCCAGGATTCCCGAAACCTGCTCTACGGATAAGTTATAGGCATCCAGTTTCCGCGGATCCACATTTACCATTACAGCCCTTACCGGAGCACCAACCTGTATGATGTTTCCAACACCATCAATACGGTTGAGTGGCTGAATGAGTTTTTTATCCAGGATATCATTAATCCCTGTATAACTTTCAGTGGATGTAACACTGAACATGATTACCGGAACCATGCTGGTGCTGATCTTGAAAATGGTAGGGGTTTCAACACCTTCCGGCAAATTACGTTCGGCCATACCAACGGCATTCCTCACCTCGTTGGTGGCTTCGTCGAGGTTAGCGCCCCATTCAAATTCAAGGGAAATAACCGAAATGTTGTCTTTCGACTTGGACGTGATTTTTTTGAGGCCCGTAAGTGAGCCAAAACTATCTTCTAGTTTCCGGGTGATATTCTGTTCAACATCGGATGCATTGGCACCATTATAAAACGTAAAAACCGAAATAATGGGTGGATCTATTTTTGGAAAGAAATCGACAGGTAACTGCAGATACGAATAGATACCAAAGATAACCACGCCGATAAAAATCATTATCGTACTGACGGGTTTCTTAACTGCGGTGCTATATAAACTCATAAGTTTGTTTTCAATTTGTTGTTACAATTCACAATCCCATTAGCAGGATTAATTTTTTATTTGAAGCGGGGTTTTATTTTCGAGTTTATTCTGTCCCACTATCACAATTTCATTTCCCTCAGTAATTCCATCCGTGATCTCGATCTTATCATCGAACATGCGGCCTGTTTTAACAAGTGTTTTTACAGCAACATTATCCTTATTTACAAACACATACATATCATTGGTTCCGGTTTGTTTTACCAGAGCGATGTTCGGAACCAGAACGGCATTTCCTTTTCCAAGGTTAAGCTGAATTTTTGAGAACATTCCCGGGCGCAGTTTCAGGTTGCTGTTCTGTATTTTTACTTCAGCAGTGAATGTTTTTGTAGCATTATCTATGGTGGGATATATTTTGAAAATTTCACCTTTAAAACTCATCCCCGGGTAAAGATCGCAGGTAACGTCTGTTTTCATTCCTTCTTTAACCAAAGTGAAATAATTTGACGATATGCTTACCAATGCTTTGAGCTGGTTAATCTGAATTATCGAAACAATGGCAGGTTTACCTACGGCTGCAACCGGCGAACCTGAATATATTTCGCCATCTTCGAAATATTTACCGGAAACAACTCCACTGAACGGTGCTTTCAACAGCGTGTTTTCCTGCAGATACTGGTAACTGTTCCGGGCCAGATCAACAGCCGACTTCATCTGGTCGTACTGCTGATCGGCAATACTTTTGGTTTTCTTTAACGTATCAAGGCGCCTGAAATCCAGTTCCAGTTTCATTAAATTAATGCGTGCCTGCTCCAGGTTGGTGCGGTCCATTAAAGCTACCACCTGGCCTTTGGAAACATTATTACCAATTTCAACATTAATTTTCTCAATCCGGCCGGGAGCCGATGGCGCCAGGTTCACTTCTTCGAAAGGAATTAGTGAAACCGTAAAATCAACATAACGGTTTATAATTTCCTGCTTTACAACCATGGTTTTAACTGCAACTGGCTGGATTGTGTCAGCTTGTTTCTTGTCGGCATTAGCTTCCTTTTTAGAGCTGCAGGATGAACTCATGATTAATAATCCTACGGCAAGGGATAAGGTCAATTGTTTGATAGTATTCATTTTTTTAGAGTTTACTGTTAATTTTACGTAATGATATTTCAGCATTCAGTATTTGAAGCATGATGCTGGTATAGGTTGTTTCAGCATTCAGATAGTCGGTATTGGCACTGGTCAATTCGAGACTCGAAACGATACCTTGTTCATATTTCAGGTTCATCTTATCCAGTACTTCTTTTGCAATTTCCCTGTTTTCATTTTGGGTGGCCAGTTGTTCAAGAAGGTTATTATAGGTATACCTGATCTGCCTGTCCTGCAAAGTGAGTTGCTGCGTTAACAGGTCTTTGGTGTTGGTATTGATATCGTAATCAATTTTAGCCTGATCCAATTGTGCTAACCTTTGTCCGCCCGAAAGAATGGGAACGGTCAATGTGAATCCAAGAACATTCTTGGGTGTCATATCAAAAAGAGGTTTTTTCAATTTTTCGGTCCGCGAATAAAAAGCCATAACAGAAGGCAGGTAACTGGACTTCCTGAGATCAATAGTCTTTTGTGCGATTTCGCCCTGCATAGCAACCATTTGAAAATCAATATTTTTTCCAATATTAAAGGTGTCAGCCAATGCGGTTTGTGCCTTATACACCTGTGCAATATCCATGAGAGATGAAGTAAGTTTAATTTCCTGATCCGGCTCTAAGCCCAATTGCAGCCTTAAAAGGTTATACCCTAACTCAACCTGTCTCTCCGACGATTTTAACGCGTTATCGACCGATGCCACCATTACGGAAAGTTTCTTGGCATCCGTTTGTTCCAGGACACCTGCATTGGCAAGATTTTTTGTTTTTTCATAGAGCAACAGGGCATTGGCTTTATTTTCCCTGATTATGGCCGATATTCTTTCACTCGCCAGAATCATGCAATAAGCCTGTATGGTTTGCTCTTTCACATTCAGTTCATCTTTCTGATAGCTTTGCTCAGTAATGGTTTTGGCAAGTTTCGATAGCTGTACTCCGACAAAATAATTGCCATTAAAAACCATCTGGCTTATGCTCCCTTTCACATTACTGGTAGGATTAAATTCAATTTTAGCAGGCGGCGCCTCAGGATTTAGTTGGATTGAGGCCGATGCACCCAAAAAATTATTATAGTCCAAGGTGGCATTAGCCTGTGGTAAACCTACAGCTATGGTTTCCTTAATTTTTTGTGTGGACTTCTGAATGGCATATTTTGAATTGATCAACGTCTTATTGTGATCAATGGCATAAGAAATTGCATTATCCAGTGAAAGCACAAGGGGTTTTTGCGCTTTTATTGATTGCACATTCAGGCAAATCATACTTATAATAATGATTTTATAAATGGTTTTCATTCCTGTTTGTTTTGTATTGTCCGGTTTTACAAAATGATCAGGTATCGGACTCAAATACCTGTTATAATCGCTTATCAGTTGTGGTAGCATCATTTTATTTTTATTTGGTTATCCTAATCAAGTTGGTCTAAATGTACCTGGAAATTATATTGGTTTAGTATATCAATTGTTGTATATATCAACTTTTTAGCTAAAAAAATTTACATTTCTTTAGCTTTGGCAGTAATGTGGCTTACAACACGCTGAAAGGTATCAATATCATCCTGGCTTAATCCTTCCTGTATAACCATCATCATATCCTCAGCAATTTTTACATACTGATCTATTACCTTATAGCCCAATTTAGTTACCATCAGGTAATTCTTTCTTCGGTCTTTGCTATCGGCTACCCTCTTCACCAGTTCTTTCTCTTCCAATGAATCAATAAGCCTGAGTATGGCAGACTTATCTTTCCCCATCATATCAGCCATATCTTTTTGTATTACCTCCTCAGCTTTTGTGCTGATAGCATGTAAAAGGCCAAATTGCTCCGGGGTAATGTACGTTTCCATATGCTGTTGACCTTCGGACAATTTCTTAAATACACGATATACCTCGTGTAACATTCGTCCGGTATTATTTAGGGTTAACACCTGCATTTTCATTCTTTTATTTAAAACGCCGCAAAGGTAAATATAATTAGTTGATACAAACAACTATTTTGTAAATTTATTTTTTTTTGAAAGGTAACTATTTTATAACCAGCAACGTGGCGACTTGTTTAATCTTCACTTTAATAGCATTTTATACGGATATTCATGTTCAGAAAAAAATCAAGCCCAATATGGAATCTCCTTATTAATGCTATCAACATTTTCGTTATGTGTCAGGCTGGCAACCCTGCCTACATCCTATGGCAATATCGAAATCCATATTTTCACCCAGATCAACCTTTAAATGCTCAAAACAGGTGGGCATTGCTGATTTTTTAAAATAAACCCTGAGCCCGTTAAATCACATAAACATTAAATTTTACTATTTCTTAACGGTATTACATATTACTCCTTAATTGTAATACTTCTGACAGGGGCACTTTTCTTATGGTCGCCTCAACCCAGGCTGTAAAATCGAAAATTCTCAGAATTTGCTTCTCGAATACATCCTTATGAATTTCGGCAAACTCTTTTAATGTCTTTTCTAAGAATTGCTCACGCTTTTTTAAACCGGTTGGTATTTGCTTACTTAAAAACTTAAACAGGAACCTTTCAATCTTATAGTCTTTCGAGGCGTCGAGTAAATCCCGTTTCATAGATCTGATCTCATATTTAATGAGCTCAAAATCGCCAAGTTTATATAAAATCATGAGGTTTACAAGTCGTATAGTTCTATAAAATGGCAAATGGTAATAATTTTTCCCTCTGAGTATGATCTGATTCAAAAACTTGTGAGCCTTTTGATATTCAGAATTACCGAAATATACCAAAGAAGTATACAAACAAAGTTCTGCCTGGCGCGCCCTGTTCAGTGCAAATAATTTATCATACAATATGTTTTGGTAATTTTTCATGAGTACTAAAGAGGAATCAAAATCGCCACGATCCAGGAATGGATACAATTCATAGAGGTATATAATACAAGTCAGGTGTATTCTGAAACTACTTGACTGGTTGTCAATTGCTTTCAACTGATTGACAAAATATACCATACCTTCATAATCCCTGATACCTCTCAGGCTTTCGAGCACACCTTCAAGCGTATGCAAGTAATAGATAGGTGGGTTGCTCCACAGGTGTTTGTTTGCTTCAAAAAGGCTATTGAGCTCTATATAAGAATTTAAGGCCGATTGGTAATCACCTACACTTATAAGGTAGTTGGACTGAAAAAGCTGATGGAGCTTGCTGATCTCGAAACAATCCTGATTCTGCGAGGCTACAATACTTATCTCGCTATACACCAGGTCGTTCAACTCGTCTTTTTGTCTTTGCGACCGGGCATGTCCTTTGTATAAAACCCTGTGTTTCAGATTTTCAAACAGGAACGACTGTTCATTAATTTTTCTCAGATATTTAAGCGCCTCGTTTATTTTGAATTGCTTTTTCAAAAGGTCTTTTTCATTCAGGTTTGGGAAATTAAGCACAAGCAGATAATCGAGTTCAAGTCGTGCTGCCAGCAATATAGCGTAATGGTTCTCGTGAACTTCGGCATATTGAATGATATCAGCTATCATTCCGAAACATTCATCAAACAAAGACTTCTCAAATAAAATCCTGGCTTTCATAATCTTATTGAAAAGTAAATAGAAACTATCCTGCTCCTTTTTTAATTCGAGCATTACTTCAAGTAGTAATTCATACAAATATTTAATTGTAGTTTCAACTGAAGCGCCAGGTTTTTTCTTTAAAAATTCCGCTAAAATCGAAGCTTGCGAAAACTCCCTGTTTTGCTCAATGATATTATACAATACCATATAATCTGTTTTTGCTTTGTTTCGATTAGTACGAATACTAAAAGCTCTTTTTTCGGCAAGCGTTAAAGAGTGTGTCAATATCATCAGGGACTGGAGTTTCGACATATGACTTTTTTTTATTGGACATGAAGAGAAAGCCTAATCAATTTTAATTACCGGCTTATACCGATAAATCGATCATTTACTTTTAAATTTTGTCATTAGCACTTACGCTACACTGTCAATTTAAAAACATTCTCGCCGCAAATTTAAATTATTATCGTTTTAAATTACAGAATTATGCAATTATATTATGATACATAAATTATACAATATGCTTTATTTCTGAGTATTGACAATTTTTCGTTTGTAAATACAAATATTTTATAATTACAGAAATCAATACATTTTTGATTTTTAATGCTTTCTATTGTGTATATATTTGTACTATAAAAATCAAATAGATGATACACGCAAAAAAAATTGTGGTCGTAGGCAGCTGTAATACAGATATGGTAATAAAAGCTGACAGACTTCCTGTACCAGGTGAAACCATTTTGGGTGGAACTTTTTTTATGAATCCCGGCGGGAAAGGAGCCAATCAGGCGGTAGCTGCAGCGCGAATGGGCGGAAATGTTACTTTGATTTCCAAAACCGGAAATGATGTTTTTGGAAAGCAGTCAGTGATGCTATATACTGCCGAGAACATCAAAACAGATTACATTTTTTCAGATCCGAAGCACCCTTCTGGGGTTGCCTTGATAACAGTGGATGCGCAAGGTGAAAACTGCATTGTTGTTGCTTCAGGAGCAAATGCCTCCCTGAGTCCATCCGACATTGACAAAGCGAGTACTGAAATAGAAGGAGCTGACCTTATATTAATGCAACTCGAAATACCTATTGAAACTGTTGAATATGTAGCTGAAAAGGCCCAGAAAAAAGGCATAAAAGTTATTTTGAATCCAGCACCTGCCAGGGCGTTATCCGATAACCTTCTTCGTAACCTATACATTATAATACCGAACAAAAGTGAAGCGGAGATTCTTTCGGGAATAAAAGTTACTGACATAGAATCGGCTAAACTGGCTGCCAACATTATCAGCGCTAAAGGGGTGAATATTGTTGTAATTACATTAGGTTCTCAGGGAGCCTTGATTAAAGAAAATGATGATTTCCAATTTGTTGATGCACTGAAGGTTGAGGCATTGGATACAACTGCGGCTGGCGACACCTTCTGCGGATCAGTATGTGTAGGCCTTTCGGAAGGAAAATCAGTACTTGAGTCTGTAAAATTAGCTGCACGTGCTGCAGCAATAACAGTAACGCGAATGGGAGCGCAATCTTCAATTCCTTATCGTTCAGAATTATCATCTTTAGAGGTTGAACACTTAAAAACTTCAATATGAAATCAATTATGTGGATAGTAAATCAAAGATTTGGCTTATTAAGCCTGGTACTTTCATTCCTGCTCGTTATCTCGGTAAGTACTTCTCATGCACAGGATGTTCCTACTGTAAAAGTATCCGGAACTGTTTCTGATGCAGCAAATAAAGAACTTATACCGGGTGCAAGTGTTTTGATTAAAGGCACTCAGACTGGCAGTATGACAGACATTAACGGAAAATATTCCTTAAATGCACCTAAAGGATCAACACTTGTATTCTCTTTCATAGGATATGAAAATTACGAGGTGATTGTTGGAACAGAGAATAATATAGACGTTAGCCTGAAGGCTGTTTCTCAGGCAATTGAAGGCGTTGTGGTAATTGGTTATGGAACAACCACAAAAAAAGAAGTTACAGGTTCAATTGCCAGTGTAAAATCTGACCAGTTCAACAAAGGTGCTTATACCAATCCAATGGGACTTTTACAGGGTAAGGTTGCCGGGCTAACCATTGTGAACCCAAATGGTTCCGATCCAATGGCAAATCCCAATATCATTCTCCGAGGCACTGGTACGCTAACTTCCGGACAGGGTCCCCTGATCATCATTGACGGGGTAGCGGGTGCTGACATGAAGAATATCAGCCCCGAAGAAATTGAATCCATGGATGTACTGAAAGATGGCGCTGCCGCTGCTATTTATGGTACCCGTGGTTCAAATGGTGTAATTATTATTACCACCAAGCGTGCTAAGTCAGGCGCACCCAGAATTGAGTACACCGGTCAGTTTTCGTGGCAGGTAAAGCCACGTATGGTTAAAAACCTGACAGCTGACGAATTCCGCACTGCAATCAGTCAATATGGCGATAGCGTCAATTTATTCGACGCCAGTATTGATTGGTTTAAGGAAGTTACTAATGAGAACCCTTTTAGCCAGAAACACAACCTGGCAATTAGCGGTGGAAATGAAAACTTTTCGCACCGGACAAATATTTATATCGATCAGTCGGATGGATTGCTAAAAAACAACTCATCGAACAGATATCTTGTCAGGACCAATATAATGCAAAAAGCATTCGGCGATATTTTACTACTCGATTATAACCTGAGCTACGGAATGCGTAAGTACAAACCAGCCAATTATGACGTATTTTACCAGGCTTTTATCCGTAACCCGACGAGCCCAATTTATGACTCAACAAATACAAGTTCAGGCGGTTATACCGTGTTGCCAGGTAATGCGTATTACAATCCTGTTGCTATGATTAATGAGCGGAACGTTGATGGAAAAACAATTGAAGGTACAGCGAATGTCCGCGCAACATTAAAACTGGCTAATTCCCTGAAATGGGTCAATTTCCTTTCGGTTGATCAGTCAGATTATGAAACCCTTTCGTACAAATCCAGGTATTATCCAAGTATATTGGGCCAATACGGTGAAGCCGAAATTGAAAACGGAAAAAACAGCTCACTGCAATATGAAAGTACCGTTAATTATACAAAATCTATTGAAAAGCATAATTTCCAGGCACTTGCAGGATATTCCTATCAAACCCAGGAAGCGAATTCCTCGTACATGGATAACAGTAAATTTGATACGGATCTGTATGGATATAATAACATTGGGGCCGGAGCAGCCATACATTCTGACCAGGCTTATATGAGCTCATATAAAGAGAGCAGTACGCTGATCTCGTTTTTTGGCCGATTGATGTATAACTATAGCGAGCGTTACCTTCTGGCTGTTTCGCTCCGGAAGGAAGGGTCTTCACGTTTCGGCGAGAACAATAAATGGGGATGGTTCCCTGCAGCTAGTCTTGGCTGGCGAATAAATAAGGAAAGTTTTATGAATAGTGTTACCTGGGTAAATGACCTTAAACTCCGCGTTGGATTTGGTACAACCGGGAACCAGGAATTCGCAAATTACCAGTCACTCATAATGATGGCACCAGCCGGGCAATTCCTTTACAACGGACAGTGGATAAATAGTTACGCACCAACTTCAAATCCCAATCCAAACCTGCGTTGGGAAAAAAAGCAGGAATTTAACGCTGGTATCGATTTTTCTATCCTGAATAACCGTTTGAGTGGAGTAGTTGATTACTACTACCGCAAAAGCACCGACCTGCTTTACACATATCCTGTAAATGTCCCTCCATATATTTATCCTTCGTTGTTTACCAATGTTGGAGTAATCGGAAACAATGGGGTTGAAATTTCAGTCAATGCAAAAGCAGTTCAAAAGGCTGACTTCAACTGGACTACAACTTTAACATTTAGCAAAAACAACAATAAGCTTATTTCATTTACCAATGAAGAATTTAATTCTCCATATATCGAAACAGGTCAATTATACAATGATTTTCCTATAAAAGTGCAACGTTTGTACGAAGGAAAACCAATCGGTACTTTCTACGGTCCTGAATGGTTGGGTATCGATGCAAAAGGGCAGGATATTTTTAGAAATGATACGGCGATCGCAGTCGATAATAAAACCGACACTACAACTTTTTATAATGATGCTCATATTGGGCCAATCGGTAATGCAATGCCGTTTTGTATCCTGGGCTGGAGTAATACACTTACCTATAAAGACTGGGATTTGAATTTTTCATTTAGGGCTCAGATTGGAGGCGAAGTATTGAATACCTATCGGCTGTACTACGAAAACTGGGTAGTGTTAGGTAAGAATATAGTACGCACGCAGCTTGATCACCCAGAATTTACCGGAAAAGCTCAATATTCGTCGAAGTACATTGAAAAAGCAACATACCTTAAGCTCGACAATATATCACTGGGATATAACGTCCCTACGCATTGGAAATATATTTCGAAACTCAGGGTCAACTTCACAGCCCAGAATGTATTTACAATTACCGGATACAAAGGGCTTGACCCGGAAGTGGGTTTAAGCGGGTTAGCTCCCGGTATGGAACCATTGAGTTATTATCCCCGTTCTACTTCAGTAACTTTAGGTGTAAATGTTATTTTTTAATTCAAAAAGAAGTAAGCCATGAAAAAGTTCAAACTTATATATGCCATTTGCCTGACCATAGTGTTAGGAATGGCAGCCTGCACAAAGCTCGACGAAAAAGTATATTCTAAAATTACCATTGACCAGTTTTTTGTCGATGAAAAATCAGTGTTGCAAAATGCGGCCAGGGCATACACCAAGCTTCAGCATTATCCTGAGGAATTCAGCTTGTGGACGTTAAATGAATTGTCTTCCGACGAATTAGCTGCCCCAAAGAAGTACGATGGCTCAGTGTGGGATGGCGGGCGCTGGGATCAGATCCAGCAGCACATGGTCCTTCCTACCAATAAAATCAATTTGTGGGCATGGAATTCTGTTTTCCAGGGCATAGCCGGCTGCAACGAAGTACTGTACGAAACTGAACAATCGGCTATTACATTCCCTGAAAAAGAGCGGATTATTGCCGAAATCAAGATTTTACGCGCATACGAATATTACTGGGCAATGGATAATTGGGGAAATATACCTTTTGTAACCGATTTTACAAGCAAAGAACTGCCACCACAAAAAGACAGGAAATTTGTATTTGATTTTGTTGAGAAAGAAATCCTGGACAACGTTGATAAACTGCAAAAAGTCCCGACACCGGCATATTATGGCCGTGTTACCCAGGGAATGGCGTACACCTTACTGGCAAAATTATACCTCAATTCGCAGGAATGGATAGGTGTGGATAACTTCCAGAAATCATCAGATGCCTGCGATAAAGTGATTGCACTCAACAGTTACCAGATTGAAAGCGATTATTTTGCAAACTTCAAAATAAAAAATGAATCATCAAGAGAGAACATTTTCGTTATCCCTTATGATCCAACTTTAACTCCTGAACTTTTTTACTTTTTTGCGCTTACACTTAACTCATCCAGTGCCGCTACTTATGGCATGACCGGGAATTCATTCTGGGATGAATTTGTAACAGAGCCTCCATACGTTAGGAAGTTTTCTGATAACGACAAGCGGAAAAAATCATTTATCCGTGGCCAGCAAAAAGATTTAACCGGTAAAAACATTACAGGATTTATCTATACTGATACCATCATCAATTATAACAGTCGTAAAAAATGGGAAGGTGCCCGTATTGGAAAATATGAATACGCACTTAATGTACTGGACTATGACAAGTACGATATGGATAACGATTTTGTCCTGTTCCGTTATGCCGATGTGCTATACACCAAACTCGAGGCTTTGTACCGCATGGGTCGTGGCGCTGAGATGCTGGGGAATGCCGATCTTCAGAAAATAAGGACCCGTGCCGGTTTGGCACCACTTCAGGCCTCAGATTTAAATGATACCGAATTGCTCAACGAATTAGGCCGGGAGTTCGTATTCGAAGGCCACAGGAGGCAGGATATGATTCGTTTCGGCGTATGGGGCAATTCCTGGTGGAATAAGCCATCAAGAGGCCCGAATGCAAAATTATTCCCGATTCCCCAGGATGTTCTTAACGCAAATCCTTCTCTTCAGCAGAATCCTCCAATGCAAAATTAAATGAGAAAGAAAGAAACATTTTTAGTCTGTAATCTTGTGCTCGCAATGGTTTTGCTTCCTTTCTTTTCGAACGGAAGCAAAACCTGCAAGATTGCTGTGAGCGATCTACGTGATAAAATCGCTGCCGAATGGATTGGCCAGATGATTGGCAACATGTATGGTTTGCCTCACGAGAACAAATATGTAGCTGAACCCGGTCCGGAAAAATGGCCATATGGTTATAGCAAAAGCCTGGATAAGCTTCAAAAATATGATGGTGCTTTCTCCGACGATGATACGGATGTTGAGTACATGTACCTGCTCCAGATGGAAAAATTTGGTTCGGAACCTTCATATTCAGAGCTCCGTGAAGCGTGGATGTATCATATCCGCGACAGGGTTTGGCTGGCAAACCGGGCGGCATTGGGATTGATGCATTTTGGCTATACACCGCCTTTTACCGGCAGTAAAGACCTGAATCCACATTGGTACCAGATAGATCCTCAGCTGATTAACGAGATTTGGGCTGTGACCGCTCCGGGAATGATTAACTATGCAGCTTCCAAATCCGAATGGGCTGCACGTATTACCAGCGACGATTGGGGTGTTGAGCCAACAATCTTTTACGGTGCCATGTATTCGGCAGCATATTTCGAAAAGGACATTAATAAACTGATCCAGATTGGGATAAAAGCATTACCTGCAAATGGTCGATTTAAGGCCACCGCGCTGGAAATGATTGCCCTGCATTCAAAATATCCAACTGACTGGAAGGCTGCCAGGCAGGAAATGGCTCAGAAATATTATGTCAATGAGCCACTAATGACCAAAACCATATGGAATGCAAACCTGAACGGAGCCTGTGCCATCCTGGCCATGCTTTATGGAGAGAATAACTTCCAGCGTACGCTTGATCTTTCGTGTGCCATGGGTTTCGATGCCGATAACCAGGCTGCAACCGTAGCAGGATTAATGGGTGTAATTAACGGCATGAAAGGACTGCCTGCAAACCTGTACCTCCCGATTGAAGGCTGGAAAACCCCTTTCAACGACAAGTACATTAACATTACCCGTTACGATTTGCCTGATGCCAGAATATCCGATATCATTGACCGTACGCTAAAAGCAACAATAGACCTGGTAATATCAAAAGGCGGGAAACTAAGCGGGAAACCGGGCAACCAGGTTCTTACTATCAATGCAGAAGCCGCTTTTAATGCGCCCCTCGAATTTTACCTTGGCCCCTTGCCACAAATGGAAGTTAACAAACCAGTAGACTTTAATTTTTATACTGCGGCAAATAAGGCTTACAACTGGAGCCTGGTTTCGGGCACATTGCCTGCCGGCCTTAGCTTTGCAAATGGGAAACTTAGTGGTATACCTGTTGTTACCGGATATTCAAAGATTACACTCCAGCTGGATAATGGCAAACAGAAAATCACAAAGGATTTCGTGCTGCTGGTTCGTGGAAAAAATATAGCTTCAACAGCCGATACTATACTTGCTAATGTTCGTGAACTCAATGAAAAAGTTCTGGATTCGTGTTGGTACACTTTTGGGAAACCGATGTATGCTAAAACTGTCGACGTAATAAATGATGGGAAAACCACCGGTGAAGGTTCTGTTTTTTACAGCCTGGCTGCGAAAGCAAAAATCCCCAAAGTTGACTATTATGGTTATGGCTGGAAAACGCCTCAGAAAATCAGTATGCTTGCCCTGCATACTGGCTGCCTTGAAGAATTCGGGGGCTGGTTTACATCCTTGAATGTTCAATACCTGAATGATGCCGGGAAATGGACTCCTGTAGAGAAAACATCCATCAATCCTCCATTACCTGAAACTGATATCGTCTTTTTCCAGCCTCACTTTGTCGAATATGTAATCAGCTTCGATCCGGTTGAAACGAAAGCCATACGCATCATTGGCGATGCTAAAATTGAAGGGCACTGGCATAAATACACCAAAAATGTTTCAGGGTTCACTTCAGTTACTGAACTCAGTGTTTACCATTAATTCAAATTTATATCATGCATAACATAACCAGGAAGATATTTGGAGTGATTGCAGCATTATTGCTTATTTCTATGGCTTCATGCAAACAGAAAGAGGCAGCAAATAAAGCGGCATTAACTGAAAATACTTTTACAGCAGACCAGCTCAGGGACAAAATCAAAGGAGGCTGGGCAGGCCAAACAATCGGTGTTGTATATGGTGCACCTGTCGAGTTCAAGTACCAGGGCTCCATCATTCCTGATTATCAGAATATCCCCTGGCGCGAAGGCTATGTAAAATACTGGTGGGATAAAAAGCCGGGGTTGTTCGATGACATTTATACCGATCTGAATTTTGTAGAAGTATTTGAAAAGTATGGTATTAATGTTTCCATGGATACTATTGCTCATCATTGGGCCGGAACGCCTTATCACCTTGCTCATGCAAACCAGGCTTCCCGATACAATATCCTCAATGGTATCATGCCTCCAAATTCAGGTAACTGGAAAAACAATCCGCATGCTGACGACCTGGATTTCCAGATTGAGGCTGATTTTATTGGATTAATGACTCCCGGAATGTTAAATTCAGCCACTGAGATCGCTAACCGCGTTGGACATATAATGAACAGCGGCGATGGCTGGTATGGAGGAGTGTATGTTTCGGCCTTGTATTCCATGGCGTTTGTATCAAATGATGTAAACGAAATAGTGGAGCAATCGATTAAAACCATTCCTGAAAAAACTAAATTTCACGATTGTATAGCTGATGTAATCAAATGGCACAAACAATATCCTGAAGATTGGCAGGCAACCTGGTTCCAATTGCAAAAAAAATGGAACAACGATGTTGGCTGTCCGAAAGGCGTTTTTCTTTCGTTTGATATTGATGCTAAAATAAATTCAGCATATGCAACAATCGGGCTTTTATACGGTAAAGGTGATTTTACCAAATCAATTGATATTGCAGCGCGTTGCGGGCAGGATGCTGATTGTAACCCGGCAACTGTCGGGGGAGTGCTTGGTGTTATGCTCGGGTATTCAAAAATTCCAGCTTTCTGGCTTAAGCCTTTACAGGAAATTGAAACACTGGATTTCGAAGGAACCGACATGTCGCTGTCAAAAGCTTACGATATGAGTTTCAGGCATGCAACCGAAATGATAAAACTTGCAGGTGGAAAAGTTGATGGAGATAAAATTGTGATTCCATTTGCACAGCCTGTTGCCGTAGCTTTTGAGCAGAATTTCGAAAAAACATTTCCAACCTTCCGCGACAGGTTTGACAAATCTTTCACCAATGAACTTTCGTACGACTTTGTTGGAAACGGATACATTTTTTATGGTAACCTCGTAAAAAATTCAAAAATCGATAAGGATTATATTGACCGTGTTTCGAAAAGAGTTGGTTCCGAAGTTTTTGGACTTGCCGAACCCGATGATCCTTATGTGGCTGAACTCGATATTTACATTGATGGGAAACTCGATGAGCATGTTAAACTGCCGATGAAAAATACTTCCCGCCGCCTTGAACCTGCCTGGAAATACCAACTCACTGAAGGCAAACACAATGTTACGCTGAAATGGATCAATCCGAAACCTGAATACGAAATCAGGATAAATGACATCATGGTTTATTCAGAAAAACAACCGGTAAGTAACCTACCCCAATAGTCACCGAAATGAAAAAAAGCATTAATTTTCTTCTTCTGATATCGGCTGTGTTGCTCCTGATATCAATGTTGCTCCTACAGCCATCCTGCAAAAGTAAAACTGAAAATTCATCTGTGCTTTCGGGAAAAGTAACCTTGTCAGCAAGTGTTTTGAAGGACAAGATTAAAGGCGGCTGGGCCGGGCAAACCATAGGATGCACTTTTGGCGGGCCTACCGAATTCCAGTTTAAAGGAACTATGATTGAAGATTACCAGCAAATGGTTTGGTATGATGATTATATCAGGGAAATTTTCGAATCCGATCCGGGTTTGTACGATGATGTGTACATGGATCTCACCTTTATTGAAGTGCTCGAACGCTGCGGTCTGGATGCTCCGGCCGACTCCTTTGCGCTTTCATTTGCTCACGATGATTATAAACTATGGCATGCTAACCAGGCCGCCAGGTACAATATTCTGAACGGAATCATGCCTCCTGCATCAGGCAACTGGATGAATAATCCCCATGCCGATGATATCGATTTCCAGATCGAAGCTGACTTTGCCGGGATGATGTCGCCGGGAATGATCAACACCGCTTCTGAGATATGCGACCGCACCGGCCATATTATGAATTATGGCGATGGCTGGTATGGCGGTGTTTTTATGGCAGCCATGTACTCAACCGCATTTATTTCGGATGATATCGACTATATCGTTTCCCAGGGGCTTAAACCCATTCCTGAAAAGAGCAGGTTTTACCAGGCCATCAGTGATGTAATAAAATGGCACAAGCAATATCCAACGGATTGGAAACAATGCTGGTTCGAATTTCAAAAGAAACATACTTCTGAAAAGGGCTGCCCGGAAGGCGTTTTTAACGCATTCAATATTGATGCAAGCGTTAATGCTGCCTATGTTGTTATTGGCTTGCTTTATGGCGAAAAGGATTTCTTTAAAACGATGGATATTGCTACCCGTTGCGGACAGGATTCCGATTGCAACCCGGCAACGGCAGCAGGTATTCTGGGTGTCGTAATCGGGTATGATAAAATTCCTTCCTTCTGGAAACCCGCCATCGAAAAAGTGCAGGACCTGAAATTTCCGTATTCGGATCTTACTTTAAATCAGATTTACGACCTGAGTTACAAACATGCTACCAAGCTGGTAGCTAAAAACGGCGGCGAAGTTAAAGATGGCAACATCACTATTAAAGTACAGCAGCCAGAAACGCTCAGGTACGAAGAATCTTTTACCGGAATGTACCCGACTAAACAACTCCTTGTCAGGAAAGATTATCTTGACGAACCTATAAAAATAGATTTTACCGGGAATGGAATTGTGGTGCTGGGCAATGTGAAAAGCCAATGTGGCGTTGCAAAGAGCGACTTTGTGGCTCTGCTGGATGTGTATATTGATGGCGTAAAGACTGAACAGGTACGCATGCCTTACGACTACATCATCCGCAAATATGATATTTTTTACAAATACATGCTGAAAAACGGCGATCATAAACTTGAGATTAGATGGGTAAATCAAAATCCCGATTTCAGGATTACGCTGAAATCCTATGTTGTTTACAGTGATTCGCCACTTAAAGCATTCAATCCCGGCACAATAGCGGAAAAATAAACCTGAAATGAAAAGGACGCGGTTTACATTTTTATTGTTGGTCATGATCCCTCTCCTGATGGGATTGCATAGCTGTAAGCCCGAACCTGAGGCTCCTGCTCCTCCGTATAAACCTCCTTTTGTACGCTTATTAACCGGCCGTATTTTAAAAAGCACTATCCTCAACCGCGACATTAAGTACGCAGTTCTGTTACCGAAACAATACGACTCCACCAATACGAGGTACCCTGTGGTGTATCTGCTGCATGGTTTTGGCGATGATGAAACTGCCTGGTACACCTGGGGAGACATCATGACGTATGCTGAGGCCAACGATCCCGGTAAGGTTCCCATGATCTATGTGATGCCACAAGGCTTTAATTCATACTGGGTTAATCAGTATGATGGAGGGTTCCCATACATGGATATGCTGATAAATGAAATGGTTCCGAAAATAGATCAGTTATACCATACCATAAAGGATCCCCAGCACAGGGCTGTGATGGGTTATTCGATGGGTGGTTACGGTGCACTTATCACAACTGCAAAAAACCCGAACGTATTCAAAACCGGCGTAGTGTTAAGTATGTCGTACCGCACGGATCAGCAGTATATGAGTGAATCGCAGTCGGGCTGGGATGTTCAATGGGGTTCCATATTCGGGGGTGTAGGTACCCGGGGAGCTGCACGATTAACTGACTATTATAAGGCGAACAACCCTTTCTATTTCTTTACCAATCCGGACGATGTTTCCTTAAAGGGTCAGAATTATTTTTTTGATTGCGGCGATGATGAGGAAAACCTTTCGCAACCCAACGACTCACTTCACGACATGCTTCGCAACCTGAATATAGCACACGAATACCGAATGCGTAACGGTGCTCACAACTGGGATTACTGGCACAGTGCCTTGCCCGAAGCACTCCGGTTTATCAGTTCTGCCGTTCAGAATATCCCTTATCCGGCTGATCCTGAGCCCGTTAATCCGGGCACTTCTGTTCCGGCTGAACGCACATTTGCAGAACAAGCCGAAGGAACCAGCATTCAATTCAGCGTAACTGTACCTCCTGCATATCTGACTGATTCAAAGTATTACCCGGTCATTGTTGCGCTTCACGACAGGAATGCTGCTACTCAGGATGAGGAATCGATAAAATTACAATCGCTGATCAATACCATGATGAGCGAAAACAAAATTCCGGCTTCGCTCCTGGTTGAAATTCCTTTGCAAACAGGCACTGTTACAGCGGAAATTCTGCAACAGATTATAAACCAGGTTCAAACAAAATATCGTACGGTTAATGATCGTAACCATACCTTGCTGCTAGGGAATAAACAAGCCGGATTATTGGCTTACCAACTTGTTCCCGCATGCGCACAACAACTGAATGCATGTCTTCTTTTTGATGCAAACATTCCGCCGGATGCCGGAGCGAAGAATCCCGACATAGGTTATTACCTTGATATCACGGATAAAGGGATCAATTACAAGGGATATCATTCGTTGTACATGAGTGTGAGGAAAAACCAGTTAAATCATGAATACCGTGTGCGGCGGGGAACACCTACGCATGAGTCCTTCTTAAACGGACTATATGAATCTGCAGCGTATATTAGCGATCATCTAAACTAATAAAAATGAAAAGAGTAGCCTATCTGTTTTTTATAAGCGTACTGCTGATATGCAATCAGGTTGCAGCCTCAGAATTGCGAATTATGGAAAACCTGGCCATGCATAGTAAAATACTTAAACAGGATGTCCATTTTTCGGTTTGTCTGCCTGCAAATTATTATGTAGTAAAGCAATCATACCCTGTTGTTTATTTATTGCATGGACTTGGTGATAACGAATCCTCATGGCTGGAATATGGCCAGATTAGCCAATATGCCGATAAGGCTGTTGCCGGTGGAGAAATCAAACCAATGATTTTTATTATGCCTGAGGCATTCCGCACTTATTATGTGAATGATTATAAAGGAACTTTCCTTTACCAGGATATGTTCGTGAAAGAACTGGTGCCATACATTGATAGTATTTTTCGGACAAAACGCGACCGTCAACATCGTGCCCTGATGGGTTATTCCATGGGTGGTTTTGGTGCCCTGAACCTGCACCTGAAACATTCAGATGTATTTGGCACTTCAGTTCCACTGAGTATTTCAGTGCGTACCGATGAACAATATATTACAGAAGATGCCTCCGGCTGGGATGATCAATGGGGTCGGTTGTTCGGAGAGCCAGGATTAAAAGGGAAAGACCGGTTAACAGCGTATTACAAACAAAATAGCCCATACTACATTTTGTCACAAATGTCGGCTGCCGACATAAAAAAACTGAACATATATATTGATAATGGAGACAAAGAGCAGACGCTTTGCCGGAGCAATGAGGAATTGCACATATTAATGCGCAACCTTAATATTCCTCATAACTTCAGGGTACGCGACGGAGGTCACAGTTTTCAGTACTGGTGTTCAGCACTGCCAAATGCTTTGCGGTTTATAAGTGATTCATTTGAAGGTAAGGCATATCGCGGCGATATCGCATCGAAAGCAAAAACAAACCAATTGCCAGAAAAGCAATTACTTACAATTGCAATTGATAATCAGGATGTATATGCTTATGTGCCCTCCGAATATGAACAGACCAACAGGCTGTACCCTGTTATTTATTTTGCAGGTAATTTTTCGAAATCACAATGCAAGCTTATTTCAGCGAGTGTAGATTACGAGATTCAGAAAAATATGGTGAGCCCTATCATATTGGTATTTCTGACAGATCAAAAGGCTAAACGCATAGAAACATTACTGCCTTTGCTTGAACAGAAACTTAGAATTCGCAAAGGATATCGCTTTCGGGCATTAGCAGGATACCAGGATGAAGCGACTGATGTGATATCAGCTGCCATAAAGCCGGAGCAGTTCTGCTGCTGCATTGTAGCGGATGGATTTTTGATGAAAGACTACATTTTCGGGTCGCTTACAGAGAAGGATACTAAAGCACTTGAACGAACAGTATTTTTCATTGCGGCTCCTGACCAAGGCAAATATTACGAAGGAAACGGTTTAGCCCATATTCAGCTGCGCAATATAAAACTGCAGCATGAATACAGGGTTAGTGAAGGCAAAGGTAGCTTCGACTGGTTCATGCAAGGATTACCCGAGATGATCAACTTTACAGCAAAAAGATTTCACAGGTAAATAAAGGCATGTGGCTGAAATAATAAAATGTAATTAAAACGGGAAAGCAAAGTAGTGAATTCGGGAAACGGGGTCGGGAAACAAAGGAACAGCCCGAAACAGATCATCAGCCTGAGTAAACAAATGAAAAAATAGCTGAAATTATGGGAGAAAAACTTCCTGATTCAGCACCCTGAGAAGAATTAACAGTGAGTACTTGAAAATCCAATAACAAATTAATACTAACTAAAACTAAAAACCATGTTTATCGTAAGTAGTTACACATTGGCAGTTATTCTCACATTTATTACCATGCTTTGCTGGGGATCGTGGGCCAATACACAGAAAATGGCCGCCAAAAGCTGGCGCTTCGAACTTTTCTACTGGGATTATGTAATAGGTATTCTGCTGTTCTCCCTTCTTTTTGGTTTCACTTTAGGAAGCACCGGAAGTGTAGGCATGGGCTTTGTAGAAAGCATTAAACAGGCCAGCACCTCGAGTATTCTTAATCCCATTTTAGGCGGCATCATCTTTAACCTCTCGAATATACTTCTGGTGGCCGCCATTTCTGTAGCAGGTATGGCTATTGCATTTCCTGTGGGAGTTGGGATTGCAATGGTTTTAGGCGTACTCATCAATTATATTGCAACACCTAAAGGCGATCCTTTCTTGCTTTTTCTGGGTGTTGGTATTGTTGTAGTTGCAATTATTCTGGATGCGATTGCCTATAAAAAGCATGCAGTAGTCAAACAAAAAGCATCAGCCAATGGAATTCTCCTCTCGGTTGCCGCTGGATTTTTAATGGCCTGGTTCTTCCGTTTTGTGGCAAAAGCTATTGCAACTGACCCGGAAGCAACAGCTGCCGGATTATCCGAAGCCGGCAAACTGACTCCGTATGCCGCATTTTTCTTCTTCATGATTGGTATTGTTATCAGTAATTTCCTCTTCAATACTTACCTCATGAAAAAACCGATTGAAGGCACTCCGGTTAACTTCAAACAATATTTCGAAGGTAATTTCAAAAGCCACCTTTCCGGAATTATTGGTGGAATGATCTGGGCGCTTGGAACCGCGTTAAGCCTTCTGGCAGCCAATAAAGCAGGCTACGCTATTTCGTTCGGGCTGGGCCAGGGAGCTACCATGATTGGCGCTTTCTGGGGTGTTTTTATCTGGAAAGAATTCAAAGGCGCTACCAAATCAATAAATACATTACTCGCATTCATGTTTTTACTTTTCACAGCAGGTCTGGCGCTGATTATCCTGGCCGGAAATTAAATCACCGATTAATTTTATCTTCAATCAATTAATGTTTAACCTTAAAAAAAAAGCAATGAAAAAAAACTACTTTTTGGCATTCTTTGCCTTAGCTTACGTGTTCTTCGGAACATTACAGGCATTCGCAGCTGATTATACCATTTCCTTCACCGGATCGGGTAAAAGCACAACTGTTGGAAGTGTTGAAGCACAAAATGTAACAAAAGGCACATCGGTTACAGTGCCAGGTGGTGAAGTATTGGTTTTGAATGTAATCAATACTGCCGTTAAACCCTTGAACTCCGTGAATGAAGGTTTGCGTATTACCGGCTCAGTGGCAGGAAGCTCAAATGTTTCGTTTTATGCAGCCCAGGCTGGCAATGCCCGTATCAGTGTTTACAGTATGGATGGCAGAAGGGTTGCCTACTATGCACAAAATTTACAAAAAGGAACCAATACTTTCAGGGTTTCTTTACGCACCGGTGCATATGTTATCAGCGTTCAGGGTGCAGGATACGCCCTGTCCGGAAAAATGATCAGTGTTTCCGGCAACAACGGCAAGGCCGATATTTCTTTTCAGGGTGTTGAGGAAACAAAATATGAAGCCCCGCTTAAGAGCACCACGACAGCAACCTCCCTGGAATATACACCGGGTGATATCATGCTGTATAAAGGCATATCAGGTAATTATGCTACAATAGTTACTGATGTTCCCACCAGCAGTAAGACCATAAATTTCGATTTTATCGAATGTAAAGATGCTTCAGGCAATTACTATGCAACCGTAAAAATCGGAGGTCAGATCTGGATGGCTGAAAACCTGGCAACTACAAAATACAGGACAGGTGCTGATATCCCTAACATTACCGTTGATGCTGAATGGGGAAATACAGCATTGGTTACCGGTGCATGGTGTTACAAAAACAACGATGCTTCGACCAACGCAACATTCGGAAAACTTTACAACTGGTGGGCTGCAAACGATGCTCGCAATATAGCTCCGGTTGGCTGGCACCTGCCATCAATTGGTGAGTACGATACATTGGGCCAGGCACTGGGTGGTCTTGAAGTTGCAGCTATTAAACTGAAAGATCCGGCTATTGACTCGTGGATTGCAGGCAGTGAACCTCCGGCTACAAACGCAAGCGGATTTACAGCAAAAGGAAATGGCAAGCGCAGCCCGAGTGGCGTATTTAACGATCCTAACTATTGTTATTTATGGACCGCAACCGACTTTTCGACAACAAACGGTAATGCTGCATACATGACCGGTGACGCCGATGTTTTGAACCTCAATGCAACATACAACCCGGGTAAAAGAGGTGGGTTATCAGTTCGTTGTATCAAGGATAACAGTACCATAAAATCAGTTGCATTTCATGCAACCTGGCAGACTGATATTGAAGAGTGGGATTTCACTTATGATGTATCAGGCAGGGTAGCTCAAATGGTTAACCTGTGGGCAGGATCAGTGGATAAGACTTTAACCTACGATTATTCAGAACCCGGTAAACTTACCCTCACAAAGGATGATAATTCAGTATATGCAACCTATGAACTGAATGAATCAGGTTACATTACAAAAGACGATCAGGGCGGCGGAGATTATCTCGGATATGAATACGATGCTGCCGGTTTTGGGGTAACATTCAATGAGTTTTTTGGCGTAAATACCAAAAAACGTGAAATTGAAATAAAGGATGGCAATATCAGCAAAATCATTAAATTCAACGATGCCGGCGATACCACCCAGATAAAAGTGTTCACTTACCTGCCTGATGCTAACGTGGAAGGTATTTACCAGGCTACCATATCCGATTCCGATTGGAAACCCTATGGTAATTTGTATGGCAGGCCCAACACTAAACTGATTGATTCTTTCACCTACTGGAACCCAACTGCCGATCCTGTTGTTAAGAAAACAGCCACCTTTGCGTATACCAGGGATTCCAAAAACAGGATCATAAAGATTGTAAAGACTAATGCTGCTGATAGTTCGACGGAAGAATGGGACTACACCTATTAGGTTGCTCCGCGCCATCGATTGTTTACTTTTGAATGAAACACTTGAATGAATACGCCTAATTAAAAGAAAATTGGTAGTTGATTAAGAAGAGGTTAACCGTTTTTTTTATTGAAAAACGGTTACCTCTTTCTTTTAACCTGTAAAACCGTTACGAACTATTTAGCACCAATACTGTAGTATTAAATTTATTAATGAATCCTAAAAACTGACATAACTATCCATGAGCGAAACCATACTGGCCTTACTTGGCTTGGGGATGATTACAACTTTCATCACGCTGATCATGATGAAAAAGCTTTCTCCTTTAGTTGCCCTCACGCTGATCCCAATCCTATTCGGTCTCTTTGCAGGAATTGGTGCAGTTGAATTAGGTAAAATGATGGAAGATGGGTTAAAGGCAACTGCACCCACGGGTGTACTCCTCATGTTCGGGATTCTATATTTTGGGATCATGTTCGAAGTCGGACTTTTTGAACCCCTGATCATTAAAATACTACAAATTGCAAAAGGAGATCCGCTTAAAGTTATTGTGGGCACGTGTATCCTTTCGTTAGTTGTGGCTCTGGACGGAGACGGCGCTGCAACCTACCTGATCATAGTTGGAGCAATGCTACCGATTTATAAACGGCTCGAAATAAATCCGCTCATTCTTACAGCCATCCTTACCTTGTGTGTTGGCATTATGATTAAACTGCCCTGGACCGGGGCAAACGCTCGCTGCCTGAGCGCATTACACCTAAACGCCACCGAACTGTTTAATCCAATTATTCCCAGTATGCTGGCCTCAATTGTCTGGGTTTTATTTGTAGCTTATTACTTTGGATTAAAGGAGCGTAAACGATTAGGAAAAGTGCATATTGATGTTCCTGAAAGCAAAGAAATCGGGAATAAAAAAATTTATTTTACTAACCTGCTGCTCACAATTGTATTGATTATTGCATTGGTATCGGGATTATTACCTATTGCCGTAACATTTATGATCGGCCTTGCTTTTGCTTTAATAATCAACTTCCCGAGCCTTGATGATCAGCGTAAAAAGCTGGCTGCACATGCAGGAAGCGCTTTATCAGTAGGATCGATGGTTTTTGCTGCAGGTATATTTACAGGCATTTTATCAGGAACCAAAATGCTGGATGCCATGGCACAAAGTTTTATTCAGATTATCCCTGATTCATTGGGACCTAACATGGGAATTGTTACCGGGCTTACTTCAATGCCATTCACCTATTTTGTGAGCAATGATGCCTATTTTTATGGGATTGTTCCTTTAACTGCCAAAACAGCTTCGCATTTCGGAGTTACAGCTGTCGAAATCGGTCGGGCATCATTATTAGGCCAGTCGGTTCACATGCTCAGCCCCCTGGTTGCATCCACATATTTACTGGTAGGGTTGGCAGGTGTTAGCTTTAGTGACCACCAGCGTTTTACTTTAAAATGGGCGGTAGCTACAACCATGGTCATGTTACTGGTCTCAATTTTAACCGGCGCAATCAATATCGTCTTTTAACCGGTCCCATTTTTCCTGGTTTAAATAGAGCTTCTGCCTGGTCACTTTTAACCAGGTTTCAAACTTTGTTCAGCTTATAAATTTATTTATCGATCCGGAACACTGAGTCGATCACGGTTCCATCAACCCACTTTATAACTGCTACCACTTCATCCGTAAGATGAGCTTTTTGAGGTTTACCGCAAATTTTTTCGGCCTCGGCTTTCAATTCATGAATGGATTTTATGGGCAGGGAACTGCCTTTCATTTTTTCGAGCAAATCAGGGCGTAGTGGATTAATAGCAATACCTCTTTCGGTAACAATTACATCTATGAGTTCTCCCGGGCCGCAAATAGTGGTAACCTCGTCGCATATAACCGGCATACGGTCGCGAAACAAAGGGATTGGAAGGATAACGCATTTCGAAAACAGGCAATTCATCCACCCGCCGATACCATGTAAAAGATAACCATCAGAATGTGTTACCACGTTGGCATTGAAATTAACATCAACTTCAGTAGCACCGAGAATTACCACATCAACAAACTGGGCAAAATTTCCTTTGCCATGGTAGTTGTAGCTTGTAAAAGGGCTTGTATTGACATGCCCCGCATTTTCGCGCATCGAACGAACGCCTTCAAGGTCAAAGGTTTGTCCATCCAGGATATAATCAACTAAACCTTCCTCCAGCATTTGTACGAGGTACTTATTGCTGCCGCCGCGGGCAAAACGGGCTTTCATGCCTTGTTTGCGAAGCAATTCGGCAAAATATATTCCTATGGATAATGCAGTACCACCTGCACCAGCCTGAAACGAGAACCCGTCGTGAACAATCCCGGTTTCCATACAGAACCGGGCCGTCATTTCAGCCAGGAGCAGCCTGTCGGGGCTTTTTGTTATTTCAGTTGTACCTGAAATAATTTTTTCAGGGATCCCTACCTGGTCCACCACTACCACATGATCAACGTAATTGCCTTGAATCTGCCAGGGAACACAAGGAAAAGGGACCAGGTTATCGGTAACAACAATTACCTTATCAGCGTATTGCGAATCAGCAAGCGCAAAACCCAGCAAACCGCAGGCAGCAGCTCCCCTGTCGCCGGTTGCATTACCAAAACAATCTGCTGTTGGAGCTGCAATTACAGCAATATCAACATGTATTTCGCCATCCTGAATTGCCTGGTAACGTCCGCCATGTGAACGGAGAATTCCAAGACCTGCCATATTCCCTTCGGATGTAAACCGCCCTAAGGCGCCATTCATACTTCCCTCAATATGATGTATGACTCCATTTTCCAGGTATTTGATTAAATGTGAATGGCATTCAAACGAGGCTGAAGGGACCCAGGTCAGGTTTTTGATCCCAAGTTCATTAGCTATATCAAATATCTGGTTGCTGATAATATCACCGTTACGAAAATGATGATGTGTAGAAATGGTCATTCCGTCACTTATCCCAGATCTGATCAATGCTTCTTTAAGAGAAGGAAGGACTTTATTCCCATCTTCAGGGTAATCGGAAGCCGAAACAATGGGTGGGCCATATTTGCGACCATTAGGTTTGAATTTACCAACACCTAAAAACGGAACAGCATCATTCCCGTTAACTACCTGCGGAACAATACGCCCCACTGCATTTTTTGTTAATTTATCGTATTTTGACATGCGTTTCCAATCAATTAAAAGCTGATTCTATTTCCAGTTTCTTTATGAATTAAAAAATTCATCTTGCCAGTTTAGTGAAAGTTTACCCATGACTATAGTCTGGTCAATAATTTTTTGAGCGCGCTTTACAACCGGTGCATCTATCATTTTTGTACCCAGCGACACTACCCCTAATCCCTTCGCTTTAGCTTCAATAAATGCGTTTACTATTTTCTTGGCTTTTTCTAATTCGTCGTTATCCGGGGCATAATTCTCGTGAATCACCCTGATCTGACGAGGATGAATGCATCCCATTCCTTCAAATCCGAGTGATTTTGAACGGAGTACGGTTTCTTTAAGCGCCTCCATATCATTTACATCGCTGAAAACAGAATCAATTGGCTGTATGCCGGCAGCTTTGCATGCATTCACTATCATACTCCGGGCAAAAAATGATTCATTTGCTTCCTGTGTGCGCCGGGTTCCAAGGTCGGCAGTATAATCCTCGAGGCCGATGGCTATTGCAACAACGTTTTCGGATTGGGCAATTTCAAGCGCTTTTAATACACCCAGCGCACTTTCGATAATCGGCATCAGCCATATATTCCCCTTCAATTCATGTTTAATCATTAACTCCCTGATTTTCTCATTCACAAGCCTGATTTGTTCAGCACTTTCGCATTTGGGAATGAGAACGAGATTCACGTTATGGGGTACTACGAACTCGAGGTCGGACAGGCCAGCAGGTACCTGGTTGATCCTAACCATCCGTTCAGCACCATAAAAATCGATATTCCGCAGTGCATTGCGTACCAGGAATCGCGCTTCGTATTTTTTGTCGGGAGCCACTGCATCTTCGAGGTCGAGGATTATGCCGTCGGGTTTATGAATACCAGCATTTATCATCAGATTAGGTGTATTCCCCGGCAGGTAAAGACGTGAAATTCTGTTTCTGTCGCGGGTGGTTTCGTAGTTGTTTTCTGTCAGCATCGGCAAAAGGTATTCGCGATCATTCCCGGTTAGCTGACGAATCGCGGCTTCCATCCTGGCAGCAATAACGAGCGACAATGCCCCGGTATCTTCAAAAAGAAGCCGTGCATTACTAATCCCGTAAAATGACAGTATATCGTTTATTAACCTGCGGATATCATCGCCGAACATACTTTCAACCTTGCTGATCAGTTCAAGCTGAATTCCACCCTCTTCGGTAAGCTCCATAGTAACATGGCAATCGGAGCGGGTTCCTTTTACCCGGTTACCAATAAGAGCTCTATTGTTAGAAAAAAACTCCATTTTTTAGCAATTCTTTGTTTATAAAAACTAATTTCCGGCCGGATGTGAACCTGTGCGCCTGGAAGTGACAAAGTTACATTGGCCTGTGAATAAAGGCTAATTTAAGGTAAAAATAATCTAAGCAAATGACAAAAACCACAACATGCTCATATTTTGCATAAGGCATTGTATACCTTTGGATTAGCACGCAGATCAAGCTACAACTTCAAAGGCATTTTTACTGCCATGTGATTTAATTTGCATTGAGCCGTTTTCATTTCAGAAAATATCCGTCTTATCTACTTAAAATAACACCTCAATTTGTTCAGGTTAGTTTTATTCGTCGATTTCCCGATCTCGAAATACAATTGCTGTACACAGGCCTATCGATGCCAATATTATAATGAATAAAGGATTGGGATAAATTGTTAATGATTTTAGGCCGCAATGATCAACCCAAACCAAACAACACAAAAAACCACCTGCAAACCAGAGTTTTGCAGGTGGTTTCGGTTTTATACCAGGGTAAGGTTTTATAGTTACTGTAACTTAAAAAGGCATACTTTTATAAAGCTCGGCAAATAGCTGAACATTTACTTTGCCTCGATATCGTAGGCTCCCTGTGCGCTCTGCTTAACCTTGGAAGGATTTCCGGAATAGGTGATATCGCTGGCACCGGAGGCCTTCATATTCAGCTCGCCTTTCACATTAACTTCAACATCCGATCCGCCGCTGGCATCAACGGTACAGTTTTTCGCAACAAGGCCCGAGGCATTTACATCGCAGCCGCCAGACACACTCAGTTTAACATTTTCGGCTTCACCCGTAAATATGGCATCGCAGCCGCCACTGTGAATACAGTTGAGTTTACCAGCTTTCATATCAAGTTTCAGGTCGCAGCCACCGCTGAGATCGGTTTTAAGTGAAGCAAAGCCCAGTTTCTGTTTTGATTCTATATCGCAACCACCACTGGCCATAATCGCATCTATATTCTGAAACGTGAGATGAATTTTCATGGTTTTCGCATTCCGGATGGATTCATCATGATAAATGTTTAAAACCCCGTCCTTCACCTCGGTACGAATAAGGGGCACCAGGTTTTCGTCGGCTTCAACCTGCAATTTCAGCTCTTTGCCCTGGAGCAGTTCCACATCAATTCCACCACTCACTTTTATAGCATGAAATGCAGTTACGCTGCGATTTTGTGTAATTACTTTCTGATTTCCGGAAACGGCAGTATTGCCGGCTACCGGGTTAGCAGCCGAAAGAAACGGCAGCGCAAGCGCCACCATTATGAGCGCAATACAGTTATTTATTTTCTTCATAGTTATAAGGTGTTTAAAAACTATGACGTGGAACCACTCATATTTGTTACAGCTTAACCAGCATAATTAAATTAAAACCTGTGCTATGCAGCCCTGGCTTTCGCTTCAAGGGTTGTACACATTTTTTGCCAGTGTAATAACAATCATTATATCTGCTATTTATCGTTCCGATTCCGGTATCGTGTGCTGCCAGGTTTCCAATCAAATTAAATTTATTACTTCAGAACCTATATAATAAATGGCAACAGTCGCAGTGCCCTCAGCTTATGCGCCCCAATAATCGGGTGAGCGGTACAGCTTGTTGATGCAACCTCACCAAAACTGAGAACATATATAGTGTTTGACTGCAAACGCAGCCGAGGCTTTGCTTTTAACTATACTGAGGCATGCATCGGGCATTATGGTTCTATATTCATTAACTATAGGGCCAACAGCAGCAATATCCTGGTGTCAGGATAATGAATGTAAATTGTTCTGATAAAATTTTTATTTCCCCCGATAAATACTGCCAGATCGAAAGCTGGCCGGGGCGTGAATCCAGTCCTATTGATGGAATATAGCATTAAAGGAGCTCCGGGAGCGTCGGCCTTTAAATATGATTTTTGCAATTTAACTTTCCTTCTTGTAGATTTAGTGTAAGATTAATACAACTAATTTTCAACCTCATTTGCACCTGAAAAGTATATTAAAAATTAATTTAATTTACTATTTATCAATATATTAAATCCTATTATTCCAATTGACGATCTGAATCATCATACAAGTATCATCAATTATTCGCAATAAAGTGATAAAATAGTATTATCGAATTGGCAAGAGTGCAACTACATTTGGATAATCAAATAAAACCAGTTATGCAAAATAAACTACTCAAAACATTTGCACTCATTTGCTTTGTTGTATTAGGATTTTCGCTACATGTATCTGCCCAGCAAACCAAGCCGGTTACAGGCACAGTATATGGAGAAAACAACGAATCACTTCCGGGTGCAACCATCGTGGTGAAAGGTACTACCATTGGCACCACATCGGGATTGGATGGAAAGTTCACCTTACAGGTACCTTCCACCGCCAAAACACTTGTTGTAACCTTTGTCGGGATGGTACCCCAGGAGGTTGCTATCGGCACCGAGCCCTTAAAAATTAACCTTGCTACAGCTGCTACTGCACTCGACGAAGTGGTTGTAATCGGTTACGGAACAGCGAAACGAACCCAGGTTTCGTCGGCTATCTCCTCGGTAAGCCAGAAAGAACTTAAGAACCTACCTGTTACCGGTATCGACCAGGCCGTGCAAGGCAAACTGGCCGGAGTTTCGGTAACAAGCAACAGCGGTCAGCCTGGTGGAGGTGTTGCTCTTCGGGTCAGGGGTTTAACAACGATCAACAGCAACGACCCACTCATTGTTATTGACGGAGTACCATTTACTTCAAACACAGTTTCAAGTTCGGGTTACGACGGATTAGGAGGAGGCCGCGGGCAAACCGGTAATAGTATGCTGGCCGGGCTCAACCCGAACGACATTGAAACCATTGATGTGTTGAAAGATGCATCGTCGCAGGCCATTTATGGTTCGCAGGCAGCTAATGGAGTTATTCTTATTACCACTAAAAAGGGTAAAACAGCTGACGGGAAAGTTACTTACGACGGATACTTTGGCACATCACAGATCGCTAAGAGACTTGATGTAATGGACCTGCAGCAATTTGCCGAATATCAGAACGGAGTTTTACCTTAAATAAATATGACTCCGGCTGAAGAATTTAAAGATCCCACAATACTTGGACCTGGAACAGACTGGCAGGAGGCTATCTTCCGTAATGGCTATACCCAAAGCCATGCGTTGAGTTTCTCCGGTTCTAAAGACAGGACCTCATACTACGCTTCCGCTTCGTATCTTAACCAAACCGGTAACATCGAAGGATCGGATTACGAACGTTTATCGAGCCGGTTCAATCTCGATCACCAGGTAAAAAGCTGGCTGAATTTCGGCGTAAGCGCAAACATAATGCGGAGCATTCAGAATGTAGCACTTGCTGATAACGCACCTTCGGGAACTATCTGGCTTGCCTGTATTCAGAATCCACTCACCCCTGTTAAAAATATTGACGGAACATGGGGCGGCGGACAAACCGTAGGCGGCATACAGTATTCGCAGGACAACCCTGTTGCAAACAGCCTTACCCGCGGTAACAAGGTTGTGATGACTCAGATATTTGGTAATATGTATACCGAGGTCAAATTCATGAAAGACCTGTCGCTGAAAGGTGAAGTATCATATCAGCTTGGCAACCATAATAACATTGCTTACCAGGATGCAGCCAATGTTGGTCCCCGTGAACTCAGGAGTAAGCTTATTGATACCCGTAACAATAGTTATTTCTGGGCAGCACGTGTTTATCTGAATTACAATAAGACTTTAGGCAAGCATAATATTTCAGCTACTGCCGGCCACGAAGCCCAATACTCCTACTGGGAGCAGATTTCGGGCACCAAACTGGACCTTACCAATAACATTCACGATCTGAATGCAGGTAGCACAGACCAGACTACCTGGGAACTTGGTGGCGGTAAAGGCGACTGGTCGATGGAATCATACTTCTTCCGTGCTAACTATATGTACAACAATAAGTACTCACTTTCATTCAGTTATCGCGGGGATGCCTCATCGAACTTTGGTCCTAATAACAAATGGGGATATTTCCCGGGCCTCTCTTTAGGCTGGACAATTACCAATGAGTCCTTCATGGAATCGCAGAAAAATCTTGTATCGTATGCCAAACTGAGGTTAGGCTATGGTGGTGTTGGAAATCAGAACCTACCCAGTGGAGCACCCAGCCCACCTTATACTTCAAATATCAGCATCTGGCCTGGCCCGGCCGGTTTCGGTACTGTTAACGGCGTAGCCACCAACTACCTGTATGGTATAGCCAACCCTGATCTCGGTTGGGAAAAAGTTATAACCTCGAATGTTGGTCTCGATCTGAGTTTCTTCAAAAATCGTGTTGATATGACTCTTGACCTGTACAGTAAGACTACAAGCAATATGTTACTGTTCTCAACAGGCCCTACTTTCCTGGGTATTGGCTCGAACTGGAACGACCTGAAAGCCCCGATCGGAAATATCGGACAAATGACAAACAAGGGAGTTGATATCAGCCTTACCAGCCACAATGTCACCAATAATAATTTCTCGTGGACAACATCCCTTATCTATTCGCACTACACCAATAAACTTGATAAACTGCTTAACGAGAGCTCAGCAATTATAGGGTCCGTTTATTATGCAGGTTACAATCTCACCTACACAGCACCGGGTCAGCCTATTGGTTCATTCTACGGGCTGTTGAGCGATGGTATTATCCGTACACAAGATGAACTTGATGCATCCTTGCCCCAGTTCGGCTATCCTAAAGATGAAATACACACCTGGTTAGGAGATGTGCGTTACAAGGATATTAACGGTAAAGATGCTAATGGAAAACTTACCGGTCAGCCGGATGGTAAAATTGACGATGCAGATATGACATATATTGGCAGCCCGATTCCAAAATTCACTTTTGGTTTTACCAATAACTTCACCTACAAGAGCTTTGATGCATCACTGTTCCTCCAGGGAAGTTATGGCGCTAAAATCTTTAACTTCCTGAAATGGCAGCTAACAAGTTTGAACAACGCCTACCTGAATCAAATGTCGGATGTACTGGATCACTACAGCGAAACTAATACTGACGGAGCATTACCGCGTTTCACCACTACCAACTCCAACAACACGTACATCTCCGACCGCTATATAGAAGATGGATCGTATCTCCGTATTCAGAACCTGACCATTGGTTACCGTTTGCCACAGAATTTAGTGCAGCGAATCAAAATGTCGAACCTCAGGGTTTACATGTCAGCTCAGAACCTCTACACTTTCACGAACTATTCAGGTTACGATCCTGAAATCGGTTCGTACGATAATGGTGTTACCCTGATGAATGTTGACCAGGGTCACTATCCCAATCCAAGGACTATCACTTTTGGAGTTAATGTAGAATTCTGATATGCCCCGTTGGGTTAAACACAAAAACCGTAAGAAAATGAAAAACAAAATCACATATATCCTTGTAATAGCGCTTATTAGCATTACTTCCTGCAGTAAAGATTTTACTGAAAGGACATCACTGACAAGCGTTACAGTTGATAATTCGTACAATACTGCTGATGAAGTAAGAGCGACTACCAGTACACTTTACAGTGGATTGCCCTGGGCTGGTTTTATGAGCCGTGGCCTGGATGATATAGGCGATGTAATGTCAGGTAACTCGCATTCCTATGAAGGCAATGGCGATTATTCTGCCTTCGTTAATTTCTCACAATCAGCAGCTACTCCATTGGTAAGCTATTGCTGGACTGCTTTTTACAAAGTTGGCGGCTGGGCAGCTTCGTACCTGCAAGCCTTCGAACTCAAAAAGACCGTTGGCGGCGATGCTACCATTCTTGATCCGGGTATTGCAGAGTGTCATTTTGTGCTGGGTATAACATACTTTTATATTGTACGCACTTTTGGCGATGCACCTATTATCGATGATCCGGGCAAAGTAGCACTTGAAGGCAACTTTAACATTCCCCGATATGTAAAGGAAGATGTACTGAGGTATGCTATCGAACAAATGAAACTGGCCGAAGCCGGATTACCCGACAGTGATGTACCAGGTCGTGCAACCAAATATTCGGCCAAAGCATATTTGGCTAAAATGTACCTGTACGCTAAAGATTACACCAACGCAGCTGCAAAGGCTCTCGAAGTGATCAATTCGGCTAAATACCAGCTGGTTCCTACTGAAAACTATGCCAAGATGTTCAACAGCAGTTCGATGAACAACAATATTGAATCCATCTTTTCCATTCAGTACCAGCTTACAGGAAATCCATGGGGAGCTGGCTGCCAGCTGATGGCAGACCGTGGCCCGAACAATCTCAATACATCCGAAGCAAATATGTGGGAACTTTTCCGTCCTTCTATTGATCTTATGCAATCATGGGAGCCGGGTGATAAAAGACGTCCTGCAACAGTGATGGAACATGGCTGGACCATGCCAAGCTGGAAACCACAGAATGCTGATGCCGGGTACAATGCCTTTATGGCCAATGGTTATGTGTATGACACCATCCAATCTACTGATCATGGTGGCGAAAAGAACGGTACACGTTCGAATATAGCTAAATACGTGGTTGGACCGGGAAGTAAATACGGTGGAGAACCTGTATTGGGAATGAACACCGGACAGAATTTCATGATGATGCGCTATGCCGATGTACTCCTTATTTACGCAGAAGCCATACTCGGTGAAAATGGTTCTACTTCAGATGCTAATGCACTAAACGCATACAACAGTGTACGCAATCGTGCAGGACTGGCATCCAAGTCCACGATTACAAAGGATGATATTATGCACGAACGACGCATGGAATTTGCATTCGAAGGCGATTATTGGTTCGACATTCAGCGCCAGGGATATGCCAAAGCCAAGTCAATTATCGAAAAGCAAAACCGCGGGCAGTATGAAAATCCAGTATATGTAACATTTACTGAGGACCATATGTACCTGCCGGTACCTGCCAGCGAACTACTCCAGGATCCTGAATTAGCTAAAGACCCGGTTCGTTACTATTCCAAATAATCTTAAAAACGAGAAAAATGAAAAAGATAATAAT
>CALCJE010000252.1 GCA_937965665.1 uncultured Bacteroidales bacterium
AGCCTGCAAACCAGCCCCCCACACCTAAGCAAATTAGGACGGCAAATCATTTTAATTAACTGTAATATTGTTAAGTTTGTAGTATTAATTACTCACAAGTTATACGTTTGCACTAGCAAAGACATGTTCGAGCAATGGTAAACTATACTATTATTATTCAGATAATTTACAAATGAGGAAGGTAATAATTCTGCTAATTATTGTGCCTTTTTTAAATAGCTGTCTGGACAAAGCGCTTGAGACAAGGAAAATAATTATTATTAACAACTCTTCAAAGCCTATATATTGCTTTATTTCACAGAATGATTCTATCAGAACTCCATATGTTTTTTATGCTGATTCAGTTATAGATCATTATTACAAAGTAGGAGCCAAAAAAACTGTTTTGCTTGATGAAAGGCCTCGTTCATGGGATAATTATATAAGGAATAGCGAAAACGGGAAGATGAGAATATTCATTGTTTCGAATGATTCGATTGTGAAATTTGGATGGCATGAAGTCCTAATGCATAACAATATTATAAAATCATTTAAATTTGATTTAAACGATTTAAAAAATTGTGATTGGCAAATT
The DNA here is from genome assembly GCA_937965665.1 of uncultured Bacteroidales bacterium. Classification (GTDB taxonomy): domain Bacteria; phylum Bacteroidota; class Bacteroidia; order Bacteroidales; family UBA4417; genus UBA4417. The sequence continues at coordinate 575 of CALCJE010000252.1, forward strand.
GTGTTTGATGATAACAATTAGCTTCAGCCATATCTCCATTTTGTTCAAAAAAGATTAATGCAAAAACATACCCTTTATAACCCGCAACCTCAGATTCCATAAATAAAAAAAGAGGCCCGAAAGCCTCTTCATTAGATGTGAATATACGAATTGCATTAGTTTTTGCTGAACTCAGCATTGGCATCAATTGTCACTTCGTCGCCTACAATAGCGGTTGGTGTGCTTCCACCAATCCCGAAATCGGAACGTTTCACTGTGCCGCTGATTTTAAAACCTGCTATGGACTTTTTGCTCATCGGATGTACACCGGTTTTGGCAACAGCCGTTAAAGTAACCGGCTTAGTAACGCCGTGCATGGTCAGGTTGCCTTTTACAACATAGGTACCGGCTGTTTTGCCTTTTTTAAACGAGGTGCTTTTAAAGGTAATAGCCGGGTATTTGGCTGCATCAAAGAAATCTTCGCTTTGCAGGTGGCCGTCGCGTTTTTCGTTATCGGTGTTGATAGAAGCCACATCTGCAGTTACTTCAACCACGGCGTCAGTAAAATCGGGCTTGGTGGTGGTAAGTTTGATGTTTACTTTCTTAAAATAGCCTTCCACATCCGAAATCATCATATGGGTAACGCTGAAGCCCAGTTTTGAGTGCGCGGTGTCGTTGGTCCAATCGGTGTTGGTAACTGTCGTAAACGAGAAGAAAACAACGGTTAATGCTGTAATAGCTAAAAATATTTGCTTTTTCATGGTGTTCATTTTTAATGGGTTGTTAATGGTTAATTTTTTGATGATGCAAAGGTATTACGCTTCTTTGCCGGGGTGGTTACACATTCAGGAAGAGTTGTGGTACTTTCAGGAAAAGATCTATATCTGGAATACCGGCAAAACTTTACATCCTTTAAAGGGCTTTAGTTTTGATGCCCGATATTCCCTCCCGGCGGCTTCGGCAAGCGTAGCGCGGCAGGGAGGGATAGGGCTCTGAATTGCAGGCTTGTAAGCCTATATATTTAAGCTTTATAGGTGGGATAATCGGTATATCCTTTTTCGTCAGCGGTATAAAACAGGTCCATTTTCAGGTCGGCCGAAAGCGGGTAATTGTTTTTAAAACGATCTGCCAGGTCGGGGTTGCTGATCAGTGGCCGGCCGAATGCTACCAGGTTTCCAAGCCCATTCTCAAGATCAGATTCTGCTCGGTCCTGGTCGTAACCACCGGCAAGAATAACCGTATTAGCAAAGTTTTTACGGATGGTATTTTTAATTTCAGCCGGTACTGCCGGGGCTCCCATGGCAGAATGATCAACGATATGAATGTAGGCAATCCCGATGGTGTTCAGTTGTTTCGAGAGATAATCGTACGTGGCGTCAATTTCGGGGTAAAGCGGCATATCGCTGGCAACGCCGTAGGGCGACAAACGGATAGCGGTTTTATCCTTACCAATGGCACCGGCAACGGCAGCAACTACCTCCAGTACAAATCGACAGCGGTTTTCAATACTTCCACCGTAGGCATCGGTGCGAATGTTGCTTACAGGCGATAGAAACTGCTCGAGCAGGTAGCCATTTGCCCCGTGAAGTTCAACCCCGTCGAAACCGGCTTCCATCGCATTTTTGGCAGCGGTAACAAATTCTGCTTTTGTAAGTTCCAGGTCGTCAGCTGTCATTTCAGTAGGAACCGGAAAATCCTGCATCTGGGCGGCATCAGTCCACATTTGCCCGGCCGGTTTTACCGCCGATGGTGCAAGCACTTTGGCTCCTTCGGGCATATTGAACGGATGGCTGATACGGCCGGTGTGCATAAGTTGAACAACAATTTTTCCGCCAGCCTGGTGAACGGCGGAGGTAACTTTTTTCCAGCCTTGCACCTGCTCGTTGCTATAAATGCCTGGTATCCTGGCATAGCCTAAGCCATTGGGCGAAGGAGCAGTGCCTTCTGTTATGATGAGGCCGGCGCCTGAGCGCTGCCTGTAATACTCGGCCATCAGTTCATTAGGGGTATTGCCTATAGCCCGGCAGCGGGTCATGGGCGACATTACAATTCGGTTTTTTACTTCAATTGATCCAACTTTTTCAGGGGTGAACAATTTATATGCTTTCATAAATCTGTTTATTTTTTTAGTGTTTATATTAAACAACATTATACTTGCTTGGTTCAATCATACCTGTTTTTTAAAATTATTATGTTTAATGTATTGTAATTCAACGCCATATAGATTCAGCGACATTTTTAAAGGACATGCGGGAAATTGTTCCCCGTATTAAATGGAAAACATGTGTGATCATCAAAGCCGGTAATCTTAATTTTTATAGCTTTGCTTTGCCTGTGGATGAAGTTCGCGGGTGTTTTAATTTCACACTTCCAAAAACATAAAAACATTGCCATGAAAAAACTGGTTTTCTCTGCATTCCTGCTTTGCCTCTCACTTTTTACTTTTGCCCAGTACACAAGGGGCACCGTGAAGGAAAGTTTAACCATCGATAGCAAAATACTGGGCAAACAGGTGAAATATACGATTTACCTGCCCTACGATTACGAAACCTCCAACCGTTACTACCCGGTAACCTACCTGTTACATGGATATTCCGACAACGATATGGGCTGGATGCAGTTTGGCGAAGCCAACCTGATAGCGGATGAGTGTATTGCCAAAATGGAAATTCCACCCATGATTATTGTAATGCCCGATGGCGGAGTTTCGTTTTATATCAACAACTTCGATAATTCGGTTCGTTACGAGGATTTTTTCATGCAGGAATTTATGCCATATATCGAAAAGACCTACCGCATCCGCGCTGAAAAGCGTTTCAGGGGTATTGCAGGTTTATCCATGGGCGGATTTGGCACATTGAATTTTGCACTCAAATATCCTGAGAAATTTGCAGCTTGCGTGGCTTTCAGCGCGGCTATTTTTTCGGAAGAAAGTGTGATGGCTACCAGCGAGAAGGATTGGGGCTGGATTATGGCTTCACTCTATGGACCGTATAAGGAAGGTACGGCACGATTAACTGATCATTATCGCAAAAACAATCCTTTCGATGTAACAAAAGCAAAAGGGAAAGATGCATATAACAACCTGCGCATAATGCTGGATTGCGGCGATGATGATTTCCTGACTAACGACAACTGCCGCCTGCATATCCATTTTAACAACCTGGGAATTAAACACGAATTCCGCATGCGCGATGGTGCTCATACCTGGACATACTGGCGTACCGGCTTGCCCGATGCTTTAAAATTTATCGGAGACAGTTTTCACCAGTTCTAAAAACACCTGGCTCAGGAAATCAACTTTGCGATGATGAAAGCAGCACCTGCTGCCAGTACACCGATAAATACTGTTTTCAGCGCACCATAAAACGGTTTGTCGCCGGTAAGTTTCGTTTTCACATATCCGAAAACAAGCAGGAACAACACCGTCATTATTGACGATATAAGCAGGCCCTGTGAAGGTGTTTGTGTAATAAAATAACCAATAAGCGGCACCATACCGCCAACCACGTACGAAAACCCGATGTTAAAGGCGCTGCGCGAAGCCCTGTTTGCATCGGGTTTTTCCATGCCCAGTTCAAAACGCATCATAAAATCGACCCACTTTGTTTTGTCGCGGCTCAGTTCGTCGGCCAGCTCGTCCTGTAGCTTTGGGCTGATGCCATAGGCATTAAATACTTCACGGACTTCCTGTTTTTCAATTTCGGGAACCGTTTCTACTTCAGTAAACTCGCGCTTATATTCCGAGCTATAGTGATCCACATCGGTGCGACCGGCCAGGTAACCGCCCAGCCCCATAGCAATGGAACCGGCCACCACCTCGGCCAGGCCGGCGGTAATTACTATGCTGTTGCTTGCCACCGCCCCGCTAAGCCCTGCTGCCAGCGCAAACGGCACGGTAAGTCCGTCGGACATTCCGATTACAATATCTTTTATGAGATCCGAAGATGTAAAATGTTTTTCAAGGTGCATATCTGTTTCTTTTAACCGGGCAATTGAATATTTGTTGCCTTGCTATCGATCTGTTTCAAAATTTCATTCATCATATTCACCTGTTCTTTCTGCAGGTCGAGAAGTTCCTGTTGCTGATCCATGATAAAATGATCAATTTTTTCGTGCAGCGTCCGGATTTCGAGTTCCGATTTCAGGTTTATCATGTAATCTTTTTTGGCCCGCTCCCGGTCTTTCTCTTCCTGCCGGTTCTGGCTCATCATAATTACAGGTGCCTGCAAAGCTGCCAGGCACGAAAGTATCAGGTTCAAAAGGATAAAAGGATAAGGGTCAAAGCCTTTGTTTACCAGCCAATATACATTGATGGAAATCCACAGCGAAATAAATACCGCAAACGAAATAATAAAAGTCCAGCTGCCGCCGAAGGATGCCACCTTGTCAGCAACCCGCTGCCCGAAGGTAAGCGACTGCATGCCTTCACCATCAAGCTTATCGGTTAAAATGGTGTTCCCGGTCAGCGAATCAAGCACTGTTTTATCGAGTTCGGTAAGTTCGCCAAGTTCTTTCACCAGGTAATCGGAAATGGCTTTTTCGCGATACAGGCTCAGTTCGCTTTGCGACAGGTAGCTGTCGTGTGTAAAATGCGGATGATCCTTTTGAATCAGGTTCAGCACCGAATGCCTGATGGTTCGGGCCGAAACTTTTTCGGTTGCCGGGTATTCAATTTTTGAAATATCGCTGCGAAAGGTTGTCATAAAGCATTATTTATATTTTTCTGATTGCAGTTGCAATGTACAAAGGTAAGTTAACGCTGTCATAGATGGTTAAAACCGGGTTCGGATGATGTATAACGTACTGATCAGGTGCTTTCCATTGCCGTCAGTTTTCATTTTATTTTAAGTTAACAGGTTTCATGAATAACCTGTATTGATTAAATGTTTTAATAAAAGCGTGGTTTACCTGAGAATTTCTTTCACTATAGCATCGTAATCGTTATCATAATGATGCTGGCCCGGTAGTACACGGATTATGGCCCCGGCAGCCTCGAAAAGTTTGGCTGGTTGTTGGTCCTCTTCACTGCCGAAAATACAAACCGTGTGCACGCGGCCTTTGCTTTTTCTCAATTCTGCAAGTACATCAAAGGTATCGTGGCTATTGCCAATACTCAGCATATCTGATACATGGATTTCAAAATCAGCTTTTGTATCGGGGCTCATCATAACTATGCCTTTCAGCATAGGCAAAAGATCGGGTTGCAGCCGCGTAGCCAGGTACGGCATAATATCGGCTCCAAATGAATAGCCACACAGTATAAACGACTTTTTATTCCATGCTGTCAGATAATAACGAAGTACCTTATTTATTTCGGCTGCTGTTTCATCAGGCGTACGGGCCTGCCAGAAATATTTCTGGGCATCGAGCCCCACTACAGGAGCACCCTGGGTAACTATTTTTTCAGAAACCGATTGATCGAAACTGGTCCAGCCCCCGTCGCCGCTGATAAAAAACAGCAACGGTTCTTCGCCTGTTTTTGATGCCGGCAAAACTACCAGGGGCAGCGAGCTTTCAGGTTTCTGAACCGGGGCCTGGGCTGCCGATGTTCTTTTAGCGGCCATCATCTCGGGATAAGATGCAGAATTTTTAATTTTTTTGTAAGCATTTACCAGGTTCGAAAAGTAATTTTTTTCAACAGACATGCCATGGCCTGCTTTGGGTATTCCAATCAGTTCGCCGGTGTTCACTTTATTCATAAACGAAACGGTATTCTGGTAGTCGCACACTTTATCGTCGAGGCCGTTAATTGCAATAAAAGGGGCCGTGAGCTTGTCCGAAGGCTCCAGTATCCAGATAGGTCCACCCGGTTTTGTGGGGTGCTGTTTAAGTGCTGCAGTAGCGCAAAGCGGCTTAACGGTAGCTATGTCAGGGCAAAACCCCATGGCAATGGCGCCTTTAAAAGTATTAGCGGGTGCCTGTGCCAGGATGCCATACACCAGGGTGGCCCCTGACGAATATCCCATCAGGATGGGTTTAAAATAGTTCCGGAACTTATACTTTTTTTGTAAAAACAGGCTCAGCTCTTCAAAATCGCCTGCAGGATAATAACATTTTTCGTGCTCAGCCATTTTTCGGGTTAAATAGCGGCTGATGTTTATGCCTGCAACCATGGCGCCTTCACTTACCAGTTTCCTGCTCAGGTTCTCGGGCAACTGGTTCCATCCACCGTCGCCCGATACAAATAAAACCAGGGCATCGGGCACCGAAGCAGGCTTGTAAATATAAACTTTGCCAAAACTCCCGTATTTTAACGAATCAACGGACTGTTGATTTCCGTAAGCCAACACCGAGAAGAAAACTGCCACAAGAAGTAATAAGTTTTTCATAACACGTGAGCGTATTTAAATTTTCGAATTCACTTTTGCAATCATCATAGCAGCTATCGCAATAAAGTAACTGTAGTAATTTACCAGGAACAGCCGCTGCCAAAGCCCTGCATAATCGTGCAAAACCGTGTTGGCAAAATACTCCATCCTGAAAAGGAATAAACCGGTGAAACAGATACCCGCTATAAAGACTATACCCAATAGCCTGAAAAACAGTGGATAACGAAAGGCATCGAATATTTTCCGCATTACCAGCGGCAGCAGGAGCAGGGCTACAACGCCAATGCCACCCAGCAGGTCGTGCAAAATAGCCATGTTGGTGAGTTCGCCATTTACCCGGTCGGCCCTGAAAACGCCCGATGCTATGCATTCGCCCAGGCTATACAGGAGAATAATCCAGAAGGCTTTTTTAACATCTTTGCCCTGCGCCCTGAAAAGGTACAGGAATCCGAAGGCAAAAAACATGAATATAAAACCCAGTATCACCAGCCAGATGGTAACCTCCTGTGCAACAGGGCTGCCAGAAACCCCCAGTGAACTCAGGGTATGGCTCAGCTGGTTGTAGCCCGGTATCTGCTTGCCAAAAACATAGTTAAGCACCAGGTCGGCAATGCAGCCACCCATGCAAAGTATTGCCGAACTATACAGGAGTAAGTTCTTAAACCATGTTTTATTCATACGTTCAGGGCTTAATAATTTTCGACAACAGGGCCGGTACCTTCAGTAAATCGAAATCGTGTTCGTAAACAAGGTATTTGTCGTGCCAATCGGGGGTAAATTTCTCCTTATACTCGCGCAGCCCTTTATAATGCGAAAACGATTTAATTTTTTCGTACGCATACTTTATGGAGCGTTCTGTGATATCTTCGGGGATATCAATGCCACTGAGCGGTGCAAACCCCAGGTTTACAAAATGGATATTCTGTCTTTTAAAATAATTGAACAGCTCAATGATCATGAAGTCCATTACGCCATTCGGGGCATCGCTGGTTTTGCGGATCAGGTCGTAGGTGCCTTCGTCGGGCGCATAATCGGGGATGATATTCAGGAAAGCAATTACTTTTTCTTCGGCATTTTCCACCACAATTACGGTTTGGTTTTTAATTTCATCCCAGTTAAACATGCCCTGCGAGAATACCAGTTCTTGTCGCTCGGTTTCCAGCAGCCATTCGTCGCTCACGGCTTTCAGTTTTTGTAAAAGCCCTTCGCGGAGCGGTGGATCTATTACCCGGGCAGTGAAGCCTCGTTCCGTTACCTTATTGAGTGCATTACGCATACTTTTTTTATCGCCGCCCGACAAGCTGAACCGGGTAATATCAACCACGGCCTCCTGCCCGATGTAAAGACTTTTCTTTCCAAGGCTTTTGTATACCTCCAGACTTTCAGCGGGCACCCGGTACGAGATACTTTTCAGCCCGTTGTCCCTGCAAAATCTATCGAATTCCTGCAGGATGCCGGCCATGGCGGTATCGTTTTCAGCCACCGGGTTTTCGAGGATGACGGCGAAATTTCCCGAAACACGGTAGCTGATAAAAGCATTGCCAGCCTGGTTAAAAAACAACAGCTTGTCGCGGTACATTTTAAAGTAATCCATGGCCGAAACCCCATATTGTTTTGCCAGCATACCGGCTTTATCCAACTCAGCCTGCTGCGGCTCGGGTTTCCAAACATAGGGTGCTATCAGCGTGTAAACCAGGAATCCCATCGAAATGAAACCGCTGATCTGAATGGTATCAATAAAATACCGGGTGAATTTGCCTGCAGGTATCAGATCCGGGCTTCCAACAAGTAAAAAGTTTAGAAGAGTATATTTTACAGACTGTACCAGGCTGAAATTGATATTGAAATACCTGATATCGAGAAAATAAAAACCCACCACTCCGAAGATTATGACCGCCGCCATGCTGATTAGCGCGGTTTGTATGCCGATGCCGCGCAGGCGGGGATTGCTGCGTACAACGTATTCGCTGCGGGTTGAGAAAAGCGAAAGCATAACCACCAGGGCAATGATAGCTTCCTCGTAATCAATGGCTTTGGTAAGATGCCCAACCAGTGAACCCACGCTCAGCAGCAGGGCAAACCACCATGCCGACCGTAGTCCTTTAAGCATGAAAGCCGCCGTAACCAGCAGGAGCATACCGCTGGCGAGGATAAAATAATTGGATGCATGAATGGCTTCGGTAGGCAGGTAATTTCTTAACACATGCATACGTTCCGAAATTGCCGGCGTAAGCACCGAGATAATATTTACCACTCCCAGCAAAAACAACAGTGCAGCAGGCATAATCCGCATGAGCAGCTTGTTGGCTTTCGAAATAAAAGCAAGCAACCCGGCCAGCAAAGGCAACCAGAATTCGAAAAACCGGTACATGGCAGTAATTGAAATGGCTTCTACCATGTTAAATCCAAACCGGGAGAGCACAAAACCCAGCGAAAATTCAACAGCTCCCAGTCCACGCATAAATGGCGATATGATCATAAATACCACCGAGATAATATACCCCGATGCACATGCCAGCAGGCTGATCTCCATTCCTAGGGCCCGGGCAGCAATATACAGGTGAAATATGCCCCAGCATTCAATCAGCAGGCTGTAAATCAGGCATTCGAACAGTTGTTTTCTTTTAATAAGGCCATTATCAATATCGCCAACATACACCTCTATGGAAGGAAAGAATCGCTGTATAAAGTGATATACCGAACCTTTGCGGGTAATGTTACGGAAAACCAGGAATAGCCCGGCCAGCAAAAGCAGTACCGAAACCAGTGCCATCCACTCGTCGCCATTTACATTATGGGTTGTGAGCCCATACACAAATACAGGAATGGCAACCACAACCACCGAAACAATGCCGACAAATCCATACAAAGTGCTGGCAAAATGAATCTTGGTTTTCGAGATGCCTTTTTTCTCAATTTCATCGGTAAAAAATGCCAGCGACGAAACCCCGCCGGCCGGCAGAAATACCGATATGAAATTGCGTTTCAGAAACAGCATCAGTCCGTCCCTGAGTGAGATTTTTTCACCCAAAGCCGCAAATGCCGACCGGTACATAAAACTGTGGTTGAATATATATAAGCCGGTTACAATTACACCGGCCAAAACAAAGGCTGGCAGCGCCCCCGAAAGCTCTGAAGTAACTTTTGATATTTCAGATCGTTCGTGGTAAAAAAACCAGATTCCCAGGCCAATAAATAACGATGAAAGTAAAAACTGCAAAATTATTTTCCGCTGTTCCGAGAGTACGGTGAGCGTCTTTTCGATATGAAGTGAAAATGGTTTCATCCTGCAAAATCTTAAAGTTTTTTATCTCGTTTGTTAATCAGGCACTTTGCTTTTGTGATACACTAAATGGCCTCAACATTTCCTGTCCTTTTCAGTATGCCCCACGAAGCCAGTTCGCCTTTCAGCGCCCTCAGGTAGCCTTTTACCAGCACATACCAGAGCACCTGCCGGTAAAGGATACGTTGCAGGAAAAGGTTAAAGCCGTCGCGTATGGTGAACTTTTCCCCATCAAATCTGAATGCCATGGCCGATATCAGCAGGTCGAGAAAATAATAGGCAAAATAGAGAACCAGCAGTATTTCGCCTTTGGGCAGGAAGAGCGAAACCAGCAAGGTAATATCAACCAATGGCGAAAGCAGAGGCAGGAAAAGCTGGAATAACAGCATATTGGGCAAGACCACCCAACCCAGGTTCGGGTGCTGGCGTACAAACATCTTGTCGTGGTGTTTCCAGAAGGTCTGCATGATGCCGAAAGTCCAGCGGAAGCGTTGTTTTACAAGCATATTCAGTGTTTCGGGTACTTCGGTAAAAGCAAGGGCTTCGTTACAGGTGCGTATTTTAAATCCGAGGCGTAACAAACGCAGGGTAAGGTCACAATCTTCGGCCAGGGTGTCGGTGGTAAACATTCCGGCTTTTTGCACTGCATCCCGCCTGAAAGCCCCGATAGCCCCGGGTACCACCATGATGGCATTAAGCTGGTCGAAAGCGCGTCGGTCGAAATTCTGGCTTGTAATGTATTCGATGTACTGCCACCGTGTAAGCAGGTTTTTACGATTTCCAACTTTTACATTTCCGGCCACGGCAGCAACCTGCGGATCTGTAAAATAAGCCACCATGAGCGAAACGGCATCGGGCTTCAGTACTGTATCAGCATCAATGCAAACCAGTATTTCGCCTGTGGCAAAACCAATGCCGTAATTCAGGGCTGATGCTTTGCCACCATTGGGTTTTGAAAAGGCTTTTACTTTCGGATGGCTGCCATACTTTGACTGTATATTGGCAAAAGTGTTGTCCTTCGAGCCATCGTCAACAAAAACAATTTCGAAATTGGGATAATCAATACGAAGCAGGTTCTCAACAGTTTTAGGCGCGGTAATTTCTTCGTTGTACCCTGGCACAATAATGCTCACCATAGGTGCAAAACCTGCAGGAATCGCTTCTGCATTGCGGGCCGATTTTCTTTTTTGCCGGATGGCAAGCAGGGCCAGGCTCACAATTTTGAAAATGGAAAGCAACATGGCCAGGAAGAAAATGGCTGATATCACCCTGTTGAAATAATACCCGGCTCTGAATACGGCAGCATCAGCCGACTCCAGGTACCGGTTAAACGAACCGTTAGCTACGGGCATCAGGTCGTTGCGGTTTTTGTGCATCAGCGAAGCCAGGCTTACAAACTGGTATCCATGCGACTTATAATACTCGATAATCCGGGGCAGGGCTTTAATGGTAGCCTCGCGGTTACCTCCTGCATCGTGCATCAGTATGATATTTCCAAGGTTTTGCTGTTTGATGGCGCGTGCTACAATGGTATCAACCGATACACCCACCTGCCAGTCCTCGGGATCGATGGATGAGCCGATGGTGAGGTATCCTTCGGATTTGGCCGTGAATATTGGCCTGATCTGGTCAGGGTTGGTGGGCTCGGCATCAGTATTATAGGGTGGCCTGAAAAGCGTGGTTGCATGGCCGGTAATGCTTTCAATAATATATCCTGTAGAACGGAGCTCCAGTTTCAACCTGTCGTCGGAAGCCAGCTCCAGGTTGGGATGCAGAAAAGTGTGGTTACCTATTTCGTGCCCTTCGCGATAGATGCGCTGCATGAGTGGCAGGTTTTGTTCGGCATTTATTCCGGTTACAAAAAAGGCAGCAGGTACTTTATAATGATTCAGAATATCGAGAATCCGCGGGGTATATCTTTCATCCGGGCCATCGTCGAAAGTCATTACCACCTGTTTAACCGTTTCCCCGGTTTTGTTAATTACATATCCTGTTGGCAGGCTCAGGTATTCCTCTTCCGAAATCAGTTTTTCTTTGTTGTCGACCTGTATGTTTATCTTACCCGGATTAGGTTCGGTAATGATGTTCAGTATTTCGCCGGCACCCTCATAGTCAACATTATAGGGCAATTGGTTCGAAGATAAAAAGTTGCTGTCAAAAGTTTTTTCACCCAGGGTTTTTGCAGAGAGATCCCTGTTGTAAAATTGCCACAACCGGTGATCTTCAGACCCTAAATACCAGATGGACACGCCGGAAGTTTCGAAATCGGCAGCAGCACGCATTGCATTAAAGCCGGTTGCAGCATCAGCAAAATACACCTGGTGAGGCTTATCATTATCGTCGTAATAAGAATAGGAGAGGTTATAGGTATTGTTATCGAATTTAATTTTCCCCTCGCTTTCGAGTGCTGTCGATAGCGCTTCCTGGTAAGTAATATCCTCACCCATGTGGCCTTGTTGCCAGTCGTAACCAAAAGCAGCTATACACAAAACCACTTTATCCGAAGGTACCTTCCGGCAGAGCTCATCGAGGGCCGATTCAACCCAGTACTGGGCAGCAACCGGCCCGGCTTCGGTAGAAGCATTGTACTGATCGTATCCCATCAGGAAAAGGAAATCGTTGTACCTGGCCAGCTCCGCAACATTGTAGTCTTCGTTAAATGGTGCAATGTCCTGGGTTACCAGCAGATTTTTTGCATGCAATGCCTGGTAGAGCTCCCGCTGGAATGCAATAATATTGGCATCGGTTTTTTCGGCATTCAGGTCCTCGAAATCGATGTTTATGCCATTAAAATTATATTTCTGCAATACAACCAGCACGCTGCTGATCAGCGTTGCCCGGCGTTGAGGCGACGATATGATGCGGTGTACATTGTCGCCATTCCATTTGTTGTTGAAATAATTGGACAGCATGGGAACAATGGCAACATGGTTTCGTCGCATAATATCGAGTGCCGAACTATCAATGTCAGTTGCAACTACATCAGCTGAATCCTGAACAAACAGCCATTCGGGAAGCACCATATTGAGCTTCGAAGCATTTTGCCTGAGCGAATATTTTGACTGTATGTCCCAGTTTACGTAAAAACCAGCCCTGATGGGCCCTATCTTTTTAACTTCGCCCGGCAGGGTTTTATCTTTTTTATAAAACTCATGACCAGTATGCGTTCTGGCTTCTTTTGCCAGTTTCATAAAATGAGCCGTTTCCCTTGTGGTGATGTCGGCAGTTGCAAATTTTTTACTCTCCTGCTGGCTCAGTGCCAGGTTCTCGCGCAGGGTGGGCAATTTAAAAACCTGTTTGTGGAAAAGTGAAATTAAGATTGAGGCAATGCCCGCAAGGATCAGTACTGCCAGAATTTTTACAACCCACAGAAATCGTTTCCACCGCGACGAACTGTCTGAATAAAATACCGGGCTGGTAGTTGTATTCATAATAAATGTTTTTAAAAGATCATCAAATGGGTTTTGCAAATGTGCAACGGCAGTTTAACTCACAATTCGTACCATTGTTATACCTGCCAGGGTTAAAAAATCTTAAATTGGATAATGGTTGCTATTGGAGATATGTGATATAAGATGACAGGAAAACCGGATTGCCTGTTAAAAATAATAAAAATAGTAAATTTTATGCAGTAAAGCACTACTTTTGCACCGCAATTCTAAAAGAAGTCAAAATCACATGGACGAAGGCCCTGATTTATACCGATTATTCACCTGATCCGGGGAGCCGCCTGCTGATTTTCAGTGTCCTCCCGGGGTTATAATACGGAGGATGCTTCATGACAGCATTAACAACATTTTATTTAAGCCAGGTTCTGGGTAAGAAAATCTACACCCGGGAAAACGAAGTTATTGGCCAGGTTCTCGATCTGCTGGTTTATACTGACCCATCTTCGACCGGTGAACCTGTAAGGCCGGTAGTGGTTGCCGTTAAAACAGGCAGTCGCTCACATCCTGTTTACTATAACTTCAGTAATTTTGTTATTGGCCGGCAGAAAGAAATCAAAATTCAATGTTCAAAAAAACAATATGTCGAAGATGAAGATCTGAGCCGGTATGTTCCGTTAAAAGAAAACATCCTCGACCAGCAGATTGTCGACCTGAATGGCCGTAAACTGGTACGTGTAAATGATATTCGCCTGGCCTCGCTCCCCAGCGGCACCTATGTAATAGCCGTTGATGTTGGAGCCGAAGGCCTGTTACGCAGACTCGGAATTGCCAACACCGTGAAACGCATTGCTTCCGTTGCCGGTTTGCCGGTTCCTTCAAAATTTATTTTGTGGGATGAAGTTGATACCCTTGATACCGCCAACCTGAATATAAAGCTTGGTAAGCCGCTTACAAAGCTGCAGATGCTTCATCCCTCCGACCTTGCCGATATTATTGAGGAAATGGGCCGCAACAGCCGTACTTCGGTGTTCAATAACCTCGACGAAGAACAAGCTGCCGATGTACTCGAGGAAATGGATCCCAAGCTCCAGGTTGATGTTATCGAAAGCCTTTCGCTGGCTAAAGCCGCCGATCTGCTCGAGAAAATGCCGGCCGACGAAGCTGCCGATATTATCGACCTGCTCGAAAACGACAAAGCTGAGTCACTGCTCAACGAAATGGATGCCGAAACCTCAACCGAGGTGCGCGAACTCCTCGAATACTCCAGTCAACTGGTAGGCAGTATTATGAATACCGATTTTATCTCGTTTCACGAAAATGAAACCGTGGGACAGGCGCTGGCTACCATACGCGAAACCCAACCCGAAGAGCCTTTGCTTTATAACCTTTTCGTGGTTACAAACAACGGGAAACTTAAAGCAACCGTTTCGTTGCGTAACCTGGTGATCTCGGAGCCTGCCGTGGTTCTGAAAGATATCATGCGCACCAACCCGGTATCGGTTCAGGATAACGATAAGCTGGATTCGCTTGCCGAAATTGTTTCGAAATACAACCTGCTGGCGGTTCCGGTTGTGAATAAAAACGAGGTACTCGAAGGTATGGTAGTAATTGATGATATTGTTGACGACTTGCTGGGAGCCAGGAAAACCAGGTAATTATTGGAGGGAGAATTGATGATTAAAACTTTAAAAACTCAACATAAAGGAATCTGGCGCAACCTGCTCATTTTCTTTGCCCTGCTGGGCCCGGGAATTATTACAGGAAGTGTTGATAACGATGCCGGTGGAATAACAACCTATTCAGTTGCTGGCGCCCTGTACGGTTATAAATTACTCTGGACCATGATACCGGCATTTATCGTGCTGCTTATCATACAGGAAATGAATGCCCGTATGGGAATTGTTACCGGTAAAGGGCTGGCCGACCTGATCCGCGAAAATGCGGGTGTAAAAGTCACTTTCTTCATTTTCGTTGGCTTACTCCTGGCCGACCTGGGAAATACCACCACCGAATTTGCCGGGGTAGCCGGCAGTATGATGATTTTCGGGGTGAGCAAGTATATTTCGGTGCCGGTTTCGCTGGCATTGGTGTGGCTGCTGGTAGTAAAAGGAAATTATAAAATTGCAGAACGTATTTTCCTGGTTTTCAGTGTGTGCCTGCTGATGTACATTGTTTCGGCGGTAATGGGCAAACCACACTGGGGCGAAATCGGAACTGCCCTCATCCATCCGCATATGGAATTTAGTGTTCCTTACCTGGCCATTGTTATCGGTATTATAGGCACAACCATCGCTCCCTGGATGCAGTTTTACATGCAGTCGTCGGTAATAGAAAAAGGACTGAAGATGCGCGATTACAAATTCACGCTCATCGATATTGTGATTGGTTGCGTGGTAACCGTTATTGTTGCTTTTTTTATCATTGTTGCCTGTGCTTCAACGCTTCATGAAAATGGAATAAAAATAAATGAAGCCAAGGATGCTGCCATGGCGCTTAAGCCGCTGGCCGGCAACCTGGCATCCACCTTATTTGCGTTGGGATTGTTTGTAGCTTCCATATTTTCAGCTACTATTCTGCCTTTGGCAACAGCGTTTTATGTTTGCGAAGCTTTTGGTTTCGAAGCCGGGATTGATAAAAAATGGGAGGAAGCCCCCGAATTTTATGTCCTTTACACGGGTATCCTTATCCTGGCGGCAGGCATTATCCTTATTCCCAATGCACCGCTTATCGAAATCAGCATCTGGTCGCAGGTGGTAAACGGCATCCTGCTGCCGGTAGTGCTCATCTGTATGATGCTGCTGGTTAACAAACAAAAGATTATGGGAAAGTATGTAAACGGGAAAGTCACCAATGTTGTAGGCTGGACTACCGTTGCCATCCTGGTTTCGCTTTCGCTTATCCTGCTGGTGCTGCCGATTTTCGGGTAATGGATTAAGGCGGCTGTTATGATCTGAAGATAGACTTTTATTGCCATATCTTAAAGATTTACCACATAGACACATAGAACACATAGAAAGGCACATAGGATTTCTCTTTTCCTTTGTGTTTACGGGAAAGATCATTTTAATTATTGAGCCATAATTTAAAGGTTTACCGCATAGCCACATAGAACACATAGAAGGACACATAGGGATTTTACTTTTTCTATGTGAAACCCTATGTGCCTATGTGTTTCCAGAAAAGATCATTTTTATACTGATTTCCAAAATGCCATATGCCTTCTCCTATAATTTAATTTTATACCTGTATTGATCAGAAACACATGTAAATAGCCATCATTTCCTGGTGGATATCAATAAAATTGAACAAAATTATTTTTTGGATTGTTTATGTAAGCAAGCCGGATAACACGCTAAAAAGCAATATAAATCAGACAAATTGCGAGGCTTTGATTACAAATTGCAACTCAGTGTTTAACTGGCTTTTAGTCCCCAAGTAAAAAAAATTGTAACTTTTTCAAAGGGATACCGTCATATACACAAACCTAACAAAACAAACTTAAATTTAAATTTCCTCGCAAGAGAACAAAAACATACAAAAATGAAAACTACAAAATTTATCACCACAATCTCTACACTGACTTTTATATTCTTTATGTCGGTTACTTCCATTGCAAATTCATATACCACCGGCGATGGCGAAAAAACTTCGGCCTCGCGTATCTCGGTATTTAAGGATATGATTTCAGATGCAGCTACATCAGCCATTGAAGCAAATGAATATTCGAATCTTCGTTTCGATGTAAACCGTTATATCAACCAGGATTTAGAAACCGAAATGTTCAGCGAACTTCAAAACCAGGTTCGTTTTGATGTAAATAATTATTCAAATAACACCCCTTCTGATAACGAGTTACCTGTAAGTGACGAATTCGAATACCTGCGTTTTGATGCCAGTGCATACAATAGTACCGTTATTACCGAAATGCCTGTAAGTGAATTTGAATATCTCAGGTTTGATGTCGATCATTTCACCGCTCAAAATCCTGTTTCAACAGATGAACTGCCTGAAGTAAGATAAGATTAATTGTAAATGGTTAATTGTTTAGTGGAAAAAAAAGTCCTGTGAGAGCAGGACTTTTTTATTTTTACAACGTAGCTGATTCCAATAATTCAGAAACAGGTTTTACTTTGCATCAATAATAAACGGGGCGCTTTTCTTGCTGTCCATAATAATCAGTTTGGCGTTGGGCGAAGTGGCAATGGCTTTTATCATTTCGTACTGCAGCTGTTTGTCGCTCAGGCCCGTACTGAGTATTTTCTGATAATCGGCTATTCCCTGGGCTTCCACCCGTTTACGCTCGGCTTCCTGTTTTTCTTTCTGTAATACAAATGTCATTTTCTGGGCATCCTGTTCGGCATTAATCTTCGACTCAATGGTAGTTTTTACCGAAGGCGGAAGGGTGATATTTCTTACCAGGAGCTGCTCAAGCATTAATCCGCGGGCTTTAAAATCACTTTCGATGGTTTTGAAAATCCTCGATTGAAATTCATCCCTTTTGGTCGAATACAAGGCTACAGCATCGTAATACACAGCGTTATCCCTTATTTTTGTCCGGCAAATAGGCCTTACAATAGTATTTCGGTAATCGGTTCCTATTTCTTTTAAAATGCGGGGCGCTTCACCGGGCACTAAACGGTATAAAACGGTAAGATCAACAATTACTTCGAGCCCGTCGGCCGACAATACCCGAATGGCGTCATCACCCGTTTTATCCCCTTCATCGTGAACGCCTGACATGGTATAATTCTGTGTTCGGATATCAAATGTAACTACCTCCACCAGTGGATTGATAACGTTGAGCCCGCTTTCGAGGATATTGTTGCTTACCTTGCCAAAGAGTTTCTGAACACCTACATACCCGGGTTCAATTTGTTTTACAGCCGATAGCCCGGCCCCGATCAGTACCAGGATAAAACCGGCAATGCGAACCATCCCGGTATAAGGCTTAATGGGTGAATCGGCACGGGCAGCAACAAAACCAGCCACTATAATGATAATTCCAAGTACACTTAAAAACATTTTTTCTGGATTTAGGGGTTAAAAATCGGGTGAGTAATCACAGGGTAAATATACCAAAAATGGTACAATTACCAAGGTATGTTTAAAGGCTCCCCGCGTTGCTCCGATAAACCTGCATGATTCTGAATATAAGGCTGGACGCAGAAGGAATGATCTGAAAATTTTGTACCGCCGAAACTATTAAAGAACGATTTCAATCCTTAACCTTTATCTGAACCATATGCAGCCCGAACTGTTTGGAAGGACATACATTTCATGTTCCGAAATGCAATTATCCCGGAATAATTTGCCCGGAAATAGTAATTTTGATCCAAAATCGCACCTATGCTAATCGTAAAACGCCATCATACCAACCCGTATTTTAACCTTGCCGCCGAAGAGTATTTCCTGAAACAAACTGATGAGGATATATTTATGCTCTGGCGAAATGAGCCTTCCATTATTATTGGCAAACACCAGAATACCCTGTCGGAAATAAACCTGGATTTTGTAAAGGAAAATAATATCCGCGTGGTGCGCAGGCTCACCGGCGGAGGTGCCGTGTTTCACGACCTGGGAAACCTGAATTTCACCTTTATTCAATCCAACCACGATCATACCCTGAACGATTTCCGCAAGTACACCGAACCAATCCTGGAAGTTTTGCAGCAACTTGGTATCGATGCCCGATTCGAGGGTCGCAACGACCTTACTATCGACGGCCGAAAGTTCTCAGGCAATGCCGAAATGGTATGGAAAAACAGGGTGTTGCACCATGGCACGTTGCTTTTCTCGGCCCTTATGACCGACCTCGGCCAGGCCCTGAAAGTTGACCCGGCCAAATTCAGCGATAAAGCCGTAAAGTCAGTCCGGAGCCGGGTAACCAACATCAGCGAACACCTGAAACAGCCCATGGACGTGATGCAGTTTGCCGACCTTATACAACGGCATATTACCGAAATGTATCCCGATGCCCGATTATATGAGCTTACGGATGCTGACCGGCTTGCGATTGAGAAACTGGCCGAAACCAGGTACAGCACCTGGGACTGGAATTTCGGAAATTCGCCCGAATATAATTTCCGTAAAGTTATACGTACCCAACATAGCGGAACCCTTGAGTTTTGCCTCAATGTGCGCAACGGGATCATTGTACAAACCCGTATTTACGGCGATTATTTTTCACATGCCGATCCCGGTGAAATTGAAGAAATTCTCGCCGATATTCCGCACCAGGAAGACGCTATCCGCCAAACCCTTTCAGCATTCGACATCAGCAGGTATTTCGCGAAAATTACTGTCGACGAATTTGTGCAGGGATTGTTCTGATCCTGTTGCCGGGTTTAACCATTTTTAAACGAAACAGCGCGTATTAACCCGCGGGTTCCGGGTTCGTGTGCCTGAGAACTATAACAGCGTTTGCTGTACCATTTAATTTTATTTTTTTAATTCCCATTCCACATATTTCCCCTGAAACACAGCGGGGAATATGCCTTGGTTGAAATGTTTCTTCAATTTTATCACTGTTGTCTGGGTAAAGTTGATTAAAACACTGGATGCGACTGGTTGTGGGCGGAAGCTACAGGTTTACTACAGCTGTCGATAACAGTACTATCGGGTCGAACCCGATGGATGGATTTACCGCTGGGTTTTCATTTAAATTCGGGAAATTTTAACCTGTCTTTTCAGCCCGGTTCCGCCAGGGGCCGGGATTCCTTATACTTCCTTTTGCCCCGGCTTAAGGAAGTTTTTGTTTTTGCGTAACCAAAGCGGTGTATCCTGAAGTTAATTTGAATAAGAACCGGATACCCGGGATGGGCCGGAATGTTGCTTTACTGTTTTTAACTACAGACCTTTTAATATAAAGATACAACCGTCAGGATGATGATAAAAATGTAACTTTGCCCCATCATATCATTTATTCCAGCGGTGCTTCAAAATACTACCCTGCGTCGGCTTGCCCATGCCATTGCCTCGGCCCTGCCCAAGGGCATGAAAACAGCCTGGTGGCTGCTTAAAATCACCATCCCGGTTTCGTTTGGGGTAATGCTGCTCGACCATTTCGGAGCGCTGGCACTTATGGCACAATATACCGGCCCGCTATTCAGGCATTTAGGTTTGCCGGGCGTTTCGGCCATTGTTTTAGTTACCAGCATTTTTACAAATATTTACTCGGTGGTGGCAGTACTTTCGCTACTGCAGCTGCCTATGCGCGAAGGCATTATTATCGGAACCATGTGCCTGGTATCGCATGGTTTCCTGATCGAAACCGCGGTGATGAACCGCACCGGCTCCTCCGTAACCCGTATGCTAGTGCTGCGGCTTACAGGCAGCCTGGTGGTAGCCTGGCTGCTGAACCTGCTGATGCCCGGCAGCATTTCGCCCGATGTTCATGGCCTGGTTCAGAACCACGAAACATTGAATACAGCGCTTATGCACTGGCTTAATTCCATTTCGCGCACAACCCTCAAAATACTGGTGCTGGTAAATATCCTGCTTATATTTCAGCGCATACTCGACGAGTTTGGCTGGCTCGGCATCATCGAAAAACCCTTGTCGCCGCTGATGAAAATTTTCGGACTACCCCGCAGCACGACCTTGTCTTGGGTAGTGGCAAACCTCATCGGGCTGGCTTATGGCTCGGCTATCATGATTGAAGAATCGGAAAAAGGCCGCATGAACCGGCAGGATGCCGACCTGCTGAACCACCATGTTGCACTGTCGCACTCGCAACTCGAAGATCCCCTGCTTTTCCTTACCCTGGGTTATGCCATCCACTGGCTTATCTGGCCCCGACTGATTATTGCCATTGCGGCAGTGTGGATCCGGAAAGCTGAACTCAAACTCTTCGCGATTTACGGCCGCAAAAGGGCGCTTGATCTGTAAGCCTGTTCGCTTCCCAGGTTAGCCAGCAGCCTGTCATATTGCGGCAAACCGCATCTTTTAAGTAAGGCAACTTCAACATCCATAGCCTAAATACTTTACACCTGCAAACGGGCATCTGGTACTACTGCTGCCAGCCTGATTGAATCTTTTATCACACCTTCGAATCCTGTATCCGTGGGCTCCCTGTAATCAGCTACTTAAGCTGCTTTGCAAATTTTAATTTCCCTCTTTTCCCAGAACATTTGCATATATTACTACAATTTATAACTTTGCAACCCATATATTTCCGAATAACTGATTCAATCACAATAAATTTACTTTTACAATGAAAGTCTACAAGACAAGCGAAGTAAGGAATATTGCACTTATCGGCGGAGCGAAGTCAGGAAAAACGACTACAGCCGAAGCAATGCTTTTTGAAGGCGGATTAATTAACCGTCGTGGAACAATTGAAGACAAAAATACCGTTTCCGATTATCGTGAGATAGAATTGGAAAGGCAGAATTCAGTGAGCTCGACGGTAATGTATACTGAATTTAAAGGCAGGAAAATAAATATAATTGACACCCCTGGTTTCGACGATTTTATTGGCGAAACTGTAGCAGCACTTCATGTGGTTGATACCGCTGTAATGCTTGTAAATGCACAGAACGGTGTTGAAGTAGGAACCGAAATTACCTGGAGGCAAACCAATAAAAAACAAACCCCGGTAATTGTTGCCGTGAACCAGCTGGAGCACGAAAAAGCCAATTTCGAGGAAACAGTACGCCAGCTGAAAACCCAGTTCGGAGGTAATATCACTGTAATGCAATATCCTGTAAACGAAGGCCATAGCTTTAACAGCATTATCGACCTTTTACAGATGAAAATGCTTAAATATCCTGATGGTGGCGGCAAACCCGAAGTACTCGACATCCCGGCCGGCGAAATGGCAAAAGCCGAAAAACTGCAGGGCGAACTCATTGAAAAAGCAGCCGAAAGTGATGAGTCACTGATGGAAGCTTTCTTCGAAAACGGATCACTCACCGAAGAACAGCTCGAAAACGGGTTGAAATCCGGTATTATTTCACGCGGTTTATTCCCTGTTTTCTGCCTCTCGGCAAAACACAACAAAGGCGTTGGCCGTTTAATGGAATTTATCTGTTCATCCGCTCCTGCTCCCGACGAAATGCCTGCAGTGAAAACCGTTGGTGGAAAAGATCTGAAATGCAATGCTGCCGATCCGGCTTGCCTGCGCATTTTCAAAATCTCTATTGAGGAACACCTGGGCGAAATCGCTTTCTTTAAAGTATATGGCGGCGAAATTACCGAGGCCATGGACCTGGTGAACAGCGCCAACTCAGGCAAAGAACGTATACCACAATTACTGCTGGTTGCCGGTAAAAAGCGCGAAAAAATTGAAAAAGTATGCGCCGGCGATATTGCAGCTACCATCAAACTGAAAAGTACACGTACAGGCGATACACTCAACTCGGCTAAAAATGCCGATGATGTAATTGTTCCTATTGCATTCCCGGCACCGAAAATCAGCATGGCTATTAAAGCCAAAAATTCGGGCGACGACGAAAAACTGGGTGCTCGCCTCAACGAAATGCACAAAGTGGACCAAACCCTGCTGGTTGAATATTCGAAAGAACTCAAACAGGTTATTATTAAAGGACAGGGCGAACTTCACCTCAATATCGCGAAATGGCACCTCGAGCACCTCGATAAAATTGCTGTCGACTTTATTGCTCCTAAAATCCCGTACCGCGAAACCATTACCAAGTCGGCTAAAGCCATGTACCGCCACAAGAAACAATCGGGTGGCGCTGGTCAGTTTGGCGAAGTGCATATAATGATTGAGCCTTACACCGAAGGCATGAAGTTCCAGAGCGAGTTCCCCGTACGTGGTACCGATGAGCAGCCATTACCATGGGGTGGCAAGCTGGTTTACAACAACTGTATTGTGGGTGGAGCCATTGATGCACGTTTTATGCCTGCCATCCTGAAAGGGATTATGGAAAAAATTGAAGAAGGCCCGCTTACAGGTTCGTACGCCCGCGATATTGTTGTAAATGTTTACGATGGTAAAATGCACCCGGTCGACTCGAACGAACTTGCCTTTAAACTGGCCGGACGTAATGCTTTTAAAGAAGCCTTCAAAAACGCAGGGCCTAAAATTCTTGAGCCTATTTATGATGTGGAAGTTATGGTTCCGGCCGACCGCATGGGTGATATTATGACCGACCTGCAAGGCCGCCGCGCCATTATTATGGGTATGGACAGCGAAGGAAACTACCAGATTATTAAAGCCAAGG
>CALCJE010000253.1 GCA_937965665.1 uncultured Bacteroidales bacterium
CATGCCAATGTTTTACACCTGCTGTGATGTTTACCACATCACCGGGTGTTAATGCTTGTACGGGTTTCCCTTCTTCCTGATACCAGCCTGAGCCAGCGGTGCAAAACAAGATTTGTCCCCCTTTGTGATGGATATGCCAATTATTTCTGCATCCGGGCTCAAAGGTTACATTAAATGACATTGCACCTTCCTGCGTTAGTACCGCCAAATAGCTCTGACCAGAGAAATACGGTGCATAAACATCGTTTTTTTCTCCTAATGGGAATATTTGTTTGAATTCGGTCATTTCTAATATTATTTTATTGCATTTTCAAGCACGGAGGTAATCATCTCTTTGGTATATAGTGCCGTAGCTCCCCACATTCCAGCTAATGCCATTAATTTTTCGACCAACATTGGAATATCCTTTTCGGGTATGTTTCCTTGTGAAAGTGTTACAGGCGTGCCAATTTTTATATACCATTGTTTTAATGCTTCGATGCCGTTATCGGCTCCTTTTACTCCAAATACATTGGCTGCAAATTGCTCAAAACGTTCGGGCAGATGGTTCTTTTGCCATTTCATCCAGGCAGGAACTACAATGGATAATCCTGCGCCATGTGCAATATTATATTCTGCCGAAAGTGTATGCTCAATAAAATGGGTATCGAAACGGTTGTTCTCAACTCCGCAAAAAGTGGTGAAATTCAAAGCCTGTGTGGCTGCCCATGCAAATTCGGCCCGGGCTTCGTAGCTGCCGGCATCGGCAAGCAGAATTTCGGTGGTGCGCATAACAGTTTTCAGGATATTTTCAACATGACCGGCAATAAAATCAGGTAAATAAGATGCTGATAAATACAAATCCAGGCTGTGTGCAAAGATATCGGCAGCCGAATATACCAGGTATTCTCTGGTAACCGAAGCCTGCAGTTCGGGATTAATTACGGAAACGGCAGGGAAGGAAAATACCGAACCAGCCAGGCTGAATTTCTCTTTGGTTTCGTCCCTGGTAACGACGGCATAATTATTCATTTCGCTACCCGTTGCGGCAAGGGTCATAATGTCGAAAATCTTCAATGCCTGTGCGGGAACAGCTTTATTTGTGAAGAAATCCCACACATCGCCATCGTAGGTTGCTCCGGTAGCTATCGCTTTAGAAGAATCAAGAACCGAACCTCCGCCAACAGCCAGAACGGCTTCAACACCTGTTGATTTAGCCAGTTGAATGCCTTCGTAAACTTTGCTCAACAGCGGGTTGCTCTGTACTCCGCCAAGTTGCTCAAAGGCGATACTTTCATCAGCCAGCGATTTAGCAACAGTAGCAAACAATCCATTTTTCTTAATCCTTTCGGAACCATATACGATTAGTACTTTTGTGATTCCATATCCGGAAATATATTTCCCGATATTTTTCTCTTTGCCTTTGCCAAATTCTATCCTGGCAGGATTATAATAGGTGAAATTTTTCATGTTTCTTTATTTTATCTGATTAGTGTAAAATTAACGTTGCAAAATTCCATGTTAATTTCCATACTCACTGACCCGGATCACGGTATTGGATACCCGAATTACGGATTATCATCCCAAGAGATAAAACCTTTAAAAAGAGTTACTTAAATTTGTGCCTGAAAACAAATTAAAAGCTTGTACAATGAATGAAATAAAAAGAATAAACACCGTAACCGAATACAATAACCTGGTCGGACAGGAAACTTTGCACCCGCTGGTGAGTGTAGTTGATTTTTCCAAAACCGAACCTTTTAGCTATTTCCGGATGCAAACCGGTATGTTTATCATCTTTTTAAAAGACCTGAAATGTGGCAATATGACGTATGGTCTGGGTAATTACGATTATGAAGAAGGGACGTTGGTTTTTATTTCGCCCGGACAGGTTTATGGCATAGCCAGCGAAGTAAAACAAAAGGGTGTTGGACAAGCGCTGGTTTTTCATCCCGACCTGATACATGGAACTTCGCTGGGTCGTAATATTAAGGATTATACATTTTTCTCATACGAAGTTAACGAAGCCTTACACCTCTCAACAAGGGAAAGAGCCATAATTAATGATTGTTTTGATAAAATCCGATATGAGTTGGAACATGCTATTGATACGCATAGTAAAACCTTGATTGTATCGTATATCGAACTTTTTCTCAATTATTGCAAACGGTTTTACGACCGTCAGTTTATAACAAGAAATATCGTTAACAAGGATGTATTGGTTCGGTTCGAGAAAGTGCTTGACGATTACTTTTCATCCGACATGGCAACTGAAACTGGTTTGCCCTCGGTGCGGTATTGCGCTGATAAGTTATTTATTTCGCCCAACTACCTGGGCGACTTGTTAAAAAAAGAAACCGGCAAATCGGCACAGGAACATATTCAGCTCAAACTGATTGATGTAGCAAAGGAGAAAATCTTCGATTCGGGAAAATCCATCAGCGAAATAGCGTATGAGTTAGGATTTAAACACCCGCAGCATTTTACCCGCATGTTTAAGAAAAACACCGGGCTCTCGCCGAATGAATACCGGACGTTGAATTAGTTTTATCTCTAAGATATTTCGAAATCAGAACAAAATTAAGCACATTGCCCAGATAAAAGTGCAATAAATTTACCTGCTGAAGGCAGGCTTTATTTAAAACAAGTCCCTTTTAGGAGGAAATTAAAAGATGCACAATTATTTTTGATAGGAAAATTAATTATTCAGACGCCGCCCACTTGTGCCTTTCAAGAAAGCTTGAAATAAATCCAGATTCCCAAATCCAAAATTCTCTTCCAAATAGCCTACACACGCAGGCAGTGGTGGATGGCTCCGGCTTCGGTTTTCCTGTCATAGCCTGTCCCGCGAATTGCGGGAGTAATTGCAGAAAAAAGCCTGCCTGCTGCAGGTAGGCAATTACACCGAGGCGCGCCAGGAAAAACCTTGCCTTCACCACCACAAGCTACTTTATATGTGCGCTTATGGTCTTGGTAGAAAGCCTATAACTACATTATGTACAAGGGCATAAAGCCAAGTAGCCACTGCCTGCTTACCTGCCCACTCCGCCCAATTCCTACGTTGCTGCAAGCAATTGTCCTCAGCCGCCTTGTGTCTGCCTCCTTGTTTCGTCACCTTTCAGGCTGGCAGGTTCGGTCACTCGTTCCTCGTTCCCACGCACTAAAGCAAAGCCTACTGGTCTTTAACGGCTCTATAATTTTCGAAGTGGCAGTTTTTCAGTTCAAATGTTCATTTGAAAAACTAAACTTGAACCTTGAACTAAACTGTATTAGAATCTATGAACACGCCATTTTACAAAACCGATGTTGTGAGTTCGGTTAATTATTTCAATAAATTTTCCCTAATAAAATATCGAAAAGATATTAAAGGCTAATAGCATTTTACTTTCGTAATCCGAAAAAGTTATGCCTAATTTGATTTACTCCACAGGTTTTGGGCTTGATACTTGATTACCAGCAAGTTAACTTTCACTAAAGTCAAAAAAAAAGCTCTACAGATGTAGAGCTTGCGGTCCGGACGGGACTCGAACCCGCGACCCCGTGCGTGACAGGCACGTATTCTAACCAACTGAACTACCGAACCAGTATTAGTTATTGGGAGTGCAAAAGTAACTCTTTTTATTTAATCTCAAAACGTTTCAGCATTTTTTTTGAAAATAAATTTTCGAAAAAAGCAACCTTCACATAACGGCTTAATTCACAGTGCGGTTACAAATTCCACTAAAAGCACACAATTTGCAGGTTTCCCGATCATCCGTCTGATCAAACGGAACTGACACATCAAAAATATTGCTGATAATTGAAGTAAGCTCTTCGCGGAAAGCTTCCAGCATTGCCTTCTCGATCATGTTACTTTTACCGATTTCTGTCTTTATCAGGCACTCCGACGATTTGCGGAGGGAAACAATGCCCGAAATCAGCTGCCCCGGCGTCACAGCCTGCATATCGGCATACATCAGCGCATATGCCATCACCTGCAAAAGCTTGGCAGGCTCATCCTTTTCACTTAATCCCGCCAAACTGTCTGCCTTGAGATCCCTTGCATCAACCCTGCCGGTTTTATAATCAATAATCCGCACCACACCTCCTACCCTGTCAATACGGTCGGCTTTGCCATGAATTTTAACTTTGATCCCCGCTCCGCCTGTAGGCTCTTTAATTTCGACAATTGATTGCAGCTCCTCTTCGAGCATTAAAATTCCAATACTCAAACCGGTTTCTTCAAGATATTTCTTTTCAGCCTGCAAAAAGCGTTTTACAATATTCTCTGCCACTTTAACTATCAGCATATTTTTACCGGTCGCAAGTTCGTCGGTGTTAAATTTGGCCGAAAAAGATGCTTTTACATTGCGGATTGCCTCAGGCAGCATTGAGGCAAGTATGCCAGGCGTAATTTCAATATTTTTATAAGGCTGGTAGGTGTGTTCAAGGGCTTCATGCACAATTTCACCCAGCGTAGCCGCATCAATGGTTTCCGACACTTGTTCGGGCTCGCTGATGCGCAGCACCTGCGAAAAATAAAACTGCAGCCTGCATTTCAGATACGTGGCTAAGGCTGTTGGCGATATACCTCTTTCGGCAATCTGCAAAAGCCGCGTAGTAACTTCACCTGTTTTTTGTACGCTTATGGCACCTGCACTGGTACTGCCCGGCAATACCGAAAGTGTTTGCTCCGTAAATGCTACGCGGGAATTCACCTTAGGCATTTCGTATATCAGCTGGCTGATAAAACGGCTTTTTTCGCCGCCGCCCAGTTCATCGCCTTCGGTATTGTAAATTAGCCAGGCATTTTCAACGCGTTGCATTAACCTGTAAAAATGATACCCAAACACAGCGGTTCGCTCGCTGTAACGTTGCATCCCAAACTGCGAACGCACTTCATCGGGAATAAAAGTAGTTTGATGTTTCCCTTTCGGAAGCAGCCCTTCATTGGCTGAAATCATGATAATATCAGTAAAATCGAGCAGCCGCGTTTCGAGCATTCCCATCACCTGTAAGCCATTCAGAGGTTCACCGTAAAAGGGCAGTCTTTTGCCGGCAATCAGGTTATTTACTACCGATTGTATGGTTTCAAAATCGGGTTTTATTTCCGGATCCTTTAAAATTACATCGAGTTTTAAACAAAGCTCGGCAGCATGAAAAAGATACTCCAGTTCAATAGGATGTACTGGCATAGCCTTCTCTTCCGCTTCAGCAGGTGAAAATGTATCACGCAGAAATGATATAATTTCCCTAACCAGGCTAATGGCATCAGTGGCCTCAGCCTGGTTCTTTTCGAGGTAAGGCTTAAACACCGATGCAAGCGCAGTATCTCTTGATGAAAGTAATGTCAGTAAATCAGCTGCTGTGTAAAACGACCGGTTCACTGTAGCATTTTCAGCTTTTTTGGCAGCATACCCGCTGTTTTGCAGGGCAGCGTATATATATGGATGGGTAAGGAATCGCTGTAAATCTTTATAATAGAACCTCGCAATAACGCCTTTACCAGGCTGTGGCTGGGCAAAACGTTGCGCATTTGCAAAAAGGGTAAGCACGATATTGATCAGCGAAAAAACCGGGGTTTGCTTTAGTGGAAATCCCATGGTTACATTAAAATCGCCGCTGCCGGCAGGAATTGAATTCAGCACCGGGAGCAGTAAACTCTCATCAACAAGCACAAGTGCTATTCCATCGGAAGTTCCTTTTTTCGCAATCAGTTCATCAAGCAGCGTACCGGCTAGTTTGGACTGTCCCACGTTACCGGGAACCCCGATTACTGAAATATTCTTTGTTCCGGTACTTAATGAATTCCCAACCCAGTTTAATTCGCCGAATGTTTTCTGTTGGCTATATTCCCGCAGAAAGCGACCTGCTTCCTGCTGCGGATCCTGGAGATAATAATGGTCAGCATCCCAGTAAATTTCTGCTTTCCCGACTTCCAGCAGGTGTTTAAAAAGGGTTTCTTCAGCAGCTGTTAACGCATTAAAACCAGCAAATACAATGCGGTCCCATTCATCGAATGATTTTGTTTCAATCTGCTTCAGCAGTAAATCAAATGCAAGTCCAAAATAACCCTGTCCACACTCAATAAGCCCTTCCCTGAATATTTTATAACAAGGTGCCAGTGAATTATAAAACCGGAGGTAATCCTGTTCAAACGCAGTAAGGGGCTTGCCATCAGGATTCCAGGATTTCATGGCCTTGATTTCATCCAGGTAGCTGAACACCTTTTCCCCATCAGCCATGTACTGATCTATTTCGTCGAAATCGGCCAGCAACATACTGCCCCATGAAATAAAATCAGAAAACGGTTGTGCTTTTTCCTTTTCGAGCGACTTATAAACCTTGTAAAGCCTGGCTGTCAGATCTAAGGGATCACTGAGGGTAAGCCCAGATTTGAGCACCACAAAATCCTCGAGTGCAAATATGTCGGGCAACCATATCGGCTTATCGATGATCTGCGAAACATATTGTTTAAAGAACATGCTTGCCCTGCGACTGGGGAATACCAGGCATAAGCGGCTGAAGTCTGCGCCATGCGTGGCATACAGGTGCTTTGCAAGTTTATCGAGGAAAGGTTCCATGTGGAATTATTACATTCAAAATATCCGCTGTTCTGTTGCTGCCTGAGGTAAACTTATTCATCTCCCTGAGGTGTTTTTGTTGTTTTCCTTCAAGATTTGCAGGATGCGCTCCGCCTTAAGTAAATCTCCGGGTTTGCCCATGTCGGCCCAGTTACGGGCATCGTGTTTAAACCCGCTTATTTTAAGCTGGTTTCCCAGTTGCAGATAGGTGTCCACGATTGAGAATTTCCCGGTATTGCTTATCAGGCTGAAAATGCGTGGGTCGATCATATGAATACCGCTAAAGGCTAATGGCTTAATGTTTT
>CALCJE010000254.1 GCA_937965665.1 uncultured Bacteroidales bacterium
CGGGGCTGCAAGCTTCGGTTAAGGTAAATACCGGGGCAACCACGGTTGGGTTACAACCAAGGTCATGGCTAGTAGCGGTAGTTGAAATTACTGGTTTTACCGCATCCACGGTCCTGATTAATTTCTGGGTAACATTAATTGAATTATTGCATCTATCGGTTATTTTGTATGTTCTGATGGTTGTTTCAGTGCAACCATTCAAAACAGGAGTGCCATCTCCAGCAAAGGTAACAGTAGGGATGCCACAATTATCGTCTTCATCAGTAACCAAATCGATATTTGCCGCCGGGAAACTTCCGTTGCAAACCGCTAATACGAGATCCTCAAGGTTTGAGCCCGTTGGATTTTGATTATCGTTCACATTCACCACTTTCTCACATGTTCGGCGACAACCATGACTGTTGACTACAGTTAAAGAAAGTGTATAAGTTTCATTACATCCCGTACCGGCAAGTACGGAAACCGAAGGTTCATCGGTTTTACCTGAAATTGTTCCATTGCCTGTTATGCTCCAGGTATAGCTACTCATTTGCTCCGGCCCAGAGTAATTATTGAAACTTGACGGACAAACCGGGCCACTGGTACCAGTGATCAAACAATCCGGTTTTGGATTTACAGTTACTATTAGCGGAACCCGTGGCCCCATGCAACCACCGGATAAACCTTCTGCCACATAATATGTAAAGATACCAGGTGTTGCAGTGGGAGGAGTAATGCTGGTCTGAGAGCTTCCTCCCGAGGCATCGGTGTAATAGTATAATGTATATAGAGCATTGGTTGGAGTAGCTGTAAGAGGAACAGCCGGGTCATCCTGGCAATAAATCTGATTGTCCGGTATCGGAGAAGTATTTAAATTTTGAACCTTAATTGTAAAGGTGTAATAGCATTCATTTTCCTCCGGAGGAGCTGAAATTCCCGGAGGAACGGCTTTATAGGTAGTAGTTCCGACTGTTGCGGGGAAAGGGTTGGTTATGGTATATTCCGTAGTCCATGCAGAATTATAAAACCTGGTACCGGTAGGGAAATATCCTAAAACATCAGTGACAGGAATTGTAGCCCCGGTATTGCAATAATAGAATTCACGGGTAGTAGGAGTTCCTATGCAATGTGCTGTAAAATAGTCTATTGCATTTACAGGAATGGTAATTGGATCTCCTATTGCCAAATTTACACACTCTCCTCCGCTTTCATATCCCTGGATGAGTGATGAGGATACAGGGACATCAGTGACTGCCCCAACACCACTGATAACTCCATCAACAGTAACTAAAAATTCGCAACCCTGTGCCAGAGCCAGGGTTTGACAATCATCAGTAACCTTGAGGGTAAAAGTTAAAGTGGCAAGTTTGGTGCCGGCATCAGGAGGTATGGGCAAGGTGCCAAGGTCCCAGACAATGGAGCCGTTTGCTCCCAATGAAGCATTGTAAACCGGTGCTCCGTAACCAGTTAAATAAAAATTTTGAAATGAGACACTATTAAACTTAGCTGTATAAGGCACAGGAATTACCAGTTTGCCATTTTTGATAGATTCAGTGCCCAGGTTTTTAATGTCAACCGTATATTCGATAATATTGCCTGGAGAAACTGGTGTTGTGGCTGGAGGTGTATATGTATAAGGTGATCCATTGACTTTAGTTACAAGGTTAACACCCTCTATTTCAGGTCGGTAGGCATCAACTGACATAGCGATACAGAAGATAATGTAAGTATCCTGTGTGGTACCATATTTGAAAGTTGTTGCCTTCTGTTCATTTGCAATAACTGTATTATTGGTATTTACAATATTGAACATTGCGATATCCAGACCTGTATTGTTCAATAGATTGGGATTTCGTGAATTTCCACCTGTGTATATTGAGCTGTTAAAAAAGTTAGGAGGAGTAGCATCACCTGTGTTCCCTCCATGATCCAAACGGGTCCAGCTAGTACCTGTATTGAGAGGTAAAATTTCAAAATAATCACCGGTAATTGATCGGTCCCCTTCGCCGGCAATCAACCCCAGCTTCATATTTACAGGCCCTGCTTTAGCTGTATTGAAACCTGAAACAGGTAATTCGGCACTGTATGTAGTGTTGCCAGGCACATATGCATATCCATCGAAAAGGGTTACATCGCGCCATTTCATTGCAGAGTTTTCATATACCACTATCATACCCCAACCGCCATAAAAACCTGTATTTGTGCCATTTCCTTCAACCAAGGCCAGGTCAGCAACTGTGTACTCACCCAATCCTTTCAGTTTTACGTAGTCAGTAACTTCAGCATAGGCTGCATACATATTACCGTAAGCGTCGCTGGGGTAATAAATATCTGTTTCATTGGCTGTAATGGTCTGGTAACTGTCGGATCCATGTTTCAGTTTTACCTTTAACTTGTTAAGTGTTTTGCCTGAATATGATACATTTGCCCTGAAATCATTATCAATTGTATTATTCTCATAGGTCTTCCTTAAACTGTTTACAGTAATAGTATTCCCACCCGAATTGATAATATATGGAGTAGTGAAAGTTACTAATGCCCAGTTATCTCCCGAGGTTCCTGTGGTTGAAGTATATGGAACATTAGTTGGAGTGCCTCCATTTCCTGTCTTTACTGTAAGAGTATTAACCGTACTTCCTGTTGTAGTAAAGGTAAATATGACCGGATCACCTGAAGCCGGGGTAAAAGAGTAAGTAGCTGTGCGGGTTGTTGTTCCGCTTTGGGTTATATCAAGGATGTAGCCGTCAATACCATTGGTATTGTTATAGTCGCTTGTAATGCCTCCAACAGTAAATGTGAGGGGACTTGTGCCTCCGTCTTGTGCCCTGCCGGTCCAATACAGGCCTGCATAAATGATGTTGGAACAGGTGGGAATTGCATTGTTTTCGTCCGAAAACTGCAGTGTGGCTGATGATGAATTTATTGTACTGGCGTCAGCATCCACATCCACATATACCATATTGTTATTACTGTTTGGCGTTTCATCATCATAAGTTTGCAACGTCAGATTCGTGTTGCCCATCAATGTAAAATCACCTTTGATACTGTAGATTTTTTGGGTAGGAGTATAGACCGAAGTTCGCTGGGTGAATGATTTAACCGTTTGCGACATAGCTGAATCTGATAATACTACCATGAATACAACCATCATGGTTAGTTCAGCTAAAAATTTTGTTCTTGAATAAAAGTATATTTTTTTCATGGCTTACCGATATATCTGTTCATTATTCTGGAATGGAGAGATCGTATAGTACAATAACCGGAGAAGAAGTACCCTGGATTATTCCTCCTAATTTACTGGACAGGCAGTTATCAGATGACCCTCCGCAGGCATCATAGCCAAATACTATTAAAAGGTATTGCAGGTTATTGAACCCCTGCATTTGTAGTAAATCTATAGCCGAAGGGATTTCTCCGGCATTGGTAATCGTCAATCTTATCAGTTCGACCTGACTGAAAGCAGGATTATTACTGAAAAGCTGGTTTACAGAAGCGGCATCGCTAATCGCAACAACCGGCAACCCTGTTCCATAAGTGGTTATTTCCCCTTTTGATAAATTAACGGATGGATTCAACCCTGTAACTAAGTTTTTCAGATGTGCAGCAAGCGAAGGTTCCAAAGCTTGTAGTCTGCTCTTGTAGCTCACGATTGTCTGTGAGTAGCCGTTAACCGCTATACCGGTAATAAACATCATGATAAATAGTGAACGCACCAGCTTAATAAGGTTTTTCCGAAGTAGTAATTTTTTTTTCATGTGTTTGGCTTTAGAAATTATTTATAAAATCTTGTTATGGTTATTTAGGGAGAATATGTCTCCACCTTGCTGTTTTATTTTCAGCCTGAGGGTGTATGCACCAGCTAGATTACTAAACAGGAACAGTATAAGAATAAATGGGGAACAAAAACTTTAGATTGCCACTTGCAGAATTGCTTCCTTGAAGAAACCAGATTCCTGATCTGATAATGATGATAACCCTCAAGGGAACTCACAGCCCTTATATTTATATAGTTACATAATTGTAACTCACCTTCCTTTTCAAGAAAGTGAATTGATAAAAAAGGAACCTCGCAAATGCTTATACCAGCTAAAGCAATAAAAAACGTCCCCACACACATAAAAACTAGATTAGTTTAAAACTAACACTGATTAAAAATTCATCCTGAATTTTAATCAGTGAAAGGAACAAATCAAATATTTGCTGCTTGTGAAAACAGCAAAATTTATCATTAATTCCAACAAAAAGTTTACTCTTTCCCTGTTATTTGCAGCTACTCAAATTAAATTAATAGGTAATCAGTTACTTTTTGATTATGATCTTTATTCATTAAGACCTGTCCCACACAGGAATTAATATTATTAATGCGACCAAACAGATTATTACTATTTATAGAAATTAAAATAAAATCAGGTAGACTGGATAATAACAAGTTAACAAGAAAATAACTAGATAACCAGCCTTAGTACAAAAAGTGCACCACTCACTAAAATCATTCATTTTAATGAGGAGAGATTGCTGTTCAATATGTCAATAATTTGTTGCTTATTAATGCGATTATTAATTAATTGTTTTTCTGTTAACAAATAGATTTTATTAAATAAATTATATCATTACAAAATTAAAAACAACGTGTTTATATCAAAAGTGTTTCAGGATTAAATAGATAGAGGAAGCTGGAAGTGATTGAAGTTGTGTGAAAATAAATGCTAAAATCAAATTCAAGATCCTGTACAGTGAAACAGTATCATATTAAAAAGCATTAATTTAATAGTATTCCCATATTTATATCCTTTTTAAAAAATACTCATTATTTTATTGCTTGCTTTAAAATGCAATCAATCATAGTTAAGCAGAAATTTAAAAGTAGATATTTGTACATTAAACATATCTAAATAATTATTAAACAAACAATTATATATTCCTTGGTAGTATCCCTTTTTGTGTGTAATGAGTTCTTTTTCTAAATTCAAAGGT
>CALCJE010000255.1 GCA_937965665.1 uncultured Bacteroidales bacterium
TGTTACCGTTTATAAATTGCAGCAATTCGGTTTCTTCGGTTGCAAACTGGCAGGCCGGATCCACAATCAGGCATTTGCCGGTGTCGTCCTTCAGGATGTACGTATTGACTCCGAACGAGTTAAAGATAAGTCTGCTGATATTTTTATTTGTCATGATTCAGGAATGATTGGTTTATTTCTAAGGCTGATGGCCCAGGTTTTTGCCGGCTTATACTAAATTTGGCGCGATAAAGTTATCAATTTGCGGGATATGGAAATTCATAAACATTGAACCGTATAATTTTGTTACTTTAGCGGGTTGAAAAATAGCTGAATGCAAATGAGAATACCAGCTGTGCGTATAGGCGTGAAAAGCATCAGGATAGCATGTATTGTTTTGACAGGCTTCCTGTTATCGCGTCCGGTTGCTGCCCAGTTTTACAATGGTTCGCAGATGACATTTGGCAAAAACCGTGTTCAGTATACCGATTTTTTGTGGACATACTTCAGGTTCAACAACTTCGATGTTTATTACTACCTCAATGGTAAGGAACTGGCCCAGCATGTAGCCGACTATGCCGGTAAATACATTCCCGAAATTGAAAAAAAGCTCGAAACCACGCTCGATAAAAAAACGCAGTTCATCGTTTACAATACCTATTCGGAACTGAAGCAGAGCAATATCGGGCTGATGACCCATTCGCGTTACAATACCGGGGGTGTCACGCATATAATCGGTACCAAGGTTTTCCTTTATTTTGACGGCGACCTGAATCATTTCGACCGGCAGATACGTGGCGGCATCACCCGGCTGATGCTCGAAAATATTATTTATGGCGGCTCAATCGGGACGCAGGTTAAAAACAGTACGCTTATCAACCTGCCTTCCTGGTATATCGATGGCATGGTTTCGTATTACAGCCGCAACTGGGATACCGAACTCGACAACAAGGTAAAAGACGGGATCCTGAGCGGGAAATACAAAAAATTTAACCACCTGCTCGATGAAGATGCCGTTCTGGCCGGCCATTCCTTGTGGCGCTATGTAGCCGAAAAATACGGTGAGGAAAACCTGGCCAGCATCGCCTACATGACCCGCGTTAACCGCAGCGTCGAAAGCGGGTTCCTGTACGTGCTTGGTATATCCTTCAAGGAAGTGATTAATGAATGGTACGATTGGTATAAACAGGTTTATTCCCAGGAAAATAAATCGTTCAGTCCCTATAATCCGGATATTTCTTTCAAGATGAAACGCGATAGGGTGTACGATAATGTGCATATAAGTCCCGATGGCGAAAAAGTAGTTTACTCGGTTAATGATAAAGGCCTGTATAAGGTTTATATCGCTGATATGAGCACCGGCAAAAAAAAGTCGATTTACCGTAAAGGCTTCCGCACCGACGAAAAGGTCGATTATTCGTATCCCTTGCTGGCATGGCATCCTTCGGGAAATGTTATTGCTATGATCAATGAATTTAAAGGCATACTGTACCTGCATTTTTACGATATGGAGACCCGTAAATGGCAGGATCAGAATCTGTTCGGATACCAGAAAATTCTTGACTTTTCGTATTCGCCTGATGGGCGGATGTTTGTAATGTCGGCCGTTCAGAAAGGGCAGTCGGATATTTACCTTTACAATATTGCCGCTAAGGCTGCCGAGCCCTTGATGCAGGATGTGTACAACGATCTGAATCCCCGTTTTATTCCCAAAACCAACCAGATTATTTTCAGCTCGAACCGTCCTGATGATACGCTCAGGTTCACCCGCGAAAATATTCGGTCGTACGATGGCATGGAGAATAATGACCTGTTTCTGTACCAACTTGGCTCGGGAAGTAACCTGGTGAAAAGGGTTACAAATACACGCCTGGCCAACGAAATTCAGCCAACGCCTTACAGTCCGGGCTATTTCTCGTACCTGAGCGATGCCAATGGCGTTTATAACCGGTATGCTGCCACATTCGACAGCACCGTGGCATACGTCGACACAACGGTGCACTACCGCTATTATACCCAAACATTCCCTCTTACCAATTATCCACGCTCAGTGCTCTCACAGGATGTTAGTTATACCGGTCGTAAAACCGCTGAAGTAGTTTTTGAAAAAGACAGGTTTCATATCTACAGCGGTACCATCCCCGAAGGCAGGGTTACTCCGCTGAATAACCTCGAGCAGTCGAAATACATGCTCGCACTCGAAGCTAAAGAGGCAAAGGAAAAAGAAGCAGAGGCACTCCGGAAAGCCAACCCCGAGGTGAAAATCAAGCGGAAGCGGTTTGTCGCCGTTTACGAAAATGAAATTGCCCCGGCCGATACGGATAGTGCCGGCGTTGATATTAACAATTACAGGATTAAAGGCGTGTTAACCGAAAATGCCAACCTTCGGGGGAAATCGGTGGTACAGCCGGAA
>CALCJE010000256.1 GCA_937965665.1 uncultured Bacteroidales bacterium
GAAGTAATGGTTGCCAACACTACCAGGTTTTCTTCGAGGGCCGGTAATTCGAGCGAAGTCGACTCTTCAACTTCAGCCTGCAAGGCAGCCAGTTTCTGATCTTTGGCCAGGGTATTGTCTTTTTCGAGCATGCGGTATTTTATGAGCACCGAGCGGATCACATTGGCTACTGAGCCTTTTTGTTCATCGCATTCCATCATGGCCGAATCCAGGTCGTTGTTCTGCAGGTCAGTTTTAACAACCTGCACAAAATCGACCACATCGCCGGTGCCTGTTGCCTTGCTGATGGCCATAAACCGCTCAATCACGAAAGTGATAACCATCAGCAGCAATGTCATAAGGATGGGAACTATAAAACCACCTTTGTAAATAATTCCGTAGATATTACCGGGCAAGGGCGAATTAGCCGAATCGTTACCCTGGAAATTGGAAGGATTACCCATGATAAAATAGTAAACAGCAGTTGCCAATGCCAGGGCAATCGGAATTACCAACAAAGAGAAACTTAGTTTAAAACCACGTTTTTTAGTTTTACGATTTTTATTCATAATGCTATTTATTTGATTTTTGAATTTTTTCGATATTTCAGCACATGCACATGGATGGCTGATGAACAAACAAAAATACAAGTAAATCATATTCAAACATTGATCAATTGTATATTTTTGAAACTTTTACCATATGGGTCGAAAAATTGAAACTGAAGCAGTGTTCATCCAACGTCTGTTTATAAATACTCTTTTAACGCTTTGAGGGGCTACGGGGCGATGGGGATTGCGCCTACCTTCTGTCTTCCCTGCCTGCTGACGCAGTCAGGCAGGGGACTTCGGTCATCTGACTTCCGTCTATAAGCTTTCAGCGCACCGCAACACGAAATTATCTGAAAATTCATCGAAATTGGAAAGAGGAATTTAAAACTTTGTCAATAAATTTCATAGATTTACAAACAATTTGCTTAATGATTCGTTAATGATTTCACAATACAGCAGACAACATTATGCCTCAAGATTACATTCCTATTTTAATACAGTCGCTCGTAGTTCTCGGCTTCGTAATTACCACCATGGTTTTTACCCATTTACTGGGACCAAAACGCTCGTCGAAAGCCAAACTCGAAAATTTTGAATGCGGAATAGAGGGTATGGGCAATGCCCGCAGCCCATTTTCAGTAAAATATTTTCTCATCGCCATTCTTTTCGTTCTTTTTGATGTTGAAGTTATTTTTATGTACCCCTGGGCTGTAAATTTCAAAGCTTTGGGATCAGATGGTTTCCTCGAGATGTTTTTGTTTATGATGCTGGTATTGGCCGGTTTCATTTACATTATCATGAAAGGCGCTTTAAAATGGGACAAGAAATAATACCTGCTGAAAATACGCTGAATCATGTCTGAAAAACTTAACCCTATTATAGCGCCTACTATTGCCGAAGCTCCTGAAGGAATTTCAGGACAGGGATTTTTTGCCACTTCCATAGAAAAAGCCGTAGGCCTTGCCCGTAAGAATTCATTATGGCCGTTACCATTTGCTACCTCTTGTTGTGGCATTGAATTTATGGCTACCATGGCTGCGCATTACGACCTGGCTCGTTTTGGTTCCGAGAGGCTTAGCTTTTCGCCCAGGCAAAGCGACCTGCTGATGGTAATGGGAACTGTGGCTAAAAAAATGGGCCCTGTGCTGCGTGAAATTTACATACAGATGGCAGAGCCCAAATGGGTTATTGCAGTCGGCGCCTGTGCCGCCAGTGGCGGTATATTCGATACCTACAGCGTATTACAGGGAATTGACCGTGTTATACCTGTTGATGTGTATGTGCCGGGATGTCCTCCAAGACCTGAACAGATTATTGACGGGATACTTAAAATTCAGGACCTGGTTGGGAACGAATCACTCAGGCGTCGCAATTCGAAAGAATACGAAGACCTGATGAAAAAATATAACATGGAATAAAATCAGACAAGACAACCGGGTCAGCCTGCTCAGTTGCCGTAATAGCAAAATACAAACCCTGAACTATTTAAATACTCATTCGTGTACCAGATAGACCCTGAAAGAAACCGGCTGGTTGTTGATAAACTCAAGGGGCAGTTTAATGAAGCAATCGAAAAGCATGAAATGCTGGCTGATATGCTTTGTATCAGCGTTAAAAAAGAAGTTATACGCCATTGCCTGCAATTCCTGCGCGACGACAAAGACCTGCAGTTTAACTTTCTCACCACCCTTTGCGGAATGCATTATCCCGAAACAAGCCAACTCGGTGTGGTATATCACTTGCATAGCTTTGTGAACAACCATCGCATTCGCATTAAAACCGCCACTCACATCAGCGATCCTACTTTTCCGAGTGCCACCACCCTATGGCCGGCAGCCAACTGGATGGAGCGTGAAACCTATGATTTCTTTGGTATTCAGTTCGGCGATCACCCGAATCTACAACGAATATTAAACGTGGATGAAATGACTGATTTCCCGTTAAGGAAGGATTTCCCGCTCGAAGACCAAACCCGTGAGGACAAGGATGACAGTATGTTTGGCCGATAGCGAACCAATAAAAAAGCAGGGTGTTGCCACGCAATTGTGTTTTACAGACAACGAATAATTTCGGGTTCTGAATTGCAACAAAGCGAGAGGCAAACATGGAATGAAAGATTTTAACCATAATTTTAAAAGCGATTTCTAAAAACATACATGGCAAAAGAACTGGAAACCGACTATTGGGAAAGAGACCTGGTACATACACCGGAGCCCAAGGAATATAATACGCTGAATGTTGGTCCGACACATCCTGCTACGCATGGCGTTTTCCAGAACGTGATGCTCATGGACGGAGAATTTATTGTAAGCACTGAGCAAACCATTGGTTATATCCACAGGGCTTTCGAGAAGATTGCCGAGCGACGCCCTTTTTACCAGGTTACGCCTCTCACCGACCGCCTCAACTACTGCTCATCACCGCTCAATAATATGGGCTGGCATATGACTGTAGAAAAACTGCTGGGCATAGAAACTCCAAAACGGGTGGATTACCTGCGTATCGTAATTATGGAATTGGCACGTATTGCCGATCATATTATCTGTAATAGTGTAATCGGGGTCGACAGCGGCGCACTCACCGGTTTTACCTACATTTTCCAGGACCGGGAATATATTTACGAAATATACGAGGAAATCTGCGGCGCCCGC
This sequence comes from uncultured Bacteroidales bacterium, assembly GCA_937965665.1. Lineage (GTDB taxonomy): Bacteria > Bacteroidota > Bacteroidia > Bacteroidales > UBA4417 > UBA4417. The sequence continues at coordinate 3,182 of CALCJE010000256.1, forward strand.
CTCACCACCAACATGGGCCGTATTGGCGGCTTCGAACGGAATTTCAGTCCGAAAGCATGGGAAAAAATTCACCATTTCCTGAAAACATTTCCTGCAAAGCTCAAGGAATTTGAAACCCTGCTGGTACGAAACCGCATTTTTATGGATCGTACCATTAACGTGGGCGCCTTCCCTGCCGATCGTGCGCTGGCCTACGGATTTACAGGCCCTAACCTGCGTGCCTGCGGCGTTGATTACGACGTGAGGGTGATAAATCCATACTGCTCGTACGAAGAATTTGATTTCGTAGTGCCTGTCGGCCAGAATGGAGATACCTACGACCGTTTCATGGTTCGACAGGAAGAAATGTGGCAAAGCCTCCGGATTATAGAGCAGGCCATCGCCAAACTCGATGCTATGGACGACAAGGAAACCTATTTCGCGAAAGATCCGCGCTTTGTGCTTCCGCCCAAGGAAAAAGTTTACAACAATATGGAAGCGCTGATCTGGCATTTTAAAATTGTGATGGGCGAAACTGATATCCCGGCAGGTGAAGTATATCACAGTATTGAAGCAGCAAACGGCGAACTGGGCTTTTACCTGGTAAGCGATGGCGGACGTACCGCCTCGAGGTTGCATTTCCGCCGGCCTTGTTTTATTTATTACCAGGCCTATCCCGAAATGGTAAAAGGAGCCATGCTGAGTGATGCCATATTAACCATGAGCTCGATGAATGTAATAGCGGGAGAACTGGATGCTTGATAATGTCGGATGTCGGATGTCGAATGTCGGATTGCGCCTGCCTGACTGTGTCAGCAGGCAGGGATTGGGGATTGCGGATTGCGCGAATAAAGACTTTGTATTGAGAATCGTTAAAATAAAAAAAAATTGAATCATCATAATGCAACAAAAGCCTGGAATAACTGAATTTAACAGCGAATTACTGGATCTGGTGAACAAGATCAAAAAGCGCTACCCCGAAGGAAGGCAAAAATCAGCCCTGCTGCCGGTACTGCATATTGCGCAGGCAGAAAACAACGGGTGGCTGAGTTCCGAAATAATGGATTACGTGGCATCGCTTTTAGAAATACAACCTATAGAAGTTTATGAAGTGGCCACTTTTTACAGCATGTTTAACCTGCAACCGGTTGGAAACTGCGTGATAGAAGTTTGCCAGACAGGTCCCTGCTGGCTGAACGGCGCCGAAGAAATACTTGCCCATTTCGAAAAAAGACTTGGTATAAAAGCAGGCGAAACCACACCCGACGGACGTTTTACGCTGAAAACCGTGGAATGCCTGGCAGCCTGCGGAAATGCGCCGGTTATTCAGGTTGGAACTGAATACCACGAAAACCTGAACACCACCAAAGCCGACGAACTGCTTGAAAAATGGACTGCCGAAAATAAAATCTCGCATACTAATCCATACCTGTAACCATGGCCAGAAAGATACTTCTCGAAAATATTGATGTGCCCGGCCTGGCCAGTTATGAGGTATACAGGAAATTGGGCGGGTATACCGCTGTTGAAAAAGCGCTGAAGAACCTCAGCCCCGACCAGGTTACCCAGGAAGTTACCAAGTCAGGCATGCGTGGCCGTGGTGGCGCCGGATTCCCGACGGGAATGAAGTGGGGATTTGTTGATAAGAAAAGCCAAAACCCACGTTACCTGGTGTGCAATTTCGACGAAAGCGAACCTGGCACCTTCAAGGACCGGCATATCGGTTTCCTGAACCCGCACCAGTTGATAGAAGGAATGATACTGGGCTCCTATGCCCTGGGTGCCAGTACATCGTACATTTATATCCGCGGCGAACTTTTTTATGTGCTCCGGGGCCTCGAAAAAGCCATTGATGAAGCCTACCGGAATGGTTTCCTGGGCGAAAACATCATGGGAAGCGGGTATTCGCTGAACCTGTATTGCCACCCGGGGGCCGGTGCATACATTTGTGGTGAAGAGACTGCTTTGCTCGAATCCCTCGAAGGCAAACGGGGCAACCCGCGTATCAAGCCTCCTTTTCCTGCTATTTTCGGACTTTACGGCTGCCCAACCGTGGTCAATAATGTAGAAACCATTGCCTCCCTGCCCTGGATTATCAATAATGGTGGTGATGCTTATGCCGCCATTGGCATTGGAAACAGCAAAGGGACAAAACTTATTTCGGCCTGCGGGCATATTAACAAACCCGGAATTTACGAAATTGAACTGGGCCTGCCGGTTGAAGAATTTATATACAGCGATGAATACTGCGGCGGCATACGCAACGGAAACAAACTGAAAGCTGTAGTAGCCGGGGGATCGTCAGTTCCCATTTTGCCTGCTCACCTGATACTGAAAACCGCTGCCGGCGAGCCCAGGCTGATGAGTTACGAATCACTGGCCGAAGGCGGATTCAAAACCGGGACCATGCTTGGTTCAGGTGGGTTTATTGTGATGGACGAAAAAACATGCATCGTAAAAAACCTGCTGACTTTTTCGAGGTTTTACCGCCACGAGTCGTGCGGTCAGTGCAGCCCCTGCCGCGAAGGCACCGGCTGGATGGAAAAAATACTCGCTCGGATTGAAGATGGCCGTGGTACGATGAAAGACATCGACTTACTGTCCAATATTGCTAAACATATTGACGGAAACACCATTTGCCCGCTCGGCGATGCCTCTGCCTGGCCGGTTGCCAGTGCAATACTGCATTTCCGCGAAGAATTTGAAGAACACGTAAAATTACAGAAATGTCCCTTTTAAAGGTAACCATCGATAATATAGAGGTTGAAGTTGAACCCGGAACTACCATACTGAATGCCGCACGCAAAATCGGCGGAAGCGTGGTGCCGCCTGCTATGTGCTATTATTCGAAACTGGAAGGTAGCGGTGGCTACTGCCGTTCGTGCCTGGTAAAAATAAGCCAGTCGTCGGCAAAGGATACACGCCCCATGCCAAAACTGGTACCTTCATGTCGTACTGCCGTTCAGGATGGCATGGTGGTTCTAAACACCACTTCACCCGAGGTGATGGAAAACAGGCGCGCAATCACCGAGTTCCTGCTGCTGAACCACCCGCTCGATTGCCCTGTATGCGACCAGGCCGGTGAATGTCATCTTCAGGACCTTTCGTACGAACATGGCCTCGAAGAAACCAATACCATTGAAGAACGCAGAACATTTGAACCTATTGATATCGGCGAACTTATTAAACTGAATATGAATCGCTGTATCTTGTGTTACCGTTGCGTAAAAGTAGCCGACCAGCTTACCGATAAACGGGTTCACGGAGTTTTGAATCGTGGCGATCATTCCGAAATAAGCACTTATATTTTAAATGCGGTCGACAACGATTTTTCGGGCAATATGATTGATGTTTGCCCGGTAGGTGCTTTAACCGATCGTACTTTCAGGTTCAAAAGTCGGGTATGGTTCACCAAACCCATGGATGCACACCGCGACTGCAATACCTGCAGCGGCAAAACGGTTGTTTGGCTCAAAGGCGAAGAAATCCTGCGCGTTACAGGTCGAAAGGACACTTACGGTGAACTGGAAGAATTTATTTGCAACGAATGCCGCTTTCATAAAAAGAAAGTCAGTGATTGGGTAATCGAAGGCCCCCGGAACATTAAACGTAATTCGGTAATCTCGCAGAATCACTATCAAAACCTTAAACCTACCGGTGACGAACCTCAAAAACCGGAATAGCATAAACTGTGGTAATGAATCTTGAAAAACAGCACATTCATCATTAAAATCCTAACAAGTTCGCATGGATTGGACATTGTACATTTATAAAACCATTTTTCTCTTCATCATTCTGCTGGTTACACTTTTGGTGGCTATGTATTCAACCTATGGTGAACGCAAGGTGGCTGCCTTTATGCAGGACCGCCGCGGGCCCAACAGGGCCGGACCTTTCGGGCTGTTGCAACCCCTTGCCGATGGGGTTAAAATGTTTATGAAGGAAGAAATTATACCCCTTTCGGCTAACCGGATCCTGTTTATCCTTGGGCCTTCCATTGCCATGACCACCGCCTTGCTTACCGGCGTGGTTATTCCCTGGGGCGGTACCCTTACCATTGGCGGGCGCGAGTTTTCGATGCAGATCGCCGATCTGAATATCGGGATACTCTACGTTTTTGCCATGGTATCCATTGGAGTGTATGGTATCATGATTGGCGGGTGGGCATCCAATAACAAATATGCCCTTTACGGATCCATTCGGGCTGCCTCGCAGATGATCAGCTACGAACTGGCCATGGGTTTGTCAATTGTAGCCCTTGTGATAACCACCGGTTCGCTAAGTCTGCACGAAATAGTGCAACAGCAACACGGCATGCACTGGAATATCTTTTACCAGCCACTGGGGTTCCTGCTATTTTTAACCTGTGCTTTTGCAGAAACAAACCGCGCCCCGTTCGACCTGCCCGAGTGCGAAACTGAGCTGGTTGGAGGCTACCATACTGAATATAGCTCGATGAAACTGGGATTTTACCTTTTTGCCGAGTATATTAATATGTTCATTTCGTCGGCTGTAATTGCTACACTTTACCTGGGCGGTTACAACATGCCGTTTATTCACCAGCTTGGCCTTTCGCCCAATGCGGTAACCCTGCTGGGAACTGCCTTTTTCTTCATGAAAATATTATTCATGATCTTTCTTTTCATGTGGATACGTTGGACCCTGCCCCGTTTCCGTTACGACCAGCTTATGAACCTGGGATGGAAAGGATTGATACCACTGGCTATTTTCAACATACTGGCAACCGGAGTTTTTTACTACCTTAACGAATTGTTTTAACCGATACACCATGCAAAATTTAACCAACAGGTCGAAAGTGGTTTCGGACAAAAAAATGACTTTTCTCGAAAAGATATATCTTCCTGCCATCCTGCGTGGCATGTCCATAACCTTGTCGCATTTTTTCCGTAAAAAATCGACCATCAGCTATCCTGAGCAAACACGCGAATTCAGCAAGGTATACCGCGGGCAGCATGTGCTGAAACGCGACGAACTGGGCCGCGAACGCTGTACTGCATGTGGTTTGTGCGCCGTAGCCTGCCCGGCCGAAGCCATAACCATGATATCAGCCGAACGTAAACCCGGTGAAGAACACCTGTACCGCGAGGAAAAGTACGCTGCCGTTTACGAAATCAACATGCTGCGATGCATATTTTGCGGCGATTGCGAAGATGCCTGCCCCAAAGAAGCCATCTTTCTTACTGACCGTATAGTATCGTCGCAGTATAAAAGGCAACCTTTTGTTTACGGGAAAGATATCCTTGTAGAGCCTCTTGATCCTGAAAAACGCATCGATATTTCGGCAAGGCAAACAGACGCAGTGCGAAAATTTAAGGAAAATAAAAAGTACGCACACAACAAATAGACACAGGCTAACTACTACAATAAACTCACAGAAAATGATATTTCTTTTTTTCATGCTTTCGGCCATTATGGTGATCAGCGCATTGTTCGTGGTATTTTCAAAAAGCCCGATCAACAATGTAATTTTCCTGATTATCTGCTTTATAGCCATGGCCGGGCATTACATCCTGCTTAATGCACAGTTCCTGGCAGTAGTGCACATTATTGTGTACACAGGAGCTATCATGGTTTTGTTCCTGTTTGTAATTATGCTGCTGAACCTGAACAAAGCCATCATTCCGCAGAAATCGAGACTCACCCGTATTATGGCTGTAATTACAGGAGGTATCTTTTTCCTGGTATTGCTGGCTGCCACCAGGCAAACTTTCGAAATTCATGCACGCTACCCGTTTACCAGTGAAATCGGGCTGGTGGCCAACGTGGGCAAAACCTTATTCCACGAGTTCCTGCTGCCATTCGAATTATCGTCGGTACTGTTTCTTTCGGCTATGGTTGGCGCTGTGATGTTTGGTAAAAAAGACCATCCGAACGAAGCTGAGTAATGATTTCAGCATTACAATAAACTGACATATAAGCAACTGCATTAAAAAATAAATCCCGGAAGTGTTTTCCAAAACTTTTGACTAAGAAATCAGACATTAAATAAACAGATGAACCAGATAACCTCCGCCATACAAATAATTCCTTTGGAGTATTACATCGTACTGAGCGTAACACTGTTCAGTATTGGTGTAATGGGCATACTCTTCAGGCGAAATATCATAGCCATTCTGATGTGCCTCGAACTGATGTTTAATTCGGTGAACCTGTTGCTTACCGCTTTTTCGGCGTATCACTCTGATCCGGCGGGGCAGGTATTCGTGTTTTTCATCATGATTGTGGCTGCTGCCGAAGTGGCTGTGGGCCTGTCCATTGTTGTGATGATGAAACGTAATGTTGAATCAGTAGATATTAACCTCTTGAACCGATTGAAATGGTAGCGTCAGTTCCGTTTATAAATTTCGCATGGCTTGTACCTGCCTTACCGTTGCTTGGTTTCCTGGTAACCGGGCTGGCAAATAAGCGATTAAAACACAACCAGGCGGGAATTATTGCCAGCAGTATGGTAGCGCTCTCGTTCGTGGTTTCATTGATTTTATTCTTCTCACTCAGGTCATCGGGAATCACCTCGGTAACCGTAACCCTGTTCAACTGGATTTCCATCGCCGGCATGCAAATACCTTTTGCCTTACTGATTGATCATTTGTCGCTTACCATGATGCTGATTGTTACCGGGGTCGGGGCATTGATACACATTTACTCCATTGGGTACATGCACGACGACGAACGGGTAAACTCTTTTTTCGCCCAGATGAACCTGTTCACTTTCAGTATGCTGCTGCTGGTAATGGGCGCCAACTACCTGGTATTATTTATCGGCTGGGAAGGTGTTGGATTGTGTTCCTACCTGCTAATCGGTTTCTGGTTTAAAAACCCTGCATACAATTATGCAGCCCGCAAGGCATTTGTAATGAATCGTATCGGCGACCTGGGTTTTATACTCGGCATAATATTGCTTTTTTTTACTTTTAAATCGGTTACATTCGCCGACATTTTTGCACAGGCTGGTGGTTTCCCAGCCGGAACACCTGTAATAACGCTCATCACCATTCTGCTGCTGGTTGGGGCCGTAGGCAAAAGTGCACAGATACCGCTTTTTACCTGGCTTCCCGATGCCATGGCAGGACCAACACCTGTGTCGGCACTCATACATGCTGCCACCATGGTTACAGCCGGCATTTACATGATTGCACGTTCGAGCATACTGTACAACCTGGCTCCTGTTACACTCAATATCATCATCGTTATCGGGCTTGCGACAGCAATTATAGCTGCCATCATCGGGCTTAAACAGAATGATATCAAGAAAGTGCTGGCATATTCAACCGTGTCGCAGTTGGGTTATATGTTCCTGGCGCTCGGGCTGGGTGCATACTCGGCAGGCGTGTTTCATGTTACTACCCATGCCTTTTTTAAAGCACTGTTATTCCTCGGAGCCGGCAGTGTAATACATGCCATGGGTGGCGAACAGGATATCCGTAAAATGGGAGGATTACGTAAAAAGATGCCTATAACTTATTTTACTTTTCTGGCAGCCACACTGGCCATAAGCGGAATACCTCCTTTTTCGGGATTTTTCAGCAAGGACCTTATCTTATCCAAAGCTTTCGAGCACAGCATCATACTTTATGTGCTGGCACTGGGTGGCGCCCTGATTACCTGTTTTTATATGTTCAGGCTGCTGTACCTGGTGTTTTTTGGCGAACAACGCAGCAGCAAAGCCCATCCGCATGAGATCGGAAGAGCCACGTCTGAACTCCAGTCACTTAGGCATCTCGTATGCCGTC
>CALCJE010000257.1 GCA_937965665.1 uncultured Bacteroidales bacterium
TGTTACCCAAAGTGGCGAATCCTTTGCTACACAAACGGGGATCAGGTCAGTAAGATCGGTAGGCGCAATAATAATGCCAGCAGCATGAATACCGGTACCGCGAACCGAACCTTCAAGCTTTTCAGCTTCCTGCAGTACTTTTTTCTGCAGCTTCATCAATTCATCAGCACCCTCAAAATTATATATCTCCCTGATTTTCCTAACGTTGTCCATATCCTCGGATCGAAGGTCTTCCTTTTCCTCCAGTGATTTGGCCCCGTCTTTTGCGGTAAGCGGTGCCGTTAACACCCGCTTGAGTTTGATCCCGGGTTTATCCGGAACCAGTTTTGTGAGATAATTACTGATGCTCAGGTCGAGGTCGAGAACACGTGCCACATCCTTAATACTGCTCTTGGCTGCCATGGTGCCGTAAGTTACAATCTGGGCAACCTGGTTCTGGCCGTATTTTTGAACTACGTAATCGATAACGCGCTGCCTTCCCTGGTCGTCGAAATCAGTATCGATATCAGGCATGCTGATACGCTCAGGATTCAGGAAACGCTCGAACAGCAGGTTATATTTAATGGGGTCGATGTTGGTGATGCCTGTGCAATAGGCAACCACGCTTCCGGCTGCCGATCCACGGCCGGCACCGATATAAACCCCCATATCGCGGCCGGCTTTTATAAAGTCGCTTACTATCAGGAAGTAACCGGCAAAACCCATGTCGTGTATGGTTTGCAGCTCAAAGTCGATTCGTTCCCGAATCTGTGGCGAAACTTCCCCGTAGCGAACCTGGGCCCCGATGTAAGTGAGGTGTTTCAGGAATTCCCACTGGTTGCGCACATCGGCGGTAATTTCTTTTTTCCCGTGCCCGTCTTTCCTTTCGAGAAACAGCGAATGCGTATGTGTTTGAAATTCAACCGGAACCGGGAAGTTAGGTAAAAGTATGTCGCGTTTCAGCTGAAGTATCTCAACCTTATCAACAATTTCGTTGGTATTATCAATAGCAGCAGGCAAATCAGCAAAAAGCCGGCTCATCTGCTCTGTCGATTTAAAAAAGAACTGGTCGTTGTAAAATGAAAAACGTCGGCCCTTGGCTACGGTATCGTCGTCACCATATTCGCGAAAGGTAGGAGTGCTCTGCTTTTCGCCGGTATTTACACAAAGCAGGATATCGTGTGCATTAAAATCGGATTGCTCAACATAATGAGAGTCGTTGCTGGCAATCATTTTTACATTGTACTTGGCCGCGAAACGCTGTAAAACCAGGTTTACTTCGTTTTGTTCCGGGATATCGTGACGCTGAAGTTCAACATAATAATCTTCACCAAAGATATCGAGCCACCATTTAAAAACTTTTTCGCCTTCGGCTTCACCCTTGCGGGAAATAGTGCGCGGAACCTCGGCCGCCAGGCAGCAGGTGGTAGCTATAAGTCCTTCGTGGTACTGCAGCAACAATTCCTTGTCGATGCGGGGATATTTGCCATACATACCCTGAATGTAGCCGAGCGATGCCAGTTTCACGAGGTTCCGGTAACCAGTTGCATTTTTTGCCAGCAGCAGCTGGTGATAGCGTAAGTCTTTTTCGCCCCCACCGAATTTTTTCCGATGGCGATCCTCAACCAGGTAAAATTCGCATCCCACAATGGGTTTGATAATGGGCGATGCGTGTTTGCCATTTACTTTTTCTGCTTCGGCTATAAATTGAAAGGCACCGAACATATTACCATGATCGGTGAGCGCAATACCAGGCATTTTATCGCCAACCGCCTTTTGAAACATGGCTGGTATTTCGGCAGCGCCATCGAGTAATGAATATTGGGAGTGTACGTGAAGATGACTAAATTGAGGCATGTAATAATTGATTATCAGTTTTTTACCATTTTGAAATGGAAACCGCTAAGATACCTGTTTTCACACAGCCTGCAGGTACATGTTAATAAATTATCAGCAACTGATGATAAAAAAGTTAATAAATTGAAGTTCAGGCCATACCTAGCCATAACCTCTTTTCGCAGGCAGAGTTGCCACACTTCGGGTCAGCAATGCCATTTATTTAACGCAGCAAATTTTTGATTGTTTGTTAAAGCTAAAATCTGGTAATTTGAAATAAAAAAAAATGGAAAATGCAATACGACTGGCCATATTAAAAAACCAGGTTGAAAGCATGAAGATGATACACATATTTAAAAAATACGCTGCATGATGGCTGTATTAAAAGAAAAATTTTAGCTTTGTTAAAAAAACATAGACAATTTGTGTAAAAAACATCAATACCAGGTCATGAGAAAAGCCCTGGCAGGCAAGGTTGACCTGGGGCTGAGGATCAACTTTTTCTGACTGATTAATACAGATTCGCCAGTATAAACCGAACTTTACAACTGATATACAGCATTTTATATTTGGTGCATACAAATCAGAAATTGACAAGAGAAAAATCACAACTCGTTCAGAAACAAAACGCTTGATTACATGAAACCACGCAGTAAAACTATTGAAATCTACATCCTGATTATTGCAGTTACGTTCGAAGCTATCGGGGCGCTGTACGGAGGAATAAACCTGATGAGAGATCCCTCGGGAGAAAGCATCAAATTACCGATAACCATGCTTGAGGGTACAAGTTTTCAAAACTATATGATCCCCGGGATAATTTTATTCCTGCTGCTGGGTTTTTTCCCCCTGTTCCTGATTTTCCCATTAATTTTTAAGCCCAACTGGCCATTAATCAGCAAATTAAATATTTATAAAGGATATCACTGGGCCTGGACGTATACACTTTATGCCTCCATTATACTGATCAGCTGGATCAATATACAAGTTATGATCCTCAAAACCGGATCGGCCATACAGGGTGCTTTTGGCATGCTGGGCGTTATTATGCTTATCCTTACGCTTTCGCCGGGAGTGAAAAGATATTACAAACTTCACCGTCATCCGAGCCGTCATCATATTGTTCCCGGCAATCCATTATAAACTTTTTTCAGAATTCTGAACTGTAATGCTTTGAGAATCAAAAATAATATCATACATTTGCACCCTCAAAACAAAAGCGTACTGATAATTGTAACTAATTACCAAACAGCGCTTTATTATTAATCAATTAACAAATTCAAATTTCATGGCAACAAAGATGAGATTACAGCGATTTGGTAAAAAAGGCCAGGCCTATTTCCATATCGTGATTGCTGATGGTCGTGCACCACGTGACGGACGTTTTATTGAAAAAATCGGTGTTTACAATCCTATTACAAGACCAGCTGATATTCAGCTTGATTTTGACCGCGCCCTGTATTGGGTAAAAACAGGAGCTCAGCCAACAGAAACTGTTGAAGCTATTCTCCGCTATACCGGTGTAGCTTACATGTATCACCTGCTGAAAGGTGTTGCAAAAGGTGCAATGACCGAAGAACAGGCACAGGCTAAATTCGAAGAGTGGAAAACCACGAAAGCTGCCAAAATTGAAGGCGCTAAAAAAGACATCAGCCAGAAAGCAAAAACTGAAGACAAAAAACGTCTTGAGGCTGAAATGAAAGTTAACCAGGCTAAAGCTGATGCATTAGCTAAAAAATTAGCCGCCGAAGCAAAAGCTGCAGCCGGAACTACCGAAGAAGCTGAAGAAGTTGCTGAAGAAGCTGCTGCTGAAGAAGCTGCACCCGAAGCTGCCGCAACCGAAGAAAACGCTTAATAGCCTTATGAAACAAGATGAACTTTTCCAATTGGGAAAGATCGTCAGAACATTCGGTTCAAAAGGTGAGTTAATATTTCAGGTTGATACCGAAATATTTACTCAAATAAAAAAACTGGAATCAGTATTTCTCAAAATCAATGAGAACCTGGTTCCTTTTTTTATTGAGATTATCCAGCCTAAGTCGAAAGGACAAGTGCTGGTTAAATTCCTGGATGTGAACGATGCTGACGATGCTTTACAACTTGCAGGTTGCGCTGCATTTATTCCACGTAACCTGTTGCCCAAACCCAAAAGGGCTCAGTTGGATTCGTACGATATTGACGGGTTCAGCGTGGTTGATGCCACCTACGGCCTAATCGGTACGGTGAGCCACGTTCTCGATTTGCCTCAGCAATCGCTGCTGGCGATCGATTTTAACGGCAAGGAAATCCTGGTCCCGGCGGTTGAAGAAATTATCACCCAGGTGGATCGCAAAAAGAAAACCATCCATATCGAAGCGCCCGAAGGACTGATAGAACTGTATCTATAACTTTTCATGTTCCATTTTAAGAAATTCAGCATCGACGACAGCATGGCAGCAATGAAAATTGGTACCGATGCCGTTTTGCTGGGAGCCTGGGCACCTTGCAGCACCGAAACAAGGATACTTGATATTGGTACAGGCTCCGGCATACTGGCATTGATGATGGCCCAGCGAAACCCGGGCGTGCCCGTTGATGCTGTCGAAATTGACAATGAAGCTGCTGCAATAGCTGTCCTAAACGCGAACCTGAGTCCGTGGCACAATAGCATTGAAATAATTAATACATCCCTGCAACTTTTCACTACGGGCAAAACAGCATGTTACAGCCTGGTAATCTGCAACCCACCTTTTTTTACCAATTCGCTGAAAGCCCCCGACGCGGCCCGCAATACAGCCCGCCACAACGACAGCCTGCCGGTAAATGAATTGCTCTGCATTACAAGCCAGCTGTTGAATGAAAATGGGAAGGCTGCTTTTATCCTTCCGGCTGCAGATGCCGACAACTGGCTCGCTGTGGCAGCAGGCTGCAACTTACACCTCTCCCATCGCACGCTGGTGCGCAGCTACCCCGATCGGGAACCGCACAGGGCATTACTTTCCTTCTGCCCCACCCCACAAACTGCCATTTCCGAAAATGAATTTTGCATTTACAGCAGCCGCAATACTTACAGCACTCTATACAAAGAGCTTACCCGCGATTTCTACCTAAAATTCTAGGGTTGTTAAATTCAGGTAAAATAATTTTGAGGATCAACGCCGGAGATAGTACTGTGTCCATGTTCCTGAGATCAGGTTTTATTACCTTTGTTACAAACTACTGAATCATGAAACGGCTCATCAGCATTTGCACCATTTTAGTACTTATATTTGGAGGCCTACCTTCCGTAAAAGCACAGAAAGTTTTCAGCTGCAACAACCGCTACGATGCAGCCATTAAGGTTTTTGTGGTCGAAAACCGTTACGATGCCGATTTGCTGGTTTATAAGGTGAGTAACGCTTACGATGCCGATGGGAATAAAGGCCTGTGGTATTTTTGTGCCAATAAATATGATGCAAAAAAAACGATCTGGTTTGCTGATTCAAAATACGATGCCGATCTGCTGGTATTTTTTGTTGAAAACAAATACGACGCCGGCTGGCGCGAAAAGGCAAAAATGCACTTATTGTTTTAATGGCAAGGCAGAAAAAATCCCGGTACACTTTACAGGCATATACCGGGATTATGTTGCTGCTTCAGAAAAAGCAGTTTGAAAACGAAGTGTGGTGATCTGTTAGTGATGGTGACCACCGGCGCCATGGGCGTGGCCGTGGCTTATTTCTTCGGCGGTAGCATCGCGCACTTCAATCACATTACCTGTGAAATGCAGTGTGTTCCCGGCCATGGGGTGGTTAAAATCCATGCGAACTGAATCATTGGTTACATTTACCACAGTTCCCTGCAGCATATGGCCCTGGTCGTCGCGCATTGGGATTACATTACCTATAGCAAGCATCTCGTCATCAATTTTTCCATCAACCATAAATATGCTTTTATCAAGGTCGATAATGGCGTCCTGGTCCATTTCGCCGTATGCCTCGTCGCTGCTGAGGGTAAATTCAAAATCATCACCGGTTTTGAGGGTGCTGAGGTGTTCTTCAAATTTGGGAAGCATCTGGCCTATTCCGTAAAGAAATACCAATGGATCGCCGGCCCTGGTTTCTTCGATAATTTCGCCCTGGGCGTTGTCGCGTTTCAGGATATAACTGAGTGAAACAACTTTGTTTTTTGTGATTTGCATTCGTGAAAAAGTTAAGAGATTAAGAAATTATTTAAACAAAAGTAAAGGATTATAGTTTCACCCGGCAAGTTTTATTCCTCGGGTATCGAATCCGCAACTGAGGTAAGTGAATCGGCTTTCGGAAGTATGGTATGGCAATCGTACGATTTACTGATTTTAATGGCAGGCTTCGGGAATTTCTGCCTGTAGTTCTTCAGGCTTTCATCTTTAAGCACTTTTGCCATAAACCTTCCGTAGACGGGTTGAGCAGTACGCAAACCTTCGCCGATGTGCGACGATTTGAAATGGATCGACCTGTCGTCGTTACCCACCCAGCAACCGGCAACCAGACCCGGTGTAACGCCCACAAACCAGCCGTCGGTATAATCGGAGGACGTTCCGGTTTTGCCCCCGAATTCGGTACCAAACCTGAAGATATCGTACTCAAACAATCCCTGTGTGGTTCCGCCCGGTTCGGTGAGTCCTGAGCGAAGCATAATGCTCATCAGGAAAGCCGTTTCGGCACTCAGCACCGGTTTTTTCTGTGGAACTGCCTCATAAATCACCTTGCCGTTTCTATCTTCAATACGCGTTACCAACAAGGGTTTCACCAGGTTGCCTTCATTAACAAAGGTGCAGTAAGCATTTACCATTTCCTCGAGGGTAACATCGCTTGAGCCCAGGCATATGGAAGGCACATTTGCCAGTTCCGATTCAACCCCGAGTTTATGCGCATATTCAATTACCTTTTGCCAGCCTACTTTTTGCGCAAGCTGAACTGCAATAGAATTTACGGAACGGGCAAATGCAAATTTCAATGTCATTTCACCGGCATGGCTGCGATCCACATTGCGGGGCGACCATTCTTTTTCCACCCCATTTTCAGTATATTTAATCGAAACAGGGTGATCGGTAAATTTATCGCACGGGCCATACCCCTGGTCGAATGCCGCTGCATACACAAATGCCTTAAACAACGAACCGGGCTGGCGCCTGCTTTGGTTGATGTGGTCGTATTTAAAATAATTGTAGTTGATCCCTCCTACCCATGCTTTTACAAAACCTGTGGCTGGCTCCATGGCCATAAAACCGGTCTGGAAAAATTTCTGGTAATATTTAAGCGAATCCAGGGTCGATAAGGTTGTATCCCGCTCTCCACTGTATGTAAAAACTTTCATTTTGTGTTTCTGGCTCAGCACTATGCGTATGCTGTCGTTGTTTTCGCCATACTTTTTGACCAGCAATTTATATTGCGGGAGGTCGGATGCCTTCTTAAGAAAATAATCCGGGATTTCTTTTCCGTTTTCATCGCGCCAGGGCACAACCACCTCGCCTGCCCCGGCCTGGTTAAATACCCTTTGCAGGTTTCGCATATGCTCCGCAACGGCTTCTTCGGCATATTTCTGCATGCGCGAATCGATGGAAGTATAAATCTTTAATCCATCCGTCCACACATCATACCCATTTTCCTTGCTCCAGGCCTGCAGGTCGCGCACAATGGCATCGCGCAGGTAGGTCATGTTTCCTTTCGAAAGGCTCCGGCGCTGGTAATGGAGATTTAACGGCAGGGCCGACATGGAGTCTTTTTCGCTGGCTTTGATATATCCGTATTTCTGGAGTTGGGCCAGCACCTGGTTGCGCCGCATTTTCGAGCGCTCGGGATTGGAAACCGGGCTGTAAGCCGATGGCGCCTTGAGCAATCCAACCAGAACCGCCGACTCGTTGTATGTTAACTGTACAGGTTTTTTACTGAAAAATGTAGATGCCGCCGAATTGATGCCATACGCATGACTGCCAAAATCAACTGTATTGAAATACATGATTATGATATCTTCCTTCGTATAATAAGATTCTATTTTATAGGCATTGATCCATTCCTTAGCCTTGCTGATCAGTGTGGAAACACCAGGAATATATCCGAATAAGCCTGTTGAATAATCCTTCCTGGTTTTAAACAGGTTTTTTACCAGCTGTTGTGTTATGGTGCTTCCTCCCCTTTTATCGCCACGCATTACCGACCACATGGCAGCAAATGTCGCTTTGATGTCGATACCATGATGTTTGTAAAACCGCACATCCTCGGTAGCAATAAGCGTGTTTACCAGGTTTTGGGGCAGATCGGCATAAACCGCCGGAGTTCGGTTTTCTACAAAAAGAGTTCCCAGTGGTTTTCCGTCGGCCGAAATAATTTCTGAAGTAAGGCTGATGTTCGGATCCTTGAGTTCACTGATATTCGGCGAACGGCCAAACAGCCAGAAAAGGTTGATATCAATGGCGAGGGCAAGCATGAGCAGAAATGCAAGTCCATAAATACCTGCAAGTAGAGTTTTCATCCACAGCGGTGCCTCACGCGGTATGCGTATCCAGTCTTTAACAAAGTATTTGAATTTAAAAAACAATCTCAGTGCTTTTTCACTGAGGCAGCCTACCTTGCTTTTTAGGTTACTGTCCTTCATCGGGTGGATTTATTTCCTGTAAATTTTCAGCAAAAATACTCCATTTTTAATTGATTCCGCTTCAGGGTAATTTTTAACGGACACTTTATGCCGATTCCTGGTTGTTAATTGCTGCAAGTCGCTGCAAAAGAGCCGGATGCGAATAATGGATAAAAACGTACCAGGGATGCGGTGTGAGGTTACTCAGGTTTTTTACCGAAAGGCGTTTCAGGGCTTCCTGCAAAGCGCCGGGTTTCGAAAGGCCTACCGCAAAACGATCGGCTTCATATTCGTGCTTTCGCGAAATGGAATTGAACATAATCCCCAGGATCATCGACACGGGACTGTATAAAATACCGAAAGCAATAACCGACATATGAAAAGATTGTACCGTGGCTCCCAACGACTGTGCAGGTAGCGGACTCTTCAGCAGCAGGGATAATACGAAAAGCAGAATCCCGGT
>CALCJE010000258.1 GCA_937965665.1 uncultured Bacteroidales bacterium
CGGGATTTATGAATATGCTGACATTAACCCGCAGTACAATACCAATCCGAAGTTCTCGAGGTATAACCTGCGCTCCAATATGGATATTAATGTTACCAAAAGCCTGCTTGTTACAGTTAACCTGGCTACCAGGGTCGAAAACCGGCATGTGCCCAACTCGAGTGCGGCATCCATTTTTTCAACCCTTTCGCAATTGCCTCCTAATGCCATGCCTGTTACCAACCGGGATGGATCCATAGCAGGAACATCCATATACCGGAACAATCCCCTTGGAATGATCTCCAAAACAGGCTACCGCGATAATTATACCAGGATATTACTGGGCAATGTTGAGGCAACCCAAAAACTCGATTTCCTGTTAAAGGGCTTGTCAGCAAATGCGATGATGGGGCTCGATGCCTATAATTATTATTCAACCGGCCGAAGCCAGTCGTATGCTGTTTACCAGGAGTTTATAACCGGCGATTCAAGCGAATATATCAAATACGGTGAAAATAGTAACATCAGCATCGCCTCAACAAAATACGACGATGGATTCAACTATATGCTTACCACCCAGGGAGGGCTTTCGTACTCAGCTACATTCGGGCAAAACGCGCTGGCTGCCGATGTCAACTATATGCAATCAAAATATGTCCCGAAAGGAAATGATATTGCCTATAAAAACCAGGGTGTTTATGGAAGGGCTACCTATGGTTTCAGGGAGAAATACATAGCTGAGTTTGGTTTTGCCTACAACGGTTCCGAAGACTTCAGCAAGGGTAACCGCTTCGGATTTTTCCCCGCTGTTTCAGCTGCCTGGATTGTTTCAGGCGAATCCTTCTTCCCACAGGTGGCTAACATCTCGTTTCTGAAACTCAGGGCTTCGTATGGTAAAGTGGGTAATTCGAAACTTGGACTAGAAAGATATCCTTTCGAACAGAAATACTACAGTGGAGGCGGGTATACTTTTGGATCCGGTTACGGAAGTACCGACGGTTCATACGAAGGCCGTATCCCAAACAGTAATCTTACCTGGGAAGAGTCGCTGAATGCCAACATCGGGATTGACCTCGAAATGAAGGACCTGTTGCATTTCTCGATTGATTACTTCAACAATAACAGGAAAAATATTATTACCACCAGCTCAAATATTATACCTGGCACAATCGGACAAACACTGCCTTACGAAAATAATGGCTCGGTTTTAAACAAGGGATTCGAATCCACCATCAGCCATCAGCACCAGGAAAAAACCTGGGGTTATTCACTGCAGGCCAATATTTCGTATGCAACCAATAAAATTCTCAGTATGGAGGAGGTTAGTGGTTTGCCAGATTACCAGTACAAAGAAGGGAAGTCAGCATCTGCATTATGGGGACTCGAAGCTATTGGTTATTTTAAGGATGAAGCAGATATCGCCAATAGTCCTTTCCAGACCTTCCAGGCGGTGCAACCCGGCGACGTGAAATTTAAGGATCAGAACAACGACAGTATCATCGATGCCCAGGATAATATAGTAATTGGCAACACAATTCCTCAGTGGACGCTGGGTTTCGTGGGTACAGCAAACTACAAAGGATTCGATCTGCAATTTGTGCTCTCTGGTATGGTGGGCAGAACGGTTTATGTAACCAACAACAGCATGTGGGTGATTCAGAATAACAATAAAGCCACTGATATTGCTTACGGTGCGTGGGAAAAAGGTGTAAACGAAGACAATGCAACTTACCCCAGGCTTACTACCCTGAGTAACAAAAACAATTACAACAGCTCAACACTTTGGGCCAAATCAGGAGATTTTGTAAGGCTTACGAACATTGAAGTAGGATATTCGCTTCCGGCTAAAGTACTCGCTAAAATCAAGTTGAAACAAGTCAGGTTCTTTGTTAACGCCTATAATTTGTTCAGCATCGATTCGATGAAACAATATAACCTGGATCCCGAAGTACCCGATGCAGGTGTATCCGGTTACCCGGTAATGAAAGTGTATAACACGGGTGTCAACGTTAATTTTTAAGTCGCAAAGGAACCTGAAACAATCCTGAGTGAAAATTCACCCAAAAATGATTGAATCAAGGCTAACTCAAAACTTAAACGTACTAACCTGAATCAAAAATCTAAAATAATTAAATGAAATAACCTGATTGATTAATTCGCCAACCCATGCCTGCTGCAGGCAGAAAAGATGAAATTATTTTAATCGTGGTATATTCCATGTGATTCAAAAAAAAATATAATAACACATGAAAAAGATATTCTGCATACTGTCGATAGGGCTCTCTTTACTGGTCTTAAATTCCTGTAAGGACTACCTTGACAAAGAGGTTGATACCAATCTGACCGAAGATAAAATCTTTTCAGATGTTCACTATGCACCGGGATTCCTTTACAACATTTACAACGACCTGCTTACCGGCTATAACCGGTACGATGGCGCGATGTTGGCCTGTGGATGCGATGAAGCCAAAAACTCTTATTCCGGTTCATTGGTGCAGACCTTCAACAATGGGGCGATTAACTCATCCCTCAATCCCGATGATATCTGGAACCAGATGTACAATGGCATTCGTAAAACCAATATTTTCCTGGATAAGCTGAACACTACTATAAAAGAAACCAACAGTATTCCCGAAGCCGACCGGCCACGCATGAAAGGAGAAGCATTGTTCCTCAGGGCGATGTTCCATTTCGAGCTGATAAAACGTTACGGAAGTATTCCTTATGTCGACAAAGTGTTAACCACCGAAACAGCTGGCAGTTTGCCCCAGTTAGCATTCGACCAGGTGGTTACCCGTATTGTTGCTGACTGCGATAGCGCCATGGCAGTTCTGCCTGATGCAAACGATGATGCAAATAAGGGCCGTGCTGTTAAATCATCGGCAATGGCTTTGGAATCGCGCATACTACTCTATGCAGCAAGCCCGCTCAACAATCCTGGCAACGATCTCGAAAAATGGAACAAAGCTGCCAAGGCTGCCCTGGCACTCATTAACATGAAAGGTGCTACCATTGGCCTCGAATCGAAGTATGAGAACGTGTTTATTACCCCTTATTCAAAAGAAGTGTTGTTTGCTACGCAGGCATTGAATACCAATGAATTTGAAAAATCCAATTTTCCCTTAAGCTATGGAGGAAAGGGGCTTACAAATCCTACGCAGAGCCTGGTGGATGCTTTCGATACTAAGGCTGGCAAGCCGATTTGGGACGATGTTAACTATAATCCTGACAAACCTTACGAAAACCGCGATGATCGTTTTTATGCCGTGGTGTTGTATAACGGTGCTGTTTTCAAATCAAGGAAAGTTGAGACTTATGTAGGTGGCAAGGATGGTCTGCAGTCGGGCCCCACAGCTACGCAAACAGGATATTACCTCAAAAAGTTCGTCGATGCTTCGGTTGACCTGGATAAAGGAACCACCGTTCGTAAACCATGGATCCTTTTCCGTTTTGCAGAAGCTTACCTCAATTATGCCGAAGCATTAAATGAAGTATCGGGACCAGTAAAGGAAGTTTATGATGCCGTGTACGAATTACGCAAAAGAAATTATGTAATTACCAGCAGGGCGCGCTACCCGGCAGGTATGACACAAAGCCAGATGCGCGAAAGACTTAAAAAAGAACGCCAGGTCGAACTTGCCTTCGAAGAACATCGTTTCTGGGACCTGCGCCGCTGGAAAGATGCAGAAACCAAGCTCAATCAACCTGCCATGGGTATGAAGATTACTTTAAACCAGGCCGATACAACTTATAGTTACCAGACTTTTGAAGTAGAAAACCGTGTTTTTTATCCCCGGTTTTACTGGTATCCTATACCACGTATCGAAGTGCTGAAAGGTTACCTGAAACAAAACCAGGGTTGGGAATAAGTTTGAAAAACATTTAAAAATTGCGAATTATGAAAATTGGATGGATACTTGTTTCATTGCTAATCGTGCTTTTCACCGGTTGCGAAACAACGGATGATATATTAGATACCCTGGATCACACAGTTCCCGCCGTGCAGTTCAACCCCGATACCTTAGAAGTTACAGCTGGTGAAAAAGTTAACATAAATGCAATGCTGAGTGATGAGTCAGGGATACAGCGTGTGGAGTTTACTTATGGCAACTGGAAAATAAATACCATAGTCGACCTTTCGGCCGAACCAGTTCAGCCTACCTACACATTTACAACAGAGATAACAGTTCCTGCAGATGCATTGAAATCGTGGGAAGAAAAGGAGTATTATAACGATGGTACATCCCTGGTGATTATCCAGACCTACCACAAACTGTTACTTTCTGTTTGGGATAAAAACCGTAACCTGCGCAAGGGTTATTGTTATGTGAAAGTGAAATAAAAGCCCGGACTCTATATCCTGAAATATCCTTAAAGCCACAATTATCGGAATCATATGACCAGCTCATGGTCTCATGGTTTCATAGTATAACTGTACTTATTCCTTAAGAAATCAGACACCATAATGAAACTTAAATTTCTTCTGCCGGTACTTGTCTTATTACTGGTCATAATACAAACCCAAGCGCAACCATCGCGTATTCATGTTAATTTCGATGAACAATGGAAATTTCAACTTGGCGATGTATATGCTGCCCGGAATGCTGAATATAATGATGAGTTATGGCGGATACTGAATCTACCTCACGACTGGAGCATTGAATTGCCTTTCGATGCCCGGTATGCCAGTTCTACAGCCTATCTTCCTTCGGGAATTGGTTGGTACAGGAAATCTTTCGTAATACCTGAATCATATAAGGACAAACTTGTAAGTATCCTTTTCGATGGCGTTTATAATAACAGCGATGTATGGATCAACGGGCATCACCTGGGGAAACGCCCCTCAGGCTACACCAGTTTTCAGTACGACCTCACACCGTACCTTAACGTGGGCAAAGCCAATGTGATAGCTGTAAGGGTCGACCACAGCCAGTATGCCGATTCGCGCTGGTATACGGGATCAGGAATTTACAGGCATGTGTGGCTCAATGCTACCGACAAGGTTCATGTTGCGCAATGGGGTACTTTTGTCACAACACCCTCCATTACCGCTGGTGTTGCTAAAGTAAATGTCGAAAATACTATTCTGAATGCCACTTCCAGGCCGCAGAACCTCGAAATTCTATCAGTAATCTATAGCCAGGATGGCAAAGAGATAAGCAGGAACAAAGCAGTTCAGGTTGTGCCTGCAGGCGAATCATCAGCCCGCCAGGAAATGGTTGTTAAAAATCCATCGTTGTGGGATGTGGATTCACCTGCGATGTACACTTCAAAAACTATACTCAGTATCGACGGAAAGATTGTTGATGAAGTTTCAGTGCCTTTTGGTATCAGGAGTTTTAACTTCGACAAGGAAAAAGGATTTTTCCTGAATGGTAAAAATATGAAGCTAAAGGGGGTATGCATACATCACGATGGAGGTTGTGTAGGCGCCGCCGTTCCCGAAAAAATTTGGAAAATCCGTTTGCAAAAACTGAAAGCTGCAGGTTGCAACGCGATCCGCACCAGCCATAACCCTGTAGCCCCCGAATTGTTGGATATGTGCGATAAAATGGGATTCCTGGTGATGGACGAGGCATTCGACGAATGGGAGTATTCGAAGCGAAAATGGATCGATGGCTGGAACCAGACCATAGCCGGTTACGACGGTGCAAGCCGCTATTTCGATGCATGGAGTGAAAGAGACCTCAAAGATATGATCCATCGCGATAAAAACCACCCTTCGATCATACTCTGGAGTATTGGCAATGAAATTGACTATGCCAACGATCCCTATGCCGATGCAAATGATGCCAATTATGCAATTTCGCGGCCCGATCCTGCCCGCATGCTCCCCATTGCAAAAAATCTGAAAGCCATTATTAAAGCTATCGATACCACCCGGCCGGTTACCATGGCACTGGCCAATATCCGCAATTCCAATGCTGTTGGCCTGCCCGAAATACTGGATGTTGTAGGGTACAACTATACCGAAAGCCAGTACGAGGCCGATCATAAAGCGTATCCTAACCGGCTGATTTACGGCAGCGAAAACCCGCAGAATTATTCAGGCTGGCTGGCTGTAAAAAACAATGATTACATTTCGGCACAGTTTCTATGGACAGGAATTGATTACCTGGGCGAAGGTGGAAAATTTCCTGCTCGTTCTGCCTATTCAGGCCTGCTCGATCTCACTAACAAAGAAAAAACAATCTACTACTGGCGACAAGCCATGTGGACTGATAAACCTATGATATCGCTTGCAGCGCGTAAAAAAAATGCCACCGATGACGTAAACTCGGATCCCATGGGAAAAATGGCCTGGTTCCTGAATGAAATTGAAGAAAAACTTCACTGGAATTATTCAGCGGGCGACACTGTACTGGTAATGGCTTATTCCAATTGCAAAGAGGTTGAATTATTTATGAATGGGAAATCGTACGGCAAAAAGCAGCAGAATGAGGCTAACTCCTGTTTCTGGTGGTATGTTCCATACCAGGCCGGCGAAGTAAAAGCCATAGCCACCGGTAGCGATAAAAAGAAATATTCGTCTGTTCTGAATACCATTTTTGAACCCGTACAGATACAGTTAATCCCCGACACCTCCTTTATAACTGCAGATGGACAAGATGTTGTACTGGTAGAGGCCATCCTGAAAGATAAAAACAACAATACCGCTTACACGGCTAAGAACCGGATTGACTTTACTGTTTCGGGAGAAGGTATCCTGATCGGAACCGACAATGGTGATGCAAAATGCGTGGACAGCTTTAAACTTCCCTGGAAAAATGTGTATGCCGGCAGGTGTATTGTCATGGTTCAATCGACAAAAAAAGCCGGTAAAATAAGCATACGTGCAACATCTGAAGGCTTGCCGGGGAATACTATTGAGGTTGTATCGGGCATAAAGAATTAAACGCACTTACCCGTATTGAGGTAATTGTTGTTTCGATCTTACAAATATCAAACCATAGGATTTAAAAGTATTCTCTGGTTTATTGCTAAAATATTCCGTCTTTGCCTGTATTTTTACTGCGAAGACGCAATGTAAATGCAAGGGTAACAACGTTGGAGTGCCTGGAAAACTTCTATTTTTTAAAACAGTGCTAAAACAATGGTTAAAAGCAATTTGCATGTTGCGGTTTAACTCTAACACCCGGTCAGGAAGAAAATATGCCGGGTTCGGATGCGCGGTTGGAAGAATACAGAAGCGAAGAGCGGGAATTATCCGGTAAATTTATCCATGGGCTGGTCAGCAGTTATGACATATTCAAACAGTGGGTTACCTGCGGCGAAGCGCTCTCAGCCAGTAAGTTGCAGCGCAATCATCCGAATGGGAAAGGCCATCTGCTTATTGCAGGTGAAATCGTAAAGTTCTTTAAATAACAAATGTTGTAAAAAATCATTCTACCGCAAATCCTTTCTATGGCTACTTTCTCTGCACCTTCAACAGAATCCGATACGACACCTTCAGGCAAAACCAACACACTGTATCTCTTTGCCCTGGCACTGGTTGCTGCGATAGGAGGTTACCTTTTTGGTTTTGATTTTGCCGTAATTTCCGGGGCATTGCCGTTTCTGCGCGACCAGTTTGGTTTAAATGAGTATTGGGAAGGTTTTACAACCGGTTCACTTGCACTGGGTTGTATTATTGGTTGCCTGATTGCCGCGAGGACCTCCGAAAAATATGGCCGCAGGCCGGCTTTGTTGCTTTCGGCATTTGTGTTTGCATTTTCATCTGCAGGCATGGCTATAGCGCCAGGGCTTTCGGTGTTTATCTTTTTCCGATTTTGTGCCGGGATTGGTGTAGGCATGGCTTCGATGCTGGCACCTATGTATATAGCTGAAGTTTCGCCACCACAGGTACGTGGCCGCCTGGTTTCTCTTTACCAGCTTACCATCGTGTTAGGGATACTGATCACCTCGGTGGTAAATTATTCGTTGCGGAACCATGGCCTTGATGCATGGCGCTGGATGTTTGGCATGGGAATGATCCCATCGGTGATTTTCTTCACAGGGGTATATTTTTTACCCGAAAGCCCCAGGTGGTTGCTGAAAACAAAAAAAGAAGACAAAGCTCAAAAAGTGCTTTCAGCTATTGGTGACGAAAATTATGTAAACGCAACAATGATTTCAATTAAGCAGTCGTTGCAGGGCGCTACTGCAATGAACTATGCAGCAGCCTTTAAAAAACCATTTGTCGCTGCCGTTGCCCTTGGAATCGGGTTGGCCGTATTTCAGCAATTCTGTGGCATAAATGTAGTATTTAACTATACATCCAATATATTTGCCAGCATTGGCGCCAGCCAGGACGATCAGTTACTGCAGACTGTTTTTATTGGCGGTGTAAACACTGTCTTCACCTTACTGGCCATTTTGCTGGTTGATAAGCTTGGTCGCAAGCCTTTGATGCTCATCGGTGCTGGTGGGCTTGGCATTCTTTACGTAGTAATCGCACAGGTGCTCGATGCCAGGTGGGCCACCGGTTCGGCAGTCTTTCTTTTAGCTGCTATCGGCCTGTATGCCACCACGCTGGCCCCGATTACCTGGGTGCTTATCTCCGAAATCTTTCCCAACAAAGTACGCGAAGAAGCTACTTCTGTAGCCGTAATGAGTTTGTGGGGAGGTTATTTTGTGCTCACTTTTACCTTCCCGATCCTGGCCAAACTGCTGGGCGGAGTTCAGAATACCTTTTATGTTTATTCAGTAATCTGCTTCGCCGGACTGGTTTTTATTTACTTCAAAGTAAATGAAACCAAGGGTAAGACACTGGAGGAAATTGAAAAGGAATCCAGGTAAGCTGCAGGAAAATTTCATCATCAATTAAAATTAAGTTTGACTCTGAAATATACACTCAACATGTCAGTAAAAGCCTGGTACGAAAAAGTGATCATCCCGACTTATGGAATCGGTAAACCTGAAAAAAATCCGATTTTCCTTGAAAAACGTGTTTACCAGGGAAGCAGCGGCGCTGTGTACCCGCACCCGGTGATCGAGAAAATATTGGATGAGAAAGTCGACCAGGAGTGGAATGCTGTTTACCTCGAGAACCAGTATCTTAAAATTATGATCCTTCCCGAGTTGGGCGGACGGGTTCAAATGGCTTATGACAAAACAAAGCAACGTCATTTTATTTATTACAACCAGGTGATTAAGCCTGCGCTGGTGGGTTTAACAGGTCCGTGGATATCGGGTGGACTTGAGTTCAACTGGCCCCAGCATCACCGCCCGAGTACATATCAATCAACCAGCAGCAGTATTGAGGAAAATGAGGATGGTAGCATCACCGTGTGGTGCAGCGAGGTGGAGCGTATGTTCCGCACCAAAGGAATGGCAGGGTTTACCTTGTATCCCGACCATGCATATCTCGAAATAAAAGTTAAGCTATACAACCGGACCGCTCAGCCGCAGACCTTCCTATGGTGGGCTAACCCTGCAGTGAAAGTGAACGATGATTACCAGAGTGTGTTCCCGCCCGATGTTCATGCCGTTTACGATCATGGAAGGCGTGATGTTTCCACTTTCCCGATTGCCACAGGCACCTATTATAAAGTTGATTATTCGGCAGGTGTTGATATATCGAGGTATAAAAATGTTCCGGTTCCAACATCTTTTATGGCCGTTGAATCGAAATACAATTTTGTGGGAGGTTACGAAAACGATTCAAAAGGCGGCTTGCTTCATGTAGCAAACCACCATGTTTCGCCGGGCAAAAAACAATGGACCTGGGGTCATGGGGATTTCGGCCAGGCCTGGGACCGCAACCTTACCGATGAGGACGGCCCCTACATCGAACTGATGTGCGGGGTATATACCGATAATCAGCCCGATTTTTCGTGGATCATGCCTTACGAAGAACGGGATTTTAAACAGTATTTTATGCCTTACCGCGACCTTGGAATGGTGAAAAATGCCACTAAGGAAGCCATGGTAAATCTCGATTTGAATGGTGGTAATGCAGTTGTAAAAGCCTACACAACGGCTCAATACACCGGTTCCACCATCCGGCTCGAAACCAGGGATAAAGTTTATCTCGATGAAATTGTGGACTTTTCACCAACCATGTCGTACGAAAAGACCATATCCATAAAGCCAGGGTTAAATCCCGAAGACTTTTACCTGTCAATTAAAACCAAAACCGGCAAATTGCTTGTAGATTATAAACCTGAGAAGCCGGAAGTAAAACCTGTACCGGAACCGGCAAAAGCCGCAAAGGAACCACTGGAAATCAGCTCGATAGAGCAACTCTACCTTACCGGGTTACATCTCGAGCAATATCGCCACGCCACATATAAACCTACCGATTATTACCTCGAAGCACTGCGTCGTGAGCCGGGTGATGTGCGCACAGGCTTTACCGACGCCAGAAAGTATGCAGATACTACCTGCGAGGCGTATACGGAAGCCTGCACCTGCGCGATTTCCCGCATGGAGCGGGATGAACGCAACGGCATGCAGCCGATTGCCGTAGCTCTTGCGGCTTACAACGCGGCGCAGCGCAAGAACCCCAAGCCACGAACCGCCGTGGGCGGCGTATACCGCGTATTTGTATTCCTGAAGCGGCTGCTTCCGGATCGGCTTGTGGAAACGCTG
>CALCJE010000259.1 GCA_937965665.1 uncultured Bacteroidales bacterium
CGGCCGACACTGCCGGTTACAGCAATACCAATTACGTGCTGCTGAAAATGGTGGTTGAAGCTGCCACTAAAAAATCGTGCAGCCAGGTATTGCACGAGGAAGTAATCGACTTGCTAGGGCTACAGGATACTTATTCATTTTACGATGACCCGCTGCCCGAAGGAAAAGTAGCCCAGGGCTATTACGATCTTTACAATAACGGCAATATCGAAAACCTCTCGAACTGGAATACCGGCAGTGGCAATGGCTATGGTGGTGTGTACAGCACTGTTTGGGATATGTACCAATTTATCGATGCCTTATATGTGCAGAAAACATTGCTTACACAAGCTTCGCTCGACCAGATGCTGGTTTTTCATCATACCATCGAATCGCGAAAACACCTGGGTGTGTCGTGCTTTAAAGATTTTATTGATATTGGCGATCCCGAAAAAGATTTTGCCTGGGGGCACCGCGGACGCGACCTGAGCTACAGCGCCGACCTCGACTATTTTCCGCATCACAATGCCACTATGGCTTTGATTGTAAATTACGGAACTGACGGCGATACCCCGCTGAGGCCAGTATTTCTCGAAATGAGAGATAAGATAGCCAAATTAATTACAGGCGTCGATAAGTAAACCAACTGCACCATTTTGCAACCTGCCGGGTTAAATGACATCAAATCCCGCCAAAACATTCACTTCAGTAAGCTTTACTCTGTATTTTTTTAATTTGACCTCGAAACCAGCACATGATTTTTCCTTATGAAATAATTTTTGGCTGTAACAGAAACGTGGATTACAGCTAGTGTTTATTTTTTCTCCTCCTGGGATTTCGCAGGTACAATTTCGCCCCGATACGATATACTGCTCCGGTTATTGCTATTTACTGAGAGCGTGGCACTTCCTTCGAAACCTACGATTAGATACAATTGATAGGTATCATTGCTGCCCTTCACTTTTGCCGAAATAGTGTAGTTTTTCTTTTCTGTCGCTACAGAATAATCATCGGCCTTTCCTTCAAATTTCAAACCGGTATCACCGCCGTATCCGGCGCCGCTGTATGCTTTCCCGTAATATGGCAAATAACTTACAATGGTATCGGGACTGTATTTTACCTGGTAAGAAGCTGACGTTAGGGTTATTGATTTATACCCTTGTGGTAAAGCTGTGCTGGCAACAAATACAAATGTTTTTGCATTAACAAGGCTCTCAATTAGCTTACGTTTTTCAATTTTCTGCTCTTCTTTTATTTGCTTCTTGCTTTTTTCCTGTGCAAAACCACAAATAAAACTCAAGGCGAAAAACAGGAACAATGCGGTTGTTTTCATTTTCATAGGAAACAGTTTTTAAAAGTTATTAATTTATGTGCATTCACACTCACTTTACTTTATTTCTCAATCAGAAATTCAATTTCTATTTTCCTGATTTACCTGCAGGTGCCCGGCCAGGTGATCCTTGCCTCGTATTTTGCTGAGGTTTTTTCCCGTTATCAACTGTATTAAAATTTGAATTTCGGGTTTGCCCCCTGTCAAAATTCTGCTGCTGGCGGTTTACCTGGTTGGTAGCAGGTTGTTTTCTGTCAGCCTCCTGCCATTTGTTGTTATTTCGCTGTTGCCAGTTTCCGTTATCGGTTTTTTGATACACAGCACCATCAGGACTTGCAAAAACATTGTTTTTCCGGGCAGGTGCAGGATTCGAAGCAGGCATGTTTGTTTTTTTGTCAACCTGTTTCTGAGGTCCTTTAGCAGGATTGCGACTGATGTTATCTGTAGAAACGCCTTTGTTATTCCTGTAAATATTGGTCGAATTATTGATGTTTATATTCACGTTGGTATTCCCGTAATGCACCGGCCGGCCACCATAATACCCTCCGTGATGAGGCGGATGATAAGGCGGACGGTAAACAGGAGGTCCCCAATAGCCATGATGTGTATGCACTACAACCGTGTAATGAAAATATCCGCTGCTGTAATGATACCCCATACTCCATCCATAATAGGGATTATAATGCATATTATACCCATAAGTGTAAGGATAAGGATAATAGTAAGGGCCATACCATGGGTTGTAGTAATAACCGGTACCATACACCACAACATGGCCCGAAACATAACAGCCCATGTAGCCAGGGGTATATCCTACATATACATATTGTGGTGTCGACTCGTAGATGTACACATATTTAACATTATATACAGGACTACTTGCCGGTATTTTATCCACATCAGCAGGGCGTTCATCGCTAACTGCCCAGGGGCCGGTAGCAAGGGCTGCCACATACCAAACCCCATTCTCGACACAATAAAATTTGTTGTTGGTTTTAAGAACCGTGCTGCTGGTATTTTTGGCTATTGAAATATTTGTTCCCTCAATAGGCTCAAATTTGGGTTCTCCATTATACGTTACAGTGCATGTTGCTTTCGACCTGTCAACCTTAGCCGTCTGCGGAATCTGGGCATCCATCATTGCTTCATTTGCTGCTGCGGTTCCGGCAACATTAGCCAGCACAATATCTTTTTCTGATCCTTCCGGAATCCTGGCAAAGTCGGCAGGCAGTTTATCCGCTTCAACAAATTCCCACTGGCCTTCCAACGATTTACTTTTATACCACCGGCCACTCAGCAAGGTATAGTATTGCTGATTATCAATATGCATAAATATATTATCCTCACTGTTGGAAACGTAGAGCAGGTTAGTCCCTTCGATGGGTTTCAGGTTTAAATTTCCATCGCTTTGAATTAATTCTGCAGGTCCTGTGCTGATAACTATTTCCGGTGGTGTATCAGCTGATTTGTCAGCAGATGTGACCGATGCACTTGAATTTTCCTGGCTTTCTTTAGCTTTTATCTGCTTGTCGAGTTCGGCTATGGCAGTCGGAAGTTTCTTCGTCGGCTCCCACCCTTCCAAAATTGACTTGCTGGTGTACCAGTATTTTCCGCCATACAAATAAAAGCGTTTCGAGGACGGATCTTCCAGGATAAGAAATGCCGAATTAATCACCTTCTTCATCCTGAGGTCTTTATCTGCTTCAAGTTTTGGGTCTCCATCAATCAGTATCAATACTGATTTTTTATTGCTGTATATAATCCGCGGGGGTGCATTGTTTAAGCCACTGCTTGCACTGGGATTGTTTTGCTCAATTTGTGCAACTATTTCATCAATTGACAGCAAAAGTTTCCATTTAGGCACTTCTGCTTCTATGAGGGTCTTCAGTTTGCTGATTTTCGATGTATCGGATATATCAGGAAACTTAACATGGGTCACCTTGATACTTTCGAGTGATGCCATCCGCGTCTGCCGGTCGGTGATCATTTTGGCATCAGTCCAGATTGCACCAAAAATAAGGTCATCTCCTTTTTTTTGCTGTACGCTTATGGCTGACCTCGATTTAAGCTGATTGTTGCTGAAAGATTCAGGGGTTGGCTGATACAAGGTGATTTTAGCACCATTTTTTGTTGTGATTATTTTTGGCCATTCGGTTTGCGCCTGTAATGGCATGGATAGCTTTAGCACTAACGCGGTTAACAATATCAGTATTGAAGGTTTCATAACCTGTTTTTTTTAATTGATTTTACAAAGGTGTTGACTGAGTGTCTAATACCATTCTGACTCTTTTTAGTAAAGAAACCTTTACAGAAGATTCTTCTTGATAATCCTACAATTTCTGTTTATTTAAGAATCATAAGCTGGAGGTATTTTGATAATGCTAAAAAAACTGACATCATCAAAATTGTAGCACTTACAACTTTAAAAACCAGGATTTTCTGCTGTTTTGCATTAAAAAACTGGTATAAAAACACAACGGTAAACACAGCAAATGCAAGCAGGTTTAAGCCCCGTACCAGGAAATGCACCGATAAATTTTTAGTTGCCACCGAAAGCGGGAAAAACAACAAAATGATGAGCATCATCTGCCCGGTGAGGAATGCTCCCATCACAATGTACTCGGGGAAATTGAGCCTGAATTCCCTGAACATAAAATAGCAGATGCCAGCTATCAGCGGGATAATTGCAAAAGTTTTGATTATGAAGTATTTATTGGATAAAATATTACTCGACCGGAGCATCTGGTGGATATTTTCGCCTTCAACATTAAGAGGAACATCAAAGTAATTATAAAACAAGGTAGTGAATCCACCCAGCAGAACTATGTACATGATTGGATTGCTGAAACTTACCCGTTTGCCGTCGATATACTCTTTCACGGCATATCCCGGACGAATAAATAATTCTTTCATGGTAAAGAGGAATCCCCTGTTTACATGAAAAAGTGCATGAGGGATGAAATGCACTATCTGGCTCCAGGTAATACGCTTTGTATCCGCTTTCTGTCCACAGCGGGCGCAATACTTATCTGTTATATCAGTATTGCAGTTTTTGCATGTAACCGGCATTATTTCATCATTGCTATGTTCCATAAAGTTTAACCCTATTTCAACCCGAATACAGTTACATCAGCTTTTCCTTTCAGTATCCCTTTGGTATCGTACCAAAAATCAATCCGCATCAGGCTTCTGCTACCTCCTCTCAGATCAATAACACGGCTTTCACCACCTTGCGGAATATTAAATCTGACATCAATTTTTTCAGGCTCTCCGTTATCATAGGTTACTACCAGCCGCAACAGGTTTAAAGGGGCATCAGTTACCTTAAATTTTATCTTCCGGAAATTGTCACCCGGTCCGGTTACAACAATGGCATCATGGTCGGCTTTAAAACTGGCATGGGTAGTACCAATCACCCGCCAGCTACCCGGGGGCCCGGGCTTTGGCCGCGAAACCTGCTGTGCATAAACCTGTTGCGTTAAAGTTGCGGCAACGAAAAACAAACCGGCTAAGAAAATAATCTGTCTTTGAATCTTCATTTTCACATTTATGTTTTTTAGCGTACTGAACATGAACTTTGCAAGCGGCTAGGGAAACCCCTGGTCGTTATTTAT
Source organism: uncultured Bacteroidales bacterium (assembly GCA_937965665.1). Lineage (GTDB taxonomy): Bacteria > Bacteroidota > Bacteroidia > Bacteroidales > UBA4417 > UBA4417. The sequence goes on from CALCJE010000259.1 coordinate 4,924, forward strand.
AATTCAGCTGTCGATTATGCATAGCAAATGCTGAACCGCAATCGAGGGACTGAATGGTACAAAAAATCAGTAAAATAGCCTGTACTCAGCCATGCATAGCTGAACTGAGGTTTTAACAGCGTGTTAATCGTCGCTGTTCTGTGGCTTGAAACTTAAGCGGTATAATGAATCATAATGTCCGTTGTGATCATACAATTCATTAACCTTTGAATAGTTCATCCATCCCGCTATCAACTCCTGTTTAATTGCAGGAAATTTATCTGACAGATCGGTGGTTTCGCCCGGATCCTTAACAATATCGAACAATTGCCATTGGCCCGTCCCGTAAGGTTGCGGAAGGCGTAATAATTTCCAGTTTCCTTTCAGGTAGGCCTTCATTTCGAAAAGCTCATAACCAATACCATCGCCTGAATGCACGGTAACAGAATCACCATTCAGAACCGGTAGCAACGATCTGCCAATCAAAGCATGAATATTGTTCCCATTATATTGTTCCGGGTATTTAACTCCTGCAAGTTCGAGAATTGTAGGCATAAAATCAGTAACATGAGCCAAGCCATTGTTCCAAAGCCCGGCATTTTTCATTTTACCCGGCATCTTTACGATTAAAGGAGCCCTGATTCCGCCTTCGGTGGTGAAGCTCTTGAACATCCTGAATGGAGATGATGAAGCCTGAGCCCAACCCGGACCCATTTCGACATAGGAATTTTTCAAACCACGATTTTCCATACTATTATCGAAAGTACTCATATACTTACCATCGGCATTCCCGGGATAAGTATTCGAAAGGGCACCGTTAGCTCCATTGTCCGACATAAATACGATCATTGTATTATCATACATGCCTTCTCTTTTCAGATAGTCTAAAACCCTGCCAATACTCATATCAAGGTATTCGAGCATAGCTGCATACACTTCCATGTCGCGGGCAAACTCAACTTTTTGTTCCTTCGAAAGTGTCTCCCATTTAGGAATGCCGCCAAACGGATTACTTTTTACATCAGCGGGAACTATACCCAGTTTTATCAGATTATTTATCCTGAGTTCGCGTAATTTATCCCAGCCCATATCGAACTTGCCCTTGTACTTTTTGATATAGTCAGCAGGTACATGCAGCGGATCGTGGACCGCTGTGTAGGAAACATAAGCAAAGAAAGGCTTTTTGTCCGCTTTATTTCTGTCAATAAACGCGAGCAGCGAGTCGGTATAATTCGTCGATGAATAAAATCCTTCAGGCAAATCAACTTCTTTCCCGTTCCTGGTATACGTCATTGTTTGTGGTGGTGCTAAGGATCGCTTATCGGACCAATGGCTGCCACCGCCATTACCAAGCGCAAATGCCTCCTGGAATCCGCGGTAATAGGGATCCATGCCTTCGCCTTCGCCCAAATGCCATTTGCCTACCATATATGTATGGTAACCATTTTCACCTAACAACTCGGGAATTGTTACAACCTGATTGTTAAGATGTCCGCTATAGCCGGGAAGTTTTTTTGCGTTCAGCGCAGGATAATCCATTTCGCTCATTATACCTACACCGGCAACATGATTATCGTTTCCGGTTAACAACGAAGAGCGTGTTGGCGAGCAGGTGGGCTGCACATGAAAATTTGAAAAAAGGAGTCCTTCTTTCGCAAAATTATTCAGTACCGGTGTCTGAATATTTCCGCCGTAAGGCCCGATATCACTGAAACCCAGATCATCAGCTATAATAAAAATGATATTGGGTTTTGATGTGTCCGATTTTTCCTTTTGTTTCAACTGATTGCAGGATGTAAAAATGATTACAACTGCAGCACCTGACAGAATATATTTCATTATCCCTTTTACTGAATATTTCGGCATATCCATAATAGTTTTGGTTTTTAACACAAATAAACCACAAAAATATCCGATTGTTTTATTCTCTACATTTTATCATCTACTCAATCAATAGGTATTTTACATTTCATAACCAATGGGGGAAATCAGTCCCCGGTCTGAAACGGGCAGACTTCAGGGCTGATTACTATTTAACCAGACAACTGTAATTTTGTGATTTAAGACTAAACTTACAGTATCCCTTTCTCTTTCATGGATTGCAAAAGCTCAGGCATTGATAGGTTGCCTGCTTTTTTCAGGATATTCCGCCTATGGGTATTGATGGTATGTACACTCAGGAAAAGTTTATCAGCAATCATCTTACTGTTTAATCCTTTTGAGATAAGCTGTAAAATATCAAACTCCCTGATGGTAAACAGATTATCATCATTAAACATTTCAGCATCCGGATAACGAAATCTCAGGGTCTCGTTTTCAGAAAAAAGGTAAAAGGCTTGTTTTGCTAAGGGAAAGCTGGAGATATCAGTAAAAACCATCAGAATAAAAACTGTTTCATAAGGCGCACTGCTGAAAAACAAATAACTTTGAAAGAGGAAGCTATTGTATTTACCTTCCCTGTTTTTCAGTCTGAAATTAGTCGAAATACTTGCTGTGCCTTTTCTGTTAATAAAAAGGTTCTGGCCGGTATTAAGCGTTATAGATCGGGTATTACTGTTTCTATTCAGATCGTCGGGATACGTGGCCGATAAAAGTATGCCGGGATCGAAATTACCCGGTTCGATACCTAGCAAATCATAACTCCCCTGGCTGGTGAATAACACCTTCAGTCTGATTATATCACCGATAAAGAAAAATTGTTTATTCTGTTTTAACAGGCTCTCCAGTTTAACCATCTCCGGATCATCTGACTTAACAGTTGTGAATCCATAAGGCAGGTAATGCCCGATGAAATTAAAGAAGATTTTATAGTCGTATGGACTTGACATCAATCATTTTAAAAAACATCTTAAAAATACTATCTTTCTAATTACCTGAGAGCTTTTATACCAATAAATATAAAAAATCAAACATTTACACGTTTAATAAGTCAGTGTTCATGGGGTTGCGGGTAAATTTTCTGAATTTGCTATCCACTACCTGCCGTATTACAACCTGATGATACCAGTCAGCAGAATGCGGATTTAGTCATGGTCATTGTAATTCCTGAAAAGACAATAGAAATGAAGGGCAGGAGCAAATCGCAGGGAAATCGAAAATTTTACGACGGTGAGAAACGGATGGCTCTTTAAAATTGAACTAATTCACAAAAAATCTCATGGGCTTTGCGCTGCCCGATTGCATCTTATTTCAATTATCGCTTTCATATATCCTTTTATCTTCACTGTTCCAAGGTGAATAATCAAATAAACTTCTGAACTATTTTAAATATTTTGGTTATATTTGTTATTCAATGAGTTATTTATACATTCTTGCCGAATTCAGCTCAATTATTCTGGCAAACTCGTATTTTAAAATTCAATCCTTTTTAAGGTTTCCAAGCCCTCCCTTCTTTATTAACCTGGCAATCTTAAATTAAAAAAACCACGACCATTATTTTAATGATTCTGATGGCTATGCCTTTTGTGCAGGCTCAAAACAAAAAAGTGGAGCCGTTCAAAGGTGTTACCAATGTCGATGTCCGCGATTCAAAAGCTGACTGGGTCCTTACATCAGTAAAAAAGCACCCGAAGGTGCACCCAACATTCTTTTTATCCTTTACGATGATACCGGCCTTGGAGCCTGGCCACCCTACGGTGGGAGAATAAATATGCCTACCATGGATAAACTGGCTGCCGATGGGTTAACCTATACACAGTGGCATACGGTAGCCCTTTGTTCGCCTACCCGCTCGTGTGTAAATACCGGCCGTAACCATAACCTGAACGGAATGGGTACCATAACCGAAGGCGCCAACGGATTTCCCGGTTACAGCTGTCAACTGCCAGCACAGACTGCAACCATGGCACAGATCTTAAACGACAATGGGTGGAGCACTTTCTGGCTTGGGAAAGGCCATAACGTACCAGAGGCCGTGGCAGTTAATGTCAGAGGTAAATCCTTCAAGATTGTATCAAACGTACAAATTACGGCTAATGCATCGGGAGTAATATTTGCACATGGTTCGCGTTTTGGCGGTCACAGCTTGTTTATCAAGGATCATAAATTGTATTATGTGTATAATTTCCTGGGCATTAAACAACAACAACTGGTATCAGCAACACCGCTGAAGCCCGGTAAGTACACTTTTGGTATGGAGTTCATCAAGGAAAAATCCGGTGAGCATGGCGAATCAATTGGAACAATGAAGCTCTATATTAACGACAAACAAATTGCCAAAGGTCCTATGACGGCCCAGGTAGGCAAATTTACCCTTGTGGGTGATGGCTTATGTGTAGGTTACGACAGCGGTGACCCGGTACGTAAATTATATACAACGAAAACCAGTGAATTTAAGGGAGGTACAATTGCCTTTGTAAAAGTAAGTACAGGTAAAGAACAATATCTTGACCCGGAACGCGAAGCACAGAGAGCTTTATGCAAAGAGTAGTGTTCTTTAAATAAAATCAGTCTGACGAATAAGCCACAATAGAGTTTTAAATGTTAAAAATCTGAAAGTGAATAAAATAGTCAGGCTTTAAAAGTTAAATACCATTCATTCATGTGGGGTTACATGCTAACGCACAAACTCCTTAACCACAGGTTATCCTTTGGCATGGATGAATGGTATTTTTTTTAATTAATCCTGCTAATACTCATAATCTTCACCGGTTTCTCCAGGTATTGCTCTTTGTCCTTAAGTTTCTGTATTTTCATAACTACTTCCATTCCTTTGGTAACCTTTCCAAAAGCAGCAAATCCCTGCTTATCCGGATTGCGTTTGCCATCGAAATCGAGTTCCGGCTGATCGCCCACGCAGATAAAAAACTCTGATGAGGCTGTACCTGGTTCCATTCGGGCCATGGATAAAACGCCATTTTTATGAAGAATCCCGGTTTCTTTGGTGGTTTCGTGCCTGATGGGGGTAAACTGGTATAAAGCTACCAGCGAATCTTCGTAGAAGCCACCCTGGATCACTTCAATTTTTACCTTTTTGCCCGGCTGGTTGTCGGGGCGCACCACGCGGTAAAAGCAGGCACTGCCATTGTTATACCTGGCCGAATCCACATATTTCAAAAAATTGGCGGCCGTTACCGGTGCCCGGTCCAGGAATATTTCGGCTTCAATATCACCAGCCTCAGTGCTGATCCGTACCCTGGGATTATGATTTGTACTGCACCCAAACCATGCCAGTACAATAGCAAACACAATAAGCTTTCGCATACTTATTTTTTCTGTAAATGTAGCAATTAAGTCCGGCTTCAACGGAATGCAAAAACAACAAAATTCAGTTGTAATAGGTCCATTTCAAAAAACAAACAACAGGCAGGAACCCAGTAACTTTGTTGTTTCACTTTGCAATGACCAGAACCCGGGAACTTATCAAAATCTTTGTTTCTATAATTTAAGCATCACCCCTACACCTGTCTGCAAATCAGGCGCGTTATCAACCAGCAGATCTTCCCTGAAATAAACCGAAAATGCCAGATCGCCTTTTGTATAAGTAATAATAAGGCTATTAGCCGTTATTGGTCTGTACAAATGCGAAATGGCATAATTCCAGTGTGTTGATATTCTTTCGCCGGTTAAAACCATATAATCGAATTCATGAGGTTTGTTATAGGCATTCTGAATCCAGTAATTCGTTGCTACCGAAAGCGAATTCAGGTTTCG
>CALCJE010000260.1 GCA_937965665.1 uncultured Bacteroidales bacterium
GACTCGAACTCGCGACCCCGACCTTGGCAAGGTCGTGCTCTACCAACTGAGCTACTTCCGCAGTATTGTCCGTATTGGGAGTGCAAATATACACACATTTTCTAAACTGAAAAATTTCTCTAATATTTTTTTAGTAAATTTTTAATCTCGTTTAGTTTCATCAAGGCCTCTACCGGGGTTAAGGTGTTAATATCCAAAGTCATAATATCATCGCGAATACGCTCCAACAAAGGATCGTCGAGTTGAAAAAAACTGAGTTGAATTTCCTCTCCTTTTTTCTCTTTTTTAGCTGAAACAGTATTATCATCCTGATCGTCAGTAACATGCTTTTCCTCAAGCTGAGCAAGTATATTTGTGGCCCTTTGCAACACGGAGCCCGGCATACCGGCCATTCGTGCCACGTGAATACCGAAACTATGCTCACTTCCTCCAGGTGTCAGCTTTCGGAGGAAAATAACCTTTTTGCCTATTCCCTTCACTGCAACGTGATAATTGCGGATACGGTGTTTACTGCCGGCCATTTCGTTGAGTTCGTGGTAATGTGTTGCAAAAAGCACTTTGGCCCGGTAGAGCGGGTGATCGTGCAGGTATTCGGCTATGGCCCTGGCAATGGAAATGCCATCGTAAGTACTCGTGCCGCGGCCTATTTCATCCAGCAGTATCAAACTTCGGTTCGAGATATTATTCAGGATACTTGCCGTTTCATTCATTTCCACCATAAAAGTAGATTCGCCCGAAGTGATATTATCTGAAGCACCTACCCGCGTAAATATTTTATCAACCATGCCTATCCTGGCAGCATCAGCAGGTACAAAACTGCCTATCTGTGCCATGAGTACAATCAAGGCGGTTTGGCGCAACAGGGCCGATTTCCCTGACATGTTAGGCCCAGTTAATATGATTATCTGCTGGTCGTCGTTATCAAGCAAAACATCATTGGCCACATATTCCTCACCCGCGGGCAAATGCTTTTCAATAACAGGGTGGCGGCCATTTTTAATTTCGAGGGTAAATGAATCGTTCAGTTGCGGTTTCACATACCTGTTGGTTCGGGCAGCGAGCGCAAATGAATGCAGGCAGTCGAGCCGGGCAATAAGCTGGGCATTGAGCTGCACCGGTTGAACATACTCAGCAAGTTGTAAAACTAACTCGTTGTATAGTTTGTTTTCGATATCAAAAATCTTCTCTTCAGCGCCCAGTATCTTCTGTTCATATTCTTTCAGCTCTTCAGTAATATATCGCTCAGCATTCACCAGGGTTTGTTTGCGCATCCATTCAGCAGGAACCTTATCTTTGTGCGAATTGGTAACCTCGAGATAGTAACCAAATACATTGTTGAAACTTACTTTTAATGATGTAATTCCGGTGCGCTCAATTTCTCTTTGCTGTAATTTCAGCAGGTAATCTTTCCCGCTGAAGGCCAGGTTTCGCAGTTCATCCAGTTCTGCCGACACACCCGGTGCAATCACCTGCCCTTTCGATACCATGGTAGGCGGATCATCCTGTATCGTATTCCCGATTTTATCAGCAATGAGCTGGCAGGGGTTTATCTGCTCAGCCAGGTGGTTCAGGGGTTTATGTGATGCTGCCTGGCAGGCTGTTTTTATAGGTACCAGGGCCTGCAATGCACGTCGTATCTGCAAAACCTCCCTGGGGTTGATCCTGCCCACTGCCACCTTCGAAATAAGTCGCTCCAGATCGCCGATGGTTTTGATATTTTGTTCGATTTCAACGGTAAACGATTCGTTTTGAAGAAAATAGTCAACAATCTCAAGTCGTTCGGAAACCGGTAAGCGATCTTTTAAGGGAAGCAGTATCCATCGCCTGAGCAGGCGGGCGCCCATGGGCGAAATGGTATAGTCAATGGTCGAAAGTAAGGTGTTGGCATTTTCGTTCGGCGATTGTAAAAGTTCCAGGTTCCTCACCGTAAATTTGTCGAGCCACACAAAATGATCTTCCTCAATACGCGAAATTTTACAGATATGCTGAACCTTATCGTGTTGTGTTTCGGAGAGATAATACAAAGCAATACCGGCGGCAATGATCCCGTTTTCGAGTTCGCTGATGCCAAAGCCTTTCAGGGTTGATGTTCCAAATTGCTTAAGTAGCAGTTCTTTCGAAAATTCCAGGGTGAAAACCCATTCGTCGAAATAAGAGAAATAGTATTTGTCACCAAAGGTTTCGACAAATTGTTGCCTTTTGTTTTTCTGGACAATAACTTCCGATGGTCTGAAAGTTTGAAGCAGTTTCTCGATATATTCATTTGAGCCCTGGGCCAGCAGAAACTCACCGGTCGAAATATCGAGAAAGGCAATGCCCGATGCCTTTGGAAGCAGGTGTATACAAGCCAGGAAATTGTTTTCCTTATTTTCAAGAATTTTGTCGTTATACGAAACGCCTGGTGTTACAAGTTCTGTAACCCCACGTTTCACAATGGTTTTGGTCAGTTTGGGATCTTCCAGCTGATCGCAGATGGCAACCCTGTAACCGGCACGGACAAGTTTGGGCAGGTATGTATCGAGCGAATGGTGCGGGAAACCGGCAAGTTCCATGTAAGCCGCAGCGCCGTTTGCCCGGCGGGTAAGAATAATGCCCAGAATCTCGGAAGTTTTTATTGCATCAGCACCAAAAGTTTCATAAAAATCACCCACCCTGAACAACAGCAATGCATCCGGATATTTAGCCTTGATGGTATTGTATTGCTTCATGAGCGGAGTTACTGTAGTATCCTCCTTGTCTTTTTCTTTGCCCTTTGCCACTTACCGGTTTTTAAAATTCAATGGCAAATATAGGGTTATTGATCAGGATTTTTCGTAATGCAGCCATGGTGTTGATAAATTTTGCACACCCCGGAAACTGAAAATCTTAATTTTGCTTCAAAATTTAGCGCTATGCGGAAACTCTCCATGGATGAACTGAACCGGGTCAGTGTTGAGAAATTTAATGAACTCGAAAAAATACCTTTGATTTGTGTATTGGATAATATCCGCAGCCAGCATAACATTGGATCCATTTTTCGGACTTCGGATGCTTTCAGGATTGAGGAATTGTATTTGTGCGGAATTACCGCCACTCCTCCAAACCGCGAAATTAATAAGTCGGCCCTTGGTGCCACTGAGTCGGTGAAATGGCAATATTTCGAACATACCCTTCAAGCAATAGAAAAACTGAGGAATGAGGGATATACCATTGTAGCCGTTGAGCAGGCCGTTGGGAGTGTTGATCTGGAGTTGTACAGTCACGAACCTTCAGGCAAGGTAGCATTGGTATTTGGTAATGAAGTAAACGGCGTAAGTGATGATGTAATGGAAATGGTTGATGTTTGCATTGAAATACCACAGTTCGGAACAAAACACTCTTTCAACGTTTCGGTAACAGCTGCCATTGTTATGTACCAGTTTTTTATAAAGCTGAAGAAAAACCTGTTCTAATAGTAGAAAATCTATTTTAAATTAGTTGATTTTGATAAATTTTATGCAGATGTAGTCCTTATTGCTACAGTTTTATTCAAAAACCCACTACAAAGTTTTTTATCTTTTGTTATGAATCTATTGCTTTTTTTAATTATTTTTGTATTGATTTATCGGTGGAAATTTACATTTGTCCCGAAAATCGCAGGGGTTGAAATTTTTATGCCTTACATGGTTTTTGGTTCATATTATGCCAGCCTCAGCAATAAAGTTTCAGTGCGTTAAGTGAAAATTATTAAGTGCAGAAAATGATCTGAATTTTCGGACCTGGAAATTTATCAACATTATTTTGCAAGTTTCTAATTTTTAGCGTATTTTTATGGCATTGATAAAATTGCATACGTTTAATTTGTTAAATTTAGTGCTATGAGACTTAAACTTTACCCTTTTTCGTTGATTTTAGTTTTGGCTATTGCTATGCAATTGTTTCCCTGCAAAGCCTTCGCTCAGGAAGAAAATGTAAAAGCACCTTTTAAAAGTTATTTTTATCTGCAGCCTAACATTGGGATTAGTCAATATTTTGGTGACTTAAACCAGAAAGATTACTGGAACCAATATCCCCGGTTTGCGTTTGGTGCCGCATTTGGTTACCAGCTTTGCCCTGTGTTTGGTATTCGTACCGAAATTGATCGCTTAAATATTTACAGCAAAAGATTAGATCAGGATAAACTACTCACTTCAGGCATCTGGGATGCAGCATTTCATGTTACCATCAACATCAACGAGATATTTTCGGAATACAACAGCAAAAGATTGTTGAATTTTTATCTTTTTTCAGGTGCTGATCTTACATCCTTTAAGTCTAAAATTGAATCTATCCCCACAGGTGCTACGCTTAATGAACATTCATCCTGGCAACATGCATTCTCACTTCCGGTAGGTGCCGGGGCGTCAGTACGGGTGAGTAATGCAGTTTCAATCAACCTGGAATATACTGATCACACCGTTTTTAATGCTACTAAAATTGATTTTACAGACGGTGGTAACGAAAATAATGATCACTACAGCTATGCATCGGCCGGTGTGCAGATTAACTTTGGGGTAAAAGATACTGATGGCGACGGAGTTAGAGATAAGGATGATCTTTGTCCTGAAACATTTGGCAAAATTGAACTGGCCGGATGCCCAGATAAAGATAATGACGGTATTACCGATGCCGAAGATGCATGCCCGGATGTTGCAGGTAAAGCTGAATTTAAAGGTTGCCCGGATACAGATGGAGATGGCGTAATCGACAGCCAGGATCTTTGTCCGAACGAAGCTGGTTCGAAAGCACTTAATGGTTGCCCGGATAGGGATAATGACGGTATTGCAGATAAGGATGATAAGTGTCCTGACGTAGCAGGTTTGAAAGAGCTGGGCGGTTGTCCGGATAGGGATGGCGACGGAATTGCCGACAAAGACGATGCTTGTCCTGATATTAAAGGCCTGGCCCAGTTCAATGGTTGCCCCGATACGGATGGCGACGGAATAGCTGATAACCTCGATAAATGCCCGGATGTAGCTGGTATTGCCGCAAATTCAGGTTGTCCGGAAGCTAAGTTCGAATACTTTAAAGTTGTTTATTTCAACTTCGACCAGGCTGTGCTGGTTACTAAGTTCATAAAAGATCTGGATGAAGTTGTAACTATAATGAATGAGCATCCAAACCTGAAACTTTCAATCGAAGGCTTTGCCGATTCACAGGGCCCGGAAGCATACAACTTAAAATTATCCGAAAAACGTGCTGACTATGTAATTTACTACCTGATAAAGAAGGGTATCGCAAGGGATCGTTTGGTTAAAGCTTACTTTGGCGAAAAGAATCCGGCTGATACAAACAAAACCAAGAAAGGCCGTGCTAATAACCGCAGGGTTGAAATGAAGTCAGAAAAATAAAAATATCTTTTCAATATTTTCCTGAAGAGACCGCTTTGAGCAAAGCGGTCTCTTTTTTTATTATTCCTAATGATCGAAACCTGATTTATAAATATTCCTGGCTAGGCTTCAGCCGGATATTCTGTATGATGCTTCAGGCGTTTAGTTTTAGCTTTTTCTTTCGCTTATTACAGTCAGGTACTTCGTTTTTTTTCTAATTTTGTTAATGATAATTTAATTCCACAATAAAAAGCTATGATCAGTATGAAGAAGAAACTATTTCAAAACTCATTATTCCTGTTTTTTTTAATCCTTTTTACCTTTCATTTCCTTATCGGCCAGGCGCAGGTTACATTGAAAAATGATAAGATGAAAAGCTATTTCTACATTCAGCCCAACGCAGGTATCAGCCAGTATTTCGGCGATTTAAATCAAAAAGATTATTGGAGCCAGACGTCTCAATTTGGTGCCGGAGCGGTAGCCGGGTACCAGTTGAATCCGGTTTTCGGTTTCCGCGGACAATTTCTGAAAACAGTGCTGCATAGTGAAATGGTTGATCAGAATCAGAAGTTGATCTCTGATCTTTGGGATGGGGCTTTTCATATAACAGTAAATATTAATGAGATTTTTGCTGATTATAACGACAAACGGTTTATAAACTTTTACCTTTTTATAGGTGGCGGCGTTTCTTCATTTAAATCGTATCTCGAAACTAAAGAACCACCTGCGCCGCTTCAGAAACATGAAACACGTCAATATTCATTTTTCCTCCCGGTGGGAGCTGGTGCTTCGCTGAGGGTGAGTAACGCTGTGGCCGTTAATCTCGAATATGGCGATCGTACCATCTTCAACCCTACAAAACTCGATTTTACCGATGGTGGAAGCGAGAACAACGACCATTACAGTTATGCTTCTGTGGGTGTGCAGGTAAAACTGGGTGTTAAAGATACGGATAGCGACGGGGTACGCGATAAAGATGATCTCTGCCCCGCTTCACCCGGTAAACCATCATTGAGAGGCTGCCCCGATAAGGATAATGACGGTATAGCCGATAAGGATGATATGTGTGTTGATATTTCGGGTTTGGCAGAGTTTAAAGGCTGCCCGGATACTGATGGTGACAAGATACCCGACAATGAGGATGCATGTCCAACAGCCGCCGGAAAAGCTGAATTAAAGGGCTGCCCGGATCAGGATAACGACGGCATAGCGGATAAAGATGATAAATGTCCTGATGCAGCCGGACGTATTGAATTTGCCGGTTGCCCTGACCGGGATGGAGATGGGATTATTGATAAAGATGATGTGTGCCCTGATGTGAGAGGTTTGGCCCAGCTGCAGGGCTGCCCTGATACAGATGGTGATGGTATTGCTGATTATAATGATAAATGTCCTGATGTGAAAGGTGTTCCTGCCAACAATGGCTGTCCTGAGATTGAAGCTGGACCTTTGTTTGAGAAATTTGTGTATTTTAACTCTGATGAAGTGGTGGTAAGCAAACAAAATATTGCTGATCTGGATGAAGTGGTAGCATTTCTGAATGCGCATCCCGGAAGTGTAGTTTCGGTGGCCGGCCATGCCGATAACCGCGAATCGGAGGAATATAACCTGCGTTTATCCGAAAAACGTGCTGATTTCGTAATTAATTACCTGAAAAAGAAAGGTATAAAAACTATGAAAGTAGATAAGTCTTTCTTTGGGAAATCGAAACCTGTGTCCGACAATAATACTTCCCAGGGCCGTGCACTCAACCGGAGGGTCGAAATCAGGATAACCCGTTAGGTGAATTTCATATAAAGAAAGAGGCTGGACATCTTCCAGCCTCTTTCTTTATGAATATTAATATATACTTTGCCAGGTTGTTTTGTTTGAAAATTTGGAAAAGTAAATGGGGTTTGTTCCGCAAATGCCAAGGTTATATCAGTATTTTGTTATTCTACTCTGTTACAATCCTGTGTTTGACCTTTATAATTAGCCGTTGCCACCGGAACTTATTTGTACTGACGGTAAATGCTTTACAAAATGATCGCATGCAACCTTTTATGAATGCTATTCATTCAATCCTGATTGCTTGTAGTACAATTACCTGAAAGCCATTTTGCTTATATAAAACACATTTCGTTTGTTACTTTCCAGGTAATTGTTCCTGATGGTTTGATACCCGGTAGCTATAAAATAGTCGCCATACCAGTGCTCAATTGTACCCAGGTATTCATCAATGGGCTGGTCAGTATTTCGCAGGGGGACGAGTGAAGTGTACGAAGTATTGTCAACAATAGTATTTCCTTTTATTACCTTCGAGGCTACTTTGTTGTTGGCGTTATAGAACAGTACGATTTCATCTTTATCGAATACGAAGTTTAATTTTCGGTTCAGGTATTTGGTAAGGATATCGCGCATTTCCATGCCATTGTTCCAGAGCATATTGCCGCTGCTGTCGAATCCTGCTATAAAAGCATGCGAATACCTGAACCCGTCAAAAACCTGGTAGGAGGTGGGAAATGCCCTGCCATAATAATCGTACGACATTTGGGTGTTTGTGTGGTATTCCGGATTATAAGCTTCGGATGTAATGATAAACTGGCCATCCTTGATCATAATTTCGTGGGTGATGAGCCTGAGATTCAGCGTTTTTTCATTATCAAAAGTTTCCTCAGCCTGTTCTTCGGTAGCCGACTTTTCCTTTTTACGTGTTGCCTTGTTTTTCAGGCGTAAAGCACTTGGATCAGTAATATATTTGTATGCATTGCTGAATCCGCTAAAGTTAAAATACTTTATTTTGCCGGCTACACCGTTATTTACCAGGCCAGTAAAATAACCATCCGATACAGGAGTTTTGTCTTCATCAGCATCGTAACCTGACTGCCGCGAATAGTAATATGGCGAATAGTAATTGTAGTAATAGCTATTATAATAATTATCGTAATAGTCGTATTGCCTGCGCGTATTGGAAACATTGAATCCGTACGTTCCGGCAATCATACCATTGCCCTCGCCTTTAGGAATGTACTGGGCTGAATTAAAATTTTTCTTCTCGGCCTGCCCGGAGAAATCAAAGGTTTTTTCGAGTGGACCTGCAATCTTATACTGATTTACATACAAATGGTTGCTCGACGAGGAATATTGTATTTTGTAGGTGGCAAAAAGCTTTTGTTGCACCGAGTCTAAAGAAATATCGAGCAACAGGGCATCTTTTTCCGAGGTGATTACGTAATTGTTCTTCTCGCCGGTTACCAGTGAAAAGCCCATTATCCCGGGTTGATTTTTACGGTTATTAAATCCTACATAAGCAACATCATTTGAAATATCAAAGTCAACTACATCAGCTTTTTCGGGTATACTGGCCCGGTGTTCGGTAATCACTTTAAGCCTTGGAATAACCATGAATACAAAAATATTCCCGTCTTTATTCCTTTTTGTATCATGAAAAAGCAGGTAAATGGCATTTCTGGTTGATAAACTCTTAAGATACGTTACATCTTTATGCAGCGGAACCAACCGGTACCATTGTTCTTTCAGCTTATTATCCGTCATTACAAACGACCAGCTTACACTATCCTTACCACTTTCATTAATGGTTGGATAAAATACACAAACACCATAAGGACCGGCAGTAACATAGTTAAAGGGATCGCTGTTTGCCGGCGCAGGTATTTCTAGTCGCAGGGGGTTCCCTACCTGGGCCAGCAGGCCAACGGCAGATAGTACAAGGAAAGCCAGTGCAAGTAGTTTTTTCATATTTTTTATTTCACCTTTCAAAAATAACAATTCTTCAGGCACTATTATTTTAAATATAGAATAAAATACCTGTCATTGGCTGCGCTTCATTATCAGCATTGTTCAATATGTATGCTAAACGAATATTATTCAGTGAATTGCATAAATTTATCAGATTCAACAAATATTATCAGATTTCTAATTATCGCAATTAAGCAATTAATAAAAATGAAGAACCGGCAGTGTCAGCTTATTTCAGCCTTACTGCCGGTTCCCCGGTATTTAATGATCAACCAATAGACTAGCGCACTACAATTTTTTTGAATTGAGCGGTTTTGGTTTCATTATTTGTGATTTTAACAAGGTACATCCCTTTATCCTTACCTGAAAGATCAACTGATATTGTTTCTTTAGCCGAAGCTATTGAATTTACCTGTTTACCAACTGTATTGAATATTTCTACAGTCTGTAAACCCTTGGTTGGGTTGGTAATAAATAACATACCGCTGGTTGGGTTCGGGTAAATGGTAACAACAGCTGATGTGGTCGGAATGCCAACAACACCAATGCTGATATAATCAGTCTTGGTTACGGTATTCGAAACGCCCGAAGCATTGGTTGCTTTTAAGGTTACTGCATAAGTTCCTTTTGCTGCATAGGTAACCACCGGATTTTGGTCGGTCGAAGTAGCAGGTGTTCCACCTTCGAAGGTCCATTCCCAGGCGGTTGGGTGGTTGCTCGACATATCAGTGAAGGTCACGTTTTCACCGGTCAGAACGAAAGTATTATCAGCCATAAAATCAGCAACTGTTGGTATGGTCATATCTGCCCATGAACGGGAAGTGATCTGTATCTGTGCATTGTTTTGACCTACGATACAGATTGACGAAATAGGTCCAACCGGTACATATCCACCACCTGTAATATAGTCGGCATCGTAATAATTTGTTCTGAAAGCCATACCGGTTTTAGCAATACCATCAATTTCATAATTTTTACCTTTTACGAATTTTCCGGTAGCATCATGTTCGGCTGGATTTTTAAATGCAAAGTTTTCAACTTTAATCAGTTTGCTTTGGTCGGCTGCAGTCAGGCTTTCGAGTGTACGGACTTCAGGTGTAATAACACTCCCTGTTGCATGTTCGCCGGTAGTTTCATAAGGAGTAAATTCGACCAATTGACTAAAAATTACAATCTTACCTGTAATATTTGTTATGCCATCGCCGATGTTATAACCGGATACATAGTCGGGAGCCGTGGTAGGATCATCTATAACAATGGCTGCAGTACCATCCTGAATAAACTTTTGGTTCTGGTAAGCCTGTGTATAGGTAACCGTGGCAACACCTGCAAATTTAACTTTTACGCCAGCAGGTACAGCCCTCAGGGAGATCAGGTCATGAATAACTGCTATAGCTTCAAATGCAGCGCTTTCGAGCCCTGTGTTGTTGTCCTCGTTGGTTACTTTAATTTTGTAGTCAGTACTTGTCAGCAGGTTTGCCGGCAGG
>CALCJE010000261.1 GCA_937965665.1 uncultured Bacteroidales bacterium
CCAAATATCCTGAAATAAACATGCAATACGATCCCATAAAACGCTCATTAGGCAGTGTTTTCAACAGTACCCCTTTTCTTCGCAAGGTGTTTTACCGGCTGCTCGACCTGCTCCTGCTCCGCTCGTGGCATATCCGCCGCGAAGTGAGGAAATGGGCTGCTTCAGCCACAGGCGATATCGCTGTACTCGATGCAGGCTCGGGATTCGGGCAGTACGATTTTTATATGTCGTCGAAAAACCCGGGCTGGAAAATACGCGGCGTGGATGTAAAGGAAGAACAGATTGCTGACTGCAATGCATTTTTCAGCCGCATTGGCCGCCGGAATGTGAGCTTTGCCTTTGCCGATCTCACAGCTTTTACTGATGCTTCGGCGTATAACCTCATCCTGTCGGTTGATGTGATGGAACATATCCTGGAGGATGTTGCCGTATTCCGCAATTTCCATGCATCGCTCAAACCCGGTGGAATGGTACTTATTTCCACGCCTTCGGACCAGGGTGGCAGTGATGTGCACGACCACGACGAAGAGGAATCATTTATCGAAGAGCATGTACGCGACGGCTACAACATCAGCGAAATACAGGAAAAACTTAAATCGGCCGGATTCAGCCGTACCAAAGCCCGATACCAGTATGGCAAGCCCGGGCAGTTAAGCTGGAGGCTTTCGATGAAATACCCCATACTGGCACTGGGGAAAACCAAGCTCTTCTTTATTTTGCTCCCGTTTTATTACCTGCTCACCTTCCCGGTATGCCTGGTATTGAATTATTTTGATACCATTATGGATCACAAAACCGGTACGGGCCTGGTGGTAAAAGCATGGAAATAAATCTGTTGATAGGTAAAGATTATAGACAAAACCGGGAATGCTGTTCTTTAAGAGACTGTTTAAATTTGTTAAATATTTGTTGAATGCAAGGCGGAAGACAGGAGTCCGAAGACGGAAGTCAGAAGTAAGGGAAGTCATGGGAGTAAAGGAAATCACTTTTCTCCCCATCGCCCCTCGCCGGTTCTCCCCATTGCCCCTCTGAAAGTTAAAAACCACAATTTTAAACAGACTCTAAAACTATTCCTTCAGCATTCTTCCAACATCAAACCACAACCCGTTGAATCTCCCTTTTTTCATAGCACGCAGGTACCTGATTTCGAAGAAATCACACAATATCATCAACCTGATATCGGGTATTTCGATGGTGGGAGTTGCGGTTGGAACTGCAGCGCTTATCATTGTGCTGAGCGTTTTCAATGGTTTCGAGTCGGTAGTAATTTCGCTGTTTTCTGTATTTGACCCCGACATTGAAATTACGGTGAATCAGGGTAAGACATTTCATGAAAATGAAATTGATGCCAATAAAATACGCGCTTTGCCTGGCGTAATAAGCTATACCGATGTGGTTGAGGAAAACGCGCTGCTCCATTACAACAAACAGCAATACCTGGCCACCATTAAAGGAGTTGATTCGCTGTACCAGGTTAAAAGCCCGATTGATTCGCTGCTGGTTACCGGGCATATGCTTTTGCAAAAAGATAGCCTGGATTTTGCTATCCCCGGTTACGGCGTAGCATATTTCCTTAACATTGACATGAATGCGCCCGATAACCTTATATCGGTGTTTATTCCCAAGCGCAAAGGAAGCATTACCGGCTTGCCCCAGGAATCGTTTCACAATGATTTTATACGACCTTCGGCTATTTTTTCGGTGCAACAGGATTTCGACGATAAATATATGCTGGTGCCCCTGCGCTTTGCCCGCCGTATGCTCGACTATACCGATGAAGTTACCAGTATTGAAATTCGCCTGGCAAAAGGCGCAGATGTTGCCTCTGTTCAGCAGAAAATTGCTGGTATAGCCGGGCCAAAATTCAGGGTGCAAAATCGTTTTCAGCAACAGGAGGTTTTGTACAAAATCATGAAATCGGAAAAATGGGCCGTTTTCCTGATCCTCACGTTTATTCTTATCGTAGCCTCTTTTAATGTAATCGGGTCGCTTACCATGCTTATCCTGGATAAGAAAAAGGATATCAGCATTTTGCGAAGTATGGGGGCCAAAGATGCAGCCATAAAACAGATTTTCTTTTTCGAAGGGCTGCTGATATCGCTTACCGGGGCCGCAGCCGGTCTTTTGCTGGGTTTGCTGGTGTGTTTTCTGCAACAAAAATTCGGGCTGGTAAAACTTCAGTCAGGAGGCTCATTCATTATCAGCGCTTATCCCGTGAAACTGATTGCCACGGATTTTATTTATGTTTTTGTTACCATTGCATTGATTGGCGCTGCAGCTGCCTGGCTGCCGGTGAAAAGAATTGAGATTATGCTCCGCAACCCGGCATAGCGTTAGTTCAACCTGAATCCGCGAAGAATCATACCTTGCGTTCGATATAACAATCAGGCGCAATGATATGAATATAAGGTAATAAGGTTGGTGAATAAGGCTGAAAAATATTACTAAGGTTAGAAAATAGTAAATAAGGTTAATTAAACCTTATTTTAGCACTTACCTTAGTAAACCAGGTGAAGATATAATAAGTGACCTTATTACCTTCTCAGTTTTGATTGAAATAAACGAAGAATTACATCTAATTCTCCTGAATCCTATTTCTTTCTGAATATCAACACTCAACTCTGCATCGAAAGGATGAGGTTTGGGTATAAGTAGGGGTTGCTGATAAAGAGCTAAATAGCTGTTTATCTATACTTTGTATGTTACTCACACGATTGCCAGTGCAAGGATAACTTGCCATTTTCCCTATAACCATGCACATTACCGATTGATTTTCCCCGTCAGGGGATCAACATAATGCAATGAATATTTATATCCTACGGGCAAACGAAACCAGATGGCTAAGTTTTTCAGCAAGCCCTAACATGTTGTTCATTCATTCCTGTGTTGCATCCATTTCTGGGTTGGTAGGCTGTTAATTTTATGGCACAAAAAAATCCCGGAATATTTTCGACCCGTGGCGGGCTTACAATATTCCGGGATAAAGGAATTGGTTGGTTGGGTTATCCGGTGAAGATTATACCCTAACAGGTGATATTATTTTCTTTCGAGCAATTTGAAGAACTGATCCAGTTCAGGCATAATCACGATACGGGTTCTGCGGTTAGCGGCTTTTCCTTCGGCTGAAGTATTGCCTGTAAGCGGTTTGTATTCGCCACGACCGGCAGCAATCAGTTGTGAAGGCTCAAGACCATACTGGTTCTGAAGCAGGCGTACAACGGCAGTAGCACGTTTCACGCTTAAATCCCAGTTGTCAACCAGTTCGCCGCTCTTGAAAGGAACATTGTCGGTGTGGCCTTCAACCATGTATTCCATACCAGGCTGGTTTTTAAGAACTTTGGCCACTTTGCCGAGAACAACTTTTGCATCGTTGGTAACTTCGTATTTTCCACTCTTGAATAACAGTTTATCAGAAATGTCGATCAGCACAACACCTTTGTCAACTTTAATGTTGATGTCTTTGTCGCTCAGATCGCCAACAGCGCCTTTCAGGTTCATTACCAGGGCCATGTTCAATGAATCTTTTTTAGCCATTGAAGTTTGCAGGTCCTTGATGTAAGCATCTTTCATACCGAGGTTTTCCATCGATTTTTTAATGCTTTCAGCCTGTGTGCTCGAAATAACCGAAAGAGCTTCCAGTTGGTTCAGAACCACAGCACTGTTGTCTTTCAGCATCGATTTTTCTTTCATTAAATCTGCAATCTGTTTATTCAGATCATCAATTTGTTTCAGGTAGTTAGCCTTTGCGGTTTCGCAGGAATTCAGATCGCTCTGTTTTTTGTTAAACTGCTCGTTAAGCGCGTCATAACTAGCCTGCTGAGCTTTGTATTTTTTCTGGCTTACGCATGATGTTCCCAACATTGCTACAGCGAGTCCCATCACTAAAAAAAGTTTTGTTTTCATGTGCATTGAGTTTAATGGTAAAATTAATTTATTTAAATTATTTCGTAAAATTCTGTAAATTAGTTTATTATAAGGTATTTAATACCCTGCTTTGCACTTTAGGCAAAAGCAGTGCAAAATTAATAAGATTATTTTAATTCCTAAAGGTATTTGATAATAACAATTTTAATAATGTGTACTTCACAGAACCCTGTTTACCTCCCGGCTAGCTGAAGACAGGTTTTAGTCCGGAATCCGAATGATCCATTAAACCAGTGAATTGAGTTTTCAGGGTTAGCTTGAAGATCATTTTTATAACCACGGCCTGGACCTTAGCTATTATCAAAAAAAATGATAAAAAAACAAGTGGTTGAAAAAATAGTTTAAAGTGTTGATATTCAGTAGCGTAAATGTTAATAAATCGTTTAATAACTTATTTAAAGCCACTTAATGCTGGCTTTTTTTTGTGATAACTTGCACTTAGATTCAGGAGTAGACTAAAAAATAGAATTTGTAAACGCGTAAGAGCAGGAAATTTTCAGGTTGATAAGCAGGAATAAGGAGTATTTTGTCATTCAATCAGTAAAAAGCCGGGGCTTTTGGAATATGAGCCCCGGGAGTATCAAGCAAAAGCATAAAACTACCGACATGAAGAAATCTTTATATATTCAAAGCTGTTACAAGGCATTTAAATTATTTATTATTCTGATGCCTTGCTTCATGGTTGCAACAACACTTGCTGCCCCCTGGCCGCTAACTGTTGTTGCCGGAATTACCAGGCAAAGCGTCGCTGAATTGCGGCCTGCCTGCGAAGTTGTTACAGTCCCTTCGGTAATTGCTTTTTCACCTGCATCACCTGCCGGCATCCTGCCTGTAATCACATGTCATAGCTACATCATTGCCGTTTCCGACTTCGGTGTTTGCGGTGCCAACGTTAATTTTTTAAAAGC
>CALCJE010000262.1 GCA_937965665.1 uncultured Bacteroidales bacterium
TCGGTACGGTTATTATCGAGTAGCACCACATACATTTCGTCGGGACCGTCATTTTCATTTTCCTGTCGCGGCCCGGTAACAATTGAATTATAAACTGTAATATTTTGCCCTGTACCGTGCGTTGCCAGCAATGGCCAGAACAGATCGAGATCGCGAAGTTTTGGAATTATTTTTTCGATACCTGCAACTACAATATGTACTTTAGGAAAAGCCATGCTCATCATGGCATTGCCTTCGTTTTCGGTGAGACATACAGCCCCGATATCGGCTACCAGGAAATTAGCCCCGGTTATGCCGATGTCGGCATTAAAAAATTTGTCGCGTAACAAGCCACGAACATAGGATGTAATCTGCTGGGGTGTGCTGCCTGCCGGTAACCCGAATTTTTGTGTAAACAGTTCGGCCACTTCTTCTTTCGATTTATGCATGGCCGGGGTAACAATATGGTAAGGTTTTTCGCCCGCCTGCTGAACAATATATTCACCCAGGTCGGTTTCAAGGGTTTCAATCCCGGCTTTTTCGAGGTGTTCGTTTAAGGCTATTTCCTCGGTAACCATGGTTTTGCTTTTCACAACATGCCTGGTCTGATGCCGTTTCATGATTTTGAGGATCTCACTAATGGCTTCGGAAGCATCCTGTGCCCAAATTACTTTACCGCCCCGCGATTGAAAGGCAGCTTCGAAGTCGACCAGGTATCTGGCCAGTTCTGTAGTTACTTTGTATTTTATATGTGCGGCGCGTTCCCGGGCTAATTCGAGGTTGGCATATTGTTGCTTGCCTTTAACCACGGCAGCATCGTAACGCGAAATATTAAATGCAAGGGTTGCCCGGTGTACCTTATCGAACGCCTTTTTCTCACTGTCTTCAACAAACTTATTGTAGGAGTCGCTCATGTAGTTTCAGTTCAGGTAAAGAGTAAATAAATGTGTGTTGCAAAGGTACTATTGCCTGCAATAAAGTACAAACCGCTATTTCAACGGGATCTTATCGATACGTGCCTGGTGGCGCCCACCTTCGAAATCAGTGGTTAAAAAGATTTGAACAGCATGCAGCGCTTCTTCCTCAGTAATAAACCTGCCGGGCAAACAGAGTATATTGGCATCGTTGTGCGAACGCGCAAGCCGGGCAAGTTCTGTGTTCCAGCACAATGCAGCACGAATTCCGGCATATTTGTTGGCTGTCATACAAACCCCGTTTCCACTGCCACATATTAACAATCCCATCGGGAATTGCCCATCGTTAACAGCGCTGGCTACCGGGTGTGCAAAGTCGGGATAATCGACACTATCAGGCGAATAAGCTCCAAAATCACGAACCGAATAACCTGATTCTGCGAGCTTTATCTTAATATATTCTTTTAATGCATAGCCACCCTGATCGCAGCCCAATGCCAAAGTTTTCGATTTATCAAACATTGTTAACAACTTATTTTATGCGTTTATTTATATCTAAAATTACCGGGCGCATTTTCTTTCAATATTAACAACTTACACCCTGAAGCAAAAGTACATCCAAAAACAAGGTGTTTCATTATCAATGCAATAGAATTATTAAACAATTATTGTTAATAAGTGTGTACTTTTGTTACTAAAATGTGCATAGATTTTGCTTGCTCTTAACAATGGTTTCACAGGTAGGCACCCGGGAGGTAACCTAAAAAAGTTTGCTGTTTTTACGAGTTGTTTTACAACACAATATGAACAGTTCGGGGCTGTTTATAACCCATTATTTTAACAACTGTCACTCATATCAACAAGTTGTTAATAACACAGGTAAAATGGTAATTACCAAAACATAATAACATTAACAACTGTTGAAAACATGTGGATAAACTAGCACTTACTTCATCTGAAAATAAAAAACCAACAATATGCTAACATTATTAACAGCATAATAATAACAACATACTTTAAATTAAAAAATAAATAATTATTTATTACGGGATAGGGAGGATTGAAAAATGGATAAGCTCGAATTAGTTGAAAAAATACAGGCATTAAAGAAGGAAAAAAATGCGGTTATACTTGCTCATTATTACCAGGTGCCTGAAATACAGGATATAGCTGATTATATTGGCGATAGTTTGCAGCTGTCGCAGCAGGCGGCTCAAACCGACGCTGATATTATTGTGTTTGCCGGCGTTCATTTTATGGCCGAAACGGCAAAAATTCTTTCGCCTTCAAAAAAAGTGTTGCTGCCCGACCTCGAAGCCGGTTGTTCGCTTGCGGCCAGTGCCCCTGAAAAGGAATTTTCGGATTTTGTAAAGCAACATCCTGATCATAAGGTTATTACGTATATAAATTGTACGGCTGCAGTTAAAACATGGTCGGATGTAATTGTTACCTCCAGCAATGCGGTTAAAATTGTTGAATCGTTTCCTAAAGATCAGAAACTGATATTTGCACCCGATAAAAACCTGGGCGCATATATTAATGGCTTAACCGGGCGAAATATGTTGCTTTGGGATGGTGCCTGCGAAGTGCACGAAACCATCCGTACCGAAAGTATTATAAAGTTAAAACAGCAACATCCTGATGCTAAGCTGATTGCACACCCCGAATGTAAACAGCCTGTACTGATACTTGCCGATTATGTTGGTTCAACATCGGCCATGCTCGATTTTACAGCGAAGGACAGCTCCAAAAAATATATTGTAGCTACCGAAACAGGGATCGTTCACCAGATGCAGAAACTATCGCCCGAAAAGGAATTTATTGTTGTACCTTCTGACGAAACATGCGCCTGCAACGATTGTCCTTACATGAAGCTGAATACGCTTGAGAAATTATATCTTTGTATGCTTCACGAAAAACCCGAGATTATTTTGCCGGACGACGTGATTGAAAAAGCGCGCAAACCCATTGTGCGTATGCTCGAATTGTCAAAGAACAAGTAAAATATGATCCGGAAACAAAAGTACTTTATTCAGGTTGGCAACAGACTGCTGTTGAAAACTGTTTTTATACTCGTTTTTTCAGGTATTTCGTTTTTAACCGCGGTTGCCCAGCAACAGGTGAACCCGGTTACCGATGGTTTTGTAAAATTTTATTATCCATCCGGAAAACTTTCGAGCGAAGGTACCATGCGCAGTGGTAAGCCCGATGGTTACTGGAAAACATATTACGAAAACGGCCAGGTGAAATCGGAAGGAAACCGGCGAAATTACATGCTCGACAGTGTTTGGAAGTTTTATGATGATTCAGCAAGGCTTTTGGTATCAATCACTTATAAAAACGATAAAAAAAACGGCTTAAAAACAACATACCGTCAGGGCGAAGTAACTTCCGAAACTTTTGTGAATGATGTAAAACAAGGACCTACCACCTACTATTACCCTGACGGCAAGGTTAGGCTGGTAATTAATTTTGTTGATGGACTCGAAAATGGCATTGCACGCGAACTCGATACAGCCGGAACCGTAATAACTTACATGGAATACAAACGTGGTTTCCTGGTAAGCCGCGAACGTATAAACCGCAGGGATAGCAAAGGTTTGAAACAAGGCCGCTGGAAATTCTTTTACGATAATAATACCGTGAAACTTGAAGGAGTTTACAAGGACGACAAAAAAAACGGGTACTTTAAGGATTACGACGAAAACGGCAGCCTGCTCAGCGTTAAAAAATTTGTAAACGATGTGGAACAGGTAGAAGCACAGGAAGTTACCAGCCTTAAACTGAAAACCGATTATTACCCCAGTGGTAAGGTGAAAACAGTGGCCAGTTACAATGGCAATGTACCCGAAGGTGTTCGCCGCGAATACAACGAAGAAGGGAAAATTACCGCAGGATTTACTTATTCGAAAGGAGTGCTCACCGGTGAAGGTATTGTGGATGAGGAAGGAAACCGCGAAGGTGCCTGGCGCGAGTATTATACCAATTCGACCCTGCGTTCGGTTGGAACATATGCAAAAGGTAAGCCCGTTGGCAACTGGAAATATTATTACGAAAACGGGAAACTTGAGTCGGAAGGCAAATACACCAAATCGGGTCTGCTTGATGGTACCTGGCGCTGGTATTTCGAGGATGGAAGCATACGCCGTATACAATCGTATATTGCCGGAATGGAAGATGGTGAGTATGAAGAATATGATGAAAACGCACGATTAATCGTTAAAGGTCAGTATGTTGAAGGTGTTGAAGATGGCGATTGGATTTATGATTTCGGAAGCTACCGCGAAACAGGAAGTTACAAAGGGGGTGCACGTTTCGGTAAATGGAAATCGTACTATGCTGATGGAACCCTGAGGTTCGAAGGTGAATATATCGACGATAACCTGAATGGTAAAGTAAACTGGTACTGGCCAACCGGCAAACTGAAGGACCAGGGAAATTACGTGAACGGAAGCCGCGAGGGCGACTGGATTACCTTTAATGAGGATGGTACCCCGTTCCTGATTATAACGTACCGTGGCGACGTTGAAAAACGCTATGACGGCGTTGTTATTAAACCGGCATTCGACGAATAATCAGCAGACCTCCTGAAAAAGTAAATGCACAGGCTACCTGCCTTCTTGTTGGTGGTACTTTGAATGCATGTTGAATTACGGCAACAAGGGTTAAATAACAGACGATAATTATTCCATTTCGTAGCCTTCTATAACCACAAATCCAGTGCCTAAAAAGGTTTTCGACCAGGTCGACATGTCTGAATCCTGTATTTTGTAAGTACCTTTTACCAATACTTTATGTGGCTCGCACACCCATTTGGCATTGGGAGTACCATCTGTACCCGTTTTGCCATAAGCCTTAAAAGTTGCTATGATGTTCCCGTCGCGATCGAGGATGCTGATTTTTCCTGCACCTGAAGTTCCCATCCCATCGTTATAATGGTCGGTTGTAATCCTTACAATCATGGTTGGCGATTGAATACTGAATTTTGATGGGTTTTTGGGATTTTTGCTTCTGGCATCCTCCTTGCGCCCAACCTCGAATATCACCCTCGTAGCTTTTTCATTTACTGCAGCTTTTTCATTTGCCTGGGATTGATTACCCGTTTTTGGATCAGGTACGGGTACTGCAACAGTGGCAGTCTTGTTTTTAGGATTTGCTTTTTGTTTGGCGAGTTCCTGGTCAATTTTGCTCACGGGCTTTGTTTCTGCCTGATGATTTTCAGTTTGTGTTTCAACAGGAGTTTCGTTGGTAACCGGCTGTGTATTAGCTGTATTGGCAGTATCATCGATAGGTGGCAATTGCATATTGGGAGATCGGAAGAGCACACGTCTGAACTCCAGTCACTTAGGCATCTCG
>CALCJE010000263.1 GCA_937965665.1 uncultured Bacteroidales bacterium
GACCACCGAGATCTACACTCTTTCCCTACACGACGCTCTTCCGATCTTTTTCTTGATTGGCTCGCTGGCGATTGAAGGCACTTTCCTGGTTGCCAACCTGGCCGATTTTTTTAATGGCGGTTGGTTTACCTTACTGATGGGCGGGTTGATAGCCTTTGTAATGTATGCCTGGCACCGGGGCAGGGCCATCAAAAACCAGTTTACCCGTTACGTAAATATTGCCGACCATACGGATGCTATAACAGACCTGAGCCGCGACGAATCTGTGCCCCTGTTTGCGACTAACCTGGTATATATAACCCTGGCCAGCCAGCCCGGCAAGATTGAAACAAAAATACTGTATTCCATCTTCAAGAAAAGC
This sequence comes from uncultured Bacteroidales bacterium, assembly GCA_937965665.1. Classification (GTDB taxonomy): domain Bacteria; phylum Bacteroidota; class Bacteroidia; order Bacteroidales; family UBA4417; genus UBA4417. The sequence continues at coordinate 362 of CALCJE010000263.1, forward strand.
CCGAAAAGAGCCAGCACCTACTGGCTGTTGCATGTGCATATAACCGATGAACCCCACACTATTGAATATGCTGTAGAGAAAATAATACCCGGTGTGTTGATCCGCGTCGAATTCAGGCTGGGGTTTAAAGTGCAACCCCGGATTAACCTGTATTTCAAGCAGGTGCTGGATGAGCTGGTGCGCGAGCGGGAAATTAATATCGAATCGGAATACCCTGCCCTGCAAAAACATCATATTCCTGCCGATTTCTCGTTTGTAATCATCAGGCGTATCCAGAATTACGATTTCGATTTCCCGCCCTTTAAGCAGTTTATGCTCAACGTGTTTTTGTGGCTGGCAAAGATTACCACCTCCGATATCAGGACCTATGGGCTTGATACCAGCAATGTGCTGGAGGAAAAAGTTCCTTATGTGCTCGAAACAGGTAAAAGGCATAAGTTAACCCGGGTAAACGGGTAATAGTTCCGGGTGTTATCCCGGCAGGCAACACCAACAACAAGCAACTACACCCCGCGTTTCCGGCATTCTTTTGATCCGGGAGGCTGTTTTTTGGTTTTTTATCACTATATTTACCATAGCATTGCAAGGGCGGACTGATTTATTCCGCCAGGACAAAAGGTATTCCCCAACCCATCATGCAATGCCTGTAACGGCCGGCACTTCTTTCCTTTACCGGCCAATGGATACACTAAGCCGGCAGAATAACCGCCGGCAGGTTCAGGCCGAAGGCAGCTCTCCGGCAAATCTGAATGCCCTAAGGCATGTTGAAAAAAAATCCATGTAACAACAGTGTATTAAAATTTAAACCTTATGAAGAAACAAATACTCATCATTGCACTGGCCCTTGCCGGCGCGGTTGCAAGCGCGCAGGTTTCGATCCCGAACGGCACTTTCGAAAACTGGGTATCGGTTACCTACAACGACCTGCAGAATTACCGCACATCGAACATCGAAACCTATTTCAATTGCAACGATGTTAATACCTGCTTAAGAACCGATGATGCCATACATGGCTTGTGGGCGGTAAAACTTACCACCGTTGGAGCCGGCGACAATGGCTGCTTCGGCTATTTTGTAAACGGCAATCCCGAAAAGGACCCGCCCTGGAATGGAGGCATCCCCTATAAACAGAAACCAACGGGCCTGCAGGGGTTTTATAAATCGGATATCCCCGCAGGAGACTCGGCACTGATACTGGCCAATTTTTCGGTAAACGGAAGAAACATCGGTTTCTATCTTTTAAAACTTTACGGGAAACATAGCACGTATACGCCTTTTTCAATGACCTTCAACCCTCCCCTGTCCGAAACCCCCGATTCGGTGATTATTGCCGCCACTTCGAGCGATGCCTTTGCCGGCATAGCTATGGCGGGCAGTATGCTGCAACTCGATAACCTGTCGTTTACCGGTGTCGATATACAGCCCGCAGCCATGAACGGCGATTTCGAGAACTGGATATCGCTGACGAAAGACAAACCCGTACAATGGAACGTGGAGCAGGGACAACAATCGGGCGTAAACAGCACAACCGAAAGCCATACTGGTCAGCATGCTGTTGAACTTATTACCATGCCGGGCGACGAAAATGGGGTACCTGTAGCCCGAAATGCCACGATAAGTACAGGGTATTACCAGTGCGACTATACCACCTGTTTCCCGGCTGGCGGGTATCCTTTCGGTAATATGATAGACACGCTCACTTTCTGGTATAAATACATGCCCAAATACGACGCTGCAGCCGAGGTAAACCTGGCATTTAAAAAACTGGGCACTACCATTCACTGGGCAGTTACCATACTCACGGCAACGGATACTTACAAATATGCCGAATTGCCTTTTAACACCTGGCAGGCGCCCGATACGGTTATTGTATTTTTCCAGTCGTCGATGTGGCAAAACACAGACTTAAAGTACGTAGGTTCGCGACTGGTGGTGGACGATGTTGTTTTCAAATCGCAACGGCCAACGGTAGGATTGAATGAAGCAGTTTCGAAAGAAAAGATATCAATATTCCCCAACCCAGGCGATGGACTGATCAGCATCCGGTCGAATGTCAGGATGTCGATGGTTGAAATCAGGAATATGCTTGGGGAACCCGTTAATATTTCGGCCGTGGATGGAAACTATGTGCGGATAAACCTCAGCAACCAGCCCGAGGGGGTATACTTTTACCAGGTAAAACATGATGATGAGATTATAAAAATGGGCAAACTGGTAATCAGGCATTAGCCGTTAAACCTATAATCAGCAGGCACCCCGTATTTATCACACAGAGAACCACAGAGCAGGCACAGAGGTACACGGAGAAAAGAAAATTGAATTCTTTTTTCCTGGCGACATTTCGCCCTCTGTGCATCTCTGTGCTCCTTTGTGCACCTCAGTGAAATTCTTTGTTTCAACGCACCTGAGTTGAGTGCTGAGTGCTTAGTGCTTAGTGCTTAGTGCTCAGTGCTTAGTGCTTAGTGCTCAGTGCTCAGTGCTGAGTGCCGGGTGCAGGGGACTTGGAATTTGTTGCTTCGGCGTGCCGCCTCGCAATGACCGCCTCGCAA
>CALCJE010000264.1 GCA_937965665.1 uncultured Bacteroidales bacterium
TAAATAATTAGATACAATTAAATGGAGATAATAATGAAAAAGATAATAATAGCCCGAATTTCGATACTGGCTCTCATCATTACAGCTTTTTCCTTTAGCATATCTTCTTGCATAAAGGATACTGATGGCAGCCCAAGTTATCCTGCAGGCACCCCGGTTCTTACAAGCATTCAACCGGCTGAAGGTCAAGGTGGAACTATGCTTACCATCGCCGGAACAGGCCTTGGCGATATACGTTCGGTTGTATTCAGTTCAGGAAGCGTTCCAACAACTGTAACATCCACGTTGAATACAGATACTCACCTGTTAATCAGGGTTCCGGATACAGCAGTTGGAGGGGATCAAAAGATTGTGCTGACAAACAGTGCCGGCAAAACCCTTGAAGTTCCGTTCAAAGTAATCGCTCTTCCTATACTTTCATCCGTATTCCCGAATGATTTCGAGGCCGGATCAACCGTAACTATTACCGGCAATAACCTGGATGATGTTTCGGAAGTTGTAATTGACGGAACAACTGATGCTGCAACTATTGTTTCGAAAACAAAGAAACAACTGGTAATTACCATGCCGGCATCGGAGGTTATCAGCGGCAAGCTGAAAGTAACCAATTTATCAGGGTTCACCGTATCAACACAGGTATTCACCAACATTGACAAAGCGGTACAGGTTTTTACTGATAACCTGAAGAACGGATTTGAAAGTTGGTCGTGGGGTGGTGCATATGCGCCATCTACCGAAGCATTCATTACAGGAACTTCATCCATGAAAGCTGTATTTGATGCAGGCGGATGGGGTGGAATGCAACTGGGTAATTCGGGTTCAATAGATGCTTCGGCATGCAGGTATTTCGCTTTTTGGGCCAAAGGTGCCGATGTTGATTTCGATGTGCAGGTAACCGTAAACTGGGGGCCCTGGAAAGGGTTCACTATTCCGGCCAAAACCTGGACTTACTTCAAATTTGACCTGATAACAGCAGGCTGGAATAATTTAAACGCCGTAAACAACGTCACATTCCAGATTAAAGGAGCTGATAAAACATTCTATTTCGATAACATAGTCTTTATTAAATAAGCATTGATTGGTTGAGGTTTGATGTTGTGATGCCTGGTTTGTGTGCCCTTGCCGGTACATATAACCAGGCATTTTTTTCTGATTCAGCAGTTATAATTCCGGGGTTTTGAATCAGAAAAATGTTGCCAGTACAATTCATCAGCCTGGCATGTACAATTCACTTAACCCGGAATTTTGCGATGCTTGTTTACTTCATTTCAGCTTGTATCTTTTCTTTGAGTAATTTTCCACTTTAATAAAAACGTACCATGAATCATCGTTTTACCAGAAAGTTCCAGATAGTTGTCGTGCTGATTTCGATAACAATATTGGTTTCATGCAAGACAAAACTTTACACCACATTTCCCGACGGGGTGATTGTTAACCTGCAAAAAACCGAAACCAGTCCTAAACAATCCGTGCGGTTACAGGTAATATCAGCCGGAATTATTCGTGTAAGCGCTGTTCCGGGTGATAATTTTACTGAGGAAAAGAGCCTGATGATCATTGATACACTTAAACGTAAAGCTGATTTCACTATTTCAGAAAAAAAGGATACGGTTATTCTGAAAACCTCGCTTATTAAAGCTATGGTTTTATTGCATTCAGGAGAAGTTGTGTTTACTGATACTACCGGGAAAGTAATCCTGGCCGAAAAACAAGGAGGCAGAAGCTTCGAAGCTGCCCGGGTTGGTAATAAAGATTACCTGGCTATTCGCCAGCAATTTGAATCACCGGCTGATGAGGCTTTATACGGACTGGGTGCAAACCAAACTAATTACCTGAACCTCAAGGGAAAAGATGCCGATCTCTTTCAATACAATACGCAGGCAGTGGTTCCATTCCTGGTTTCGAGCAAGAATTATGGCATACTTTGGGACAATAATTCGCGTACCAAATTTGGTGATGTTCGTGAATATGATGAAATTTCAGGGTTAAAATTATATGATAAAAACGACAAAGAAGGCTCATTAACAGCCACATACAAGGATAAAAAAGATCCCTCGAAGGTATTTGCCACGCGGTCAGAAAAAGAAATCAGTTACCAGTTTATTCCCGACCTTCCGAAATTCCCTGCAGGTTTCAACCTGGGCGAAGGTGCAGTAAGCTGGGAAGGAGCCATTGAATCAGGAGTTTCAGGCCTTCACAAATTTATTTTCACCTCAGCGGGCTATTCAAAATTGTGGGTTGATGGCAAACTCCTCGTTGACCGCTGGCGTCAATGCTGGAATCCATGTTCGATCTACTACGAATTCGATATGGAAGCAGGTAAAAAGTACAGCCTGAAAATTGAATGGATTCCTGATGGCGGTGAATCGTTTATTGCTCTTAAACACCTGAATCCTCTAAAACCAGAAGATCAGCAACGTATTTCATTATATTCGGAAGTTGCCGACCAGATTGATTATTACTTTATCGCCGGTCAGAATATGGATGAAGTTATCAGCGGATACCGGACCCTCACCGGGAAATCGCCGGTAATGCCGAAATGGGCCATGGGTTTCTGGCAAAGCCGCGAACGTTACAAAACACAGGATGAGATACTCGGCACGGTGCGCGAGTTCCGCAAAAGACAAATTCCTATTGACAATATTGTGCTCGACTGGCAATACTGGCCCATTGATAAATGGGGCGATCACGACTTCGACAGCACCCGTTTTGCAGATCCGAAATCCATGTTGACAACGCTACACGATTCGCTGAATGCGCGCCTGATGATTTCCGTTTGGGCCAAGTATTACAAAGGCACCAGGAATTATGAAGAAATGGACAAACATGGCTGGCTATACAAACTCAATATCGAAAAAAACCGCAAGGACTGGCTGGGTTATGTCTCAACTTTTTACGATGCATTTAATGCCGATGCCCGCCTGGCATTCTGGAACCAGATAAACACCAAGCTTTTCAGCAAGGGAGTGGATGCCTGGTGGATGGATGCCACCGAACCAGATATTACTTCTAACCTGCCGATGGACGAACGCAAAGCCCTGATGGATCCTACAGCACTTGGACCAGCCGGGAAATATTTCAATGCATTTTCGCTCGAACAAGCCAAAGCTGTGTACGAAGGACAGCGTAAAACTAACCCCGATCAGCGTGTTTACATACTGACCCGTTCAGCTTTTGCAGGTTTGCAGCGTTACGCAGCAGCCAACTGGAGCGGTGACATTGCTTCCCGCTGGCACGACATGAAATCACAGATTCCTTGTGGCCTGAATTTCTGTCTCTCCGGTATTCCTTACTGGACAATGGATATAGGCGGGTTTGCCGTCGAAACAAGGTATTATGATGCCAAAGGAAAAGACCTCGATGAATGGCGCGAACTCCAGACACGATGGTTCCAGTTTGGTACGTTTGCTCCAATTTTCAGGGTACACGGCCAGTTCCCGTTCCGCGAAATGTTCAACATTGCTCCTGAAAACCATCCTGCTTACCAGGCAATGCTGGCATTTGACAAACTTCGCTACAGGCTGATGCCTTACATTTACTCTCTTTCAGGCATGGCATGGCTGAATG
>CALCJE010000265.1 GCA_937965665.1 uncultured Bacteroidales bacterium
TTTTCAACAATATAATCAATTCTTGGAATTGTGGTAATTTTACGGATGAGCAAATTTTCTAATTTCACAACTTTTGAGGGAAGACCAATGAGGGTAATAAAGTTTGGATATTTTTTGCAGATGGTTGCCGTTGTTACTATTATACTGGTAGCCGGCATCTACGAGTTGCCCAAATATTCAGGGCGGTTAGTGCTGCTTGCATTATTGGCTGTTATTGATATGCGATATTGGTTCTCGGTAAGGAAATATTTCTCAACCCGTTTCAAAAAAATATTCTCAACACTCTACTGGCTTCCTTTATTCGCTTTACTGACTTTCTTCTTATCCGGAGCACTTACCCCCTTGCACGAGTGGAATTCATTTCTACGGATTTATTTCCCCGGCGTCCTGATGATATTGCTGATTGGAAAGGGTATATTTTTAACCCTGGTTGTTTTTAGCGATATTTTTATCATACCGCTGAATGTGATCAGGCACGTAAATCCTGAAAATATTGAAAAAGGAGGTCGCTGGTACCGCCCGCGCATCTTCCTGCTCACCGCAGCAGGCATTGCTTCGGTAGTGATGTTACTATACATTGCCGGGATGTTTTTCTGGGTTACCAATTACAAATTATATACGGTCGAAATAGCGGTTAAAAATCTGCCGAAAGCCTTCGACGGGTATCGAATTGTGCAGATAAGCGACTTACACCTGGGTGGCTTCCTGAACGACTCTCCGTTGAAGAAGATCGTTGCCATGGCGAATGATCAAAAACCGGATGTGATTCTTTTTACCGGCGACATGGTGAGTTTTACTTCCGACGAAGTTTTCCCTTTCGAGGATCAGATGAAGAAATTTGAAGCCAGGGATGGTATTTTTGCCATACTCGGTAACCACGATTATGGTGAGTACAGCCGGTGGAAAACGCCTGAAGACAAGGCCGCCAACGACCAGGAGTTGTTCGATTTTTACAAACGCATCGGGTGGCAATTACTGCGTAACCAGCATGCTACTATTTCGCGCGATGCATCTTCAATTACCATTCTTGGTGTTGAAAACTGGAGCAAGAATAAAAGTTTTGGTAAAAAAGGAGATATACACAGGGCGCTCATCGGATCTGATAAAGCTTCTTTCAAAATACTGATGACGCATGACCCCTCGCACTGGGATGGCGAAGTAAAAGAAAAGTTTCCGCAAATCGGGTTAACCCTTTCGGGCCATACCCATGCTTTCCAGTTCGCTATTGAGAACAGTTGTGTGAAATGGAGTCCTGCCAAATTAGCTTTTAAAGAATGGGGGGGCTTGTATACTGATTCCACGGACGTAAGTAATACCCGGTACTTGTATGTAAACCGTGGAGCCGGAACCCTGGGGTATCCAGGCAGGATTTTCAGCCGGCCCGAAGTAACCCTGATCATACTCAGGCGGGCTGATTAAAAAAAAGTTTACGATCTAAGCGTTCATTTCGAACCAGCTGGCCACCAGTTCATCTTTCTGGTGCCATTCCCTGATGTGTATAAACTCGTTGGTATGTTTGTTATACAGGTAATCTTTTTTCCATTCTGGATGATGAACCGACACCTGCTTGATGGCATCAATGATATAAAGCAAATCATCATTGGTCATGGTAGGGTGGAGGGAAAGCCTGATCCAGCCTGGTTTTTGCGATAAGTCGCCGTGCGTAATCAAATCCGTAATTAGTTTCGATTTTTCGTGACTTACATCCAGCAGGAAATGTCCGTACGTACCAGCACAGGCACAACCGCCGCGCATCTGTATGCCATAGCGATCGCTCAACAGTTTCACTACCATATTAAAATGCATTCCTTCAATATAAAACGAAATTATACCGAGTCGTTTTTTCTGGTTGTCGGCCAATACGTGAACCCCGGGAATGCAACATAATTCTCTGAATGCGAGGGCTACCAGTTCTTCTTCGCGTGCCCTGATCAAAGCAGTGTCCATTTCATTTTTTATCCTGATGCTCAGTGCGGTACGCATGGCTTGAAGGAATCCCGGCGTTCCGCCATCTTCGCGTATTTCAATATTATCTATAAATTTATATTCGCCCCAGGGATTAGTCCAGTCTACAGTACCGCCTCCGGGTGCGTCAGGAACTTTACAGTGATACAACCCGGAATCAAACACCAAAACACCTGATGTGCCCGGACCGCCCAGGAATTTGTGCGGCGAAAAAAATACGGCGTCCAGTTTTTCCATGGGATCGGCAGGATGCATATTAATATCCACATAAGGTGCCGAAGCTGCGTAATCGGCAAAACAATAGCCACCTGCTTCGTGCATGATGCGCGCCATTTCATGGATGGGAGTTTCGATACCTGTAACATTGGAACATGCCGTAAAAGATCCTATTTTTAAAGGCCTGTCGGCAAATTTTTTCAACAGTTGTCGCAGGTTATCCGGATCAACCAACAGGTCTTTCCCGGGTGGAATTACCTCAACATCAGCAACCGTATGATACCATGAAGTATGATTTGAATGATGCTCCATGTGGGTGATGAAAACCACCGGCCGTTTGCCGTGAAAAACAAACTCACCGTACAGGTTTTTTTCGGGAGCCTTCAGGTTGAGCATCCGCTGGAATTTTACAAGCACACCTGTCATCCCGAATCCCGAGGTAATCAGTACGTCCTGTGGACCGGCGTTTACATGTTCCTTAATGATTTGCTGCGCCTTGTGGTAGGCTTTTGTCATCAGTTGCCCGCCTTCACTGGTTTCGGTATGTGTATTCGAAACCCATGGGCCTATAACTTTAAGCATCCGCTCTTCGATAGGACCATAAAGCCTTCCGCTGGCAACCCAGTCGGCATAAATCATTTTCTGAGTTCCAAAAGGAGTGTTGTATTCCAGGTCATTTCCCACTATTCCTTGCCGGAATTTTGCGAAGTGTTCTTCTAAATTCACCATTTGTTCAATTGCATTTTGCGGTGGGCAAATATCTGAAAATTATGATGATTAAAAAGAAATGTTTTCGACAATTTCAGGGGTTTTTTGCTACCAGAAGGTTACTTCGTGCGGAGGCCTGCCAGGCAGAGCAATAAGCAGTTTGATTATTAGACGTCTGATGCATTATTGCCATTTTCTCAACGATCTGTAAGCCCTTCATCTTACAACTTATAACTTACAACTTACAACTTACCTCTCATCCCGTCCACCTTTTCGCGCTACCCACTAATCCCCGGCTGCAATCTGCACTTTCGAAATCTCAATATCGCCGGTTTCAACAAAAAGACTGATCCAGTTATTGTCTTCGCGGTACCATTTATCCTGTACACTGATCCGGATTAAATAGTCGTTAACGCTGGTTTTGTCGAGGCTTCGTAGTACAATACCTCCGTTCTTTTGCCCGTCCTTGCCATAGTTGAGATACACTTTTGGTGCAGTTTTCCCGGTTGAGCGGGCTTTGAGCAGTATATAGTTGTTTTTACGGAGTCGTGGCTCAATAACGCCGAAACTGAATTTCTTTTCGTTGCCTTCTTTAACTTCGAGGGTTTGTGAGAAAAGGTCCTGTATGGCGTGATCGGCCATATATTTCCTGATTTTTGAAACCTGCTGGGCCGGGTAAGTATCGTTCGGATTAATGAGCGATGCTGCATCGTAAGCATCAATTGCCAGGTCGAATATTTTGGTGTTGTACAGTTTATCAGCCTCGCCCAGTGCTTTGGTATATTCAGCCCTGCGAGCCAGTTCAATTTCTTCGTTTATTTTGGTTACCTCTGCAATGCGTTGTTTCGGATATGCTTCAGCCGGTTTAATGCCTGCCGCCTTGGTATAAGCAGATTTTGCCCCTGCATAATCCTTGTCTGCAGCCAGCTTGTCGGCTTCCGAAATGTAAGTGTTGTACATGCGGTCCATTTCCTCTTTCTGGGCTGTAAGGGCTGCGTTTATTTCGGCAATCCTGGTTTTGGGGTAGTTCTCTGCAGGTTTTATTTCAAGGGCTGCCTGGTAAGCATTGGTGGCATCCATCAGCTTTTTCGAAGCCAGGTTGGCGTCGCCCAGGGCAACAGCATTATTGTATTTCTCATCAATGGCTTTTATTTCTGATTCAATGGCAGCAATACGTTCCTGGGGTATTTTTTCGCCAGGTTTTATGAGCAGTGCATCCCGGTACATTTTTACAGCCCCGGCCAGGTCGTTAGATGAATAAAGTGCCGTAGCCGATTGCATGGTTCTGGAATAATTCTCTTCTTTCAATTGCAGTGCTGCAAGTATACCTTCAATTTCGGAGAGTTTGTCTTTGGGAAGTTTTTCGCCCTGTTTCAGCACTAATGCTTTATTAAATGAATTCTTTGCTTCATCATATTTGCCGGCGCCCATCAACGATAAAGCCTCTGTAATCAGCAACTGGTAGTCGTCATCAAGCTTTTTGAGATCTGCCAGCTTTTGGTTGATACGCGTAATTTGTTCCTGCGGATATTTTTCATCAGGCTTTATGGTAGTTGCAGTTTGATATGGTTCGAGCGCTTCGCGGTATTTTTCGGTAGTATAAAATTTGTCCCCGTTGGCGATGGCTTGCGCATACCGTTCGTTTTCGGCTTTTATTTTGTCGAGTATCAGCTGTATTTCTGCAATCTTCTGAACGGGCATTTTTTCAGCCGGTATGGTGGCATTTGCTTTTTTGTAAGCAGCCAGGGCATTTTCGTATTCTTTTGCTTCAAGGCGTTTTTCTCCTTCGGCAATGGCAATGTTATAGGTTTCCTGCCGGGCCTGCACATCGGCAATTTGTTTTTCGGATTCGGTTATTTTTTCGCTGGGGTATTTTTCGGCAGGTTTTAATTCCAGCGCCTTGCGGTAAGTGGTAATGGCTTCGGTATAATTCGCGCTTTCAAAAAGCCGGTCGGCAGCTGTAACATACGACAGGAATTGTTCGTCCTGTTTTTTCTGTTCGGCCAGCAGCTGGTTTATTTTATCGATCTGAGTTTTAGGATAAGCTTCGGCAGGTTTCAGGACCGATGCTGCCTGGTACGATGCAAGGGCTTCGGTATATTTCCGGTTGCCAAAATTTGCCTCAGCCTCGGCAATTCTTTGTTTGTAGTTTTCATCGGCCTGGCGCATGGTATTGATAATATTATCAATTTTAACAACCTGGTCACGAGGGTATTTCTCATTATTTTTCAGGCCTGCAGCTTCATTATATGCAGTTTTAGCCTGCTCATACTGCCTGGCGGCAAATAACTGGTCGCCACTGGCTACGGCAGCCTTATACGCATCATCTGTTTTTTTTCGTGTGGCTTCAATGGCGGTAATTTCAGCAACCTTATCTTTGGGGTAATGCTCCCCTGGTTTTATTCCCGATGCTTCGTTATATGCTGCCAGCGCCATCGTGTAGTTTCCCGATGCCTGCGCCTTGTCTCCATTCGAAATGGCTTGCGCGTATTTATCTGAAGTCGCTTTTTGTATTGCCAGGGCCTGGTTTATCTCCGTGGTTTTGTCTTTCGGATATTTCTCGGAAGGTTTCAACACCAGCGCCTGCTGGTAATAGCTCAGCGCTTCTTCATATTTTTGTTCTCCCATCAGCGCGTCAGCTTTCGAAATTGCGGCTGCATAGTTCTCCTGCTTTGCCGCAATACCGGCCATTTGTTTTTCCGATTCTGCTATCTTTTCAGCAGGGTATTTCTCAGTCGGTTTAATTTCAAGTGCTTTCTTGTAATCGCTGATGGCATCGGTATATTTCCCGGTGCTAAAAGACTTGTCTGCTGATGCTAACAGTGTCAGGTATGCACTTTCCTGTTTTTTCTGATCGGCAAGCAACTGGTTAATTTTATCCGTTTGTGCTTTGGGATAGGCTTCAGCTGGTTTCAGAGCCAATGCTTTTTTATAGGAAACAATAGCTTCGGAATATTTCCGGTTGTTGAAATTCAGGTTGCCTTCGGCAACAGCCAGGTTGTAGCTTTCGTCGGCTGAACGCTGTCCTTCAAGAATATTGTTGATTTTTGCGATCTGGTCCTTCGGGTATTTTTCATCTTTTTTCAGGTCAGCAGCTTCAGCGAAAGCAGTTTTGGCGCCAACGTAATCCCGGGCAGCAAACAACTTATCGCCACTGCTAACGGCTGTTTTATAGGCTTCATTTCGTTTCTGCAGGTCAGCGGTAAGGGAACTGATTTCTGTTATTTTATCTTTTGGGTATTGCTCGGTCGGTTTTAAAACCGAAGCTTCTTTAAACACCGAAAGTGCTAGTGCATAATTACCCGAAGCAAATGCCTTTTCACCATTCGAAATGGCCAGCGCATATTTATCAGAGTTAGCTTTTTGTTTTGCTTGGGCCTGGTTAATCTCTGTAGTTTTGTCTTTGGGGTACTTTTCGGCAGGTTTCAATACCAGGGCTTGTTTGTAATATGCGAGGGCCTCGTCATATTTTTGTTCGGCCATCATTTTATCGCCGGCGGCCACAGCGGCTGCATAGTTTTGCTCTTTATCTCTGGCTGTACTTAGTTTGGTCTGCGCTTCCGCGATACGTTGTTCCGGGTAGGTTTCACCGGGTTTCAGCTCAAGGCAACGGGTGTATGCGGCAATTGCTTCAGCATATTTCAATGTGCCAAATAATTTGTCAGCTTCAGCCAGCGATTTTTTATAATCATCGTCAAGTAATTTTTGTTGGGCGACAAGTGCCGTTATTTCATTGATTTTTTCAGTAGGATATTTCTCTGTCGCATCAATGCTCAGTGCTTCGCGGTAAGCCATCAGGGCTGCGTCGTATTTCTTTTCCGCTAATGCCAGGTCGCCGTTTTTAATCGCTGTTTCGTAAGCTTGCTTGCCTTGCACCCGTTTATTTTGAAGGGCTTCTATTTCTGCAATCTTATTTTTGGGGTAACTTTCGGCAGGTTTAAGTTCCGATGCTGACCTGAACCCACCCAGTGCTGCTTCCAGGTCATTTGTTTTTAAAAAGTTTTCGGCGCTGGCCAGGACGGCATCATATTTTTGCTGGTCCGACTGCAACTGCGATTCGCCGGTTTTCGTCTTCTCGAGCATTTCTTTCGGGTAGCGGGCTTCCGGTTTTGCTTTTAAGGCTTCCTCATATTTAAGCCGGGCACTGGTAAAATCGCGGCTGATGTAATACTGGTCAGCCTGTTCAATGGCTTTCTCGTATGCTTCCTGCTGTGCTTTTACATTATTTGCATAATTGTCGATTTCCTGCAATTTTTGTTTTGCCAATGTGCTCGAAGGTGTCAGATCAAGTGCTTTCTGGTATTCGGCACGGGCTTCGGGGCGCTTACCCGACTGTAACAGTTTATCACCGGCTGTTATATATTTGGCTGTTAGCTCGGCTTTTGTTCTGGCTTCTTCCTGCTGTTTCCTGGTCAGGGTTATTTTATCTTTCACCGATTTTGATTCGGGTTTCACCGTAAGCGCTTTTTCGTACAACGATACTGCTTTGTCGAAGTCAGCAGCAGACAGTGCTTTATCGCCATCAGCAACGGCACCATCAAAAAATGCCTGGTCGTCGGGATCGGTGTACCGGGTTCGTATTTCAGCCAGCCTGTCCTTGGGGAATTGCGATTCCGGGTCGAGCAGTAATGCTTTCTGGTATTCTGTTTTAGCCTGTGGATAGTTGTTTTGCTTGAATAAATTCTCAGCTTTCAGGATGATGGTTTCAAAAAGCTGAGCCCGGGTATCGGCATCAAGTAAGGAATTAATCTCGGCTATTTTACCCGGGGCATATTTTAAGTCAGGTTTAGCGTGCGAGGCTTTGTCGTAAAAGAACAATGCATTGGCATAATCTTTTGCAGCCAGGGCTTTATCCGCTTCCTGCAGCAGCGTGGTGTATGGTGATGCAGAGGGTTTAGCCTGGGCGAAACTTTTATTGAAAAGTGAGGGTATGAAAAAGATTCCAAAAATAACCAGAAACGTATATATGCTTAAACCCTTCAGGGGATTGCGATTCTTCATTGAGTAAAGTGGTTTGATGTTTTCCTGAAATCTGATAACGGCTTTTTCGCATTATTATTGGATGAAAACTGCTAAAAGCCGGTATTTTATGCATTTGAAAATGATGGGGAAACTATGAAATCCCTGCCTGAAATGTTATACAATCCTGCCATCAACCATCATAAGTTTGCGGTCGCTCATATCAGCGAGTTCCTGGTTATGGGTAACTATTACGAATGTTTGGTTAAATTTCTCACGCAAACTGAAAAATAGCTTATGAAGTTCACGTGCATTAGCCGAATCGAGATTTCCCGAAGGTTCATCAGCCAGAATCAGCGTAGGATGATTCATAAGTGCTCTGGCCACGGCTACACGTTGTTGTTCGCCTCCCGAGAGTTCCGATGGTTTATGCGTTGCCCGGTCTGATAAATGCAGGAAATCAAGCAGTTCAAGGGCACGGCTATGTGCCTCTTTTTGCTGTACCCCTTTGATAAATGCAGGTATATACAGGTTTTCGAGTGCCGTAAACTCAGGAAGCAGGTGATGAAACTGGAACACAAACCCGATATTTTTATTGCGGAATGCTGAGAGTTTCTTTTCGCTCAATGTTGCTATATCCTGGTTATCGAAAAGGATAGTTCCCGAAGTGGGTTTATCGAGTGTGCCTATAATCTGAAGTAAAGTAGTTTTGCCAGCCCCCGATGCACCAACCACTGATACAATTTCACCCTGGTTTATCTGCAGGTCTATGCCCTTCAGAACTTCAAGCTGGCCATACGACTTGTGAATATCTTTTCCTGTGATCATAATTTTGTTTCAGGTTGTAAAGATACAAGTTAATGGGGAAAGACAATTCTTCATTTTTCCCGATTCATACTCAGTAAAGTTCACGCACCAGCCTCGGTTACCGTTTGTCGGAAATCCATTTTTTAATTATGGCTGTCATTAACTTTTGTTATTCGATAATCGCTGGTAATCAATATAATAAAGCAGTTTCAGCGAAATGTTATTCAGCTGCGGCTCACGAAATGTATCATCAAAGTTGTTGTAATAGTTCCCTGTTACGTGATCTTTTTCGCCGGTAATTTCATTTTTCCACACAATGTTCATGCTGCTGCCGGGGGCAAATATCCATGAGAAAACCATATCCACATTAAAGGTTGAAAAAATAAAATCGTGGTTCTCCTGGTACGAGGTATTTGGGGTAAGATACCCGTTATCGAGTAAGGTATAAAAACTGCTGTATTTTCCCTGAGAATAATAATGGCGGGCCATCAGGCTTAGTGATACATTATTTTTGAACAGGTATTTGCCGCTGGCTCCGTTTTCGAAAATATGAATATCGCGATTCCCGAATATCACATTGGCATCCTGGTTATTAACATAGCCGTAATCATTTATTTCCCTGTCGTAGCCAAATGAAAAACTGAAGGTTATCTTGTTGTTTAAACGAAGCAACGGGCTAAGTTCGGTTCCAAAACCTTTGGAGCCATCACGGGCGGCATAATATGCACTTACTGATGCATCCAGTGCAAATGGTTTCCTGTAATCTGTCGAAATGGAGTAGTTGCCCCAAACCGACCTGGCATCCATGTAGTACATGCCTTCGGTACGAGGTTCGTAGTAATCGTAAGTCTCAACCAGTGCATGACCGATTCCGCCCCACATCGAAAGATACTTTAAGGTAGTGAGCGAGAAATTATATTTCAGGTTGGCAGTCTGAGGCTTATGGGTAGTGAAATTGTTCTGGTTTGAGAGTGATATACTCCCGGATATGTCGCGCAAAACCCAGAAAGGTTTATAAATGGAGTAACTCACACTTGCTGCGTTATTGTTGTAATTGTTGTATATGGTGAGTCCCATGTCGTTGGCATTAAATTTATCGTCAAGGGTTCCGCGGCTCACTGACCATTGCAGGTTTCCATTGGTTTTCGAAGCGCTCATACCATATTTGTACCCGCGAACTGCCGATGCTTCATTTTCGGCATCTGCCGGCATAAAAACCTGGCTTATGCCACCTGACAGGCTGAAACGGTATGTGTTCGATTTATCATTCAGCGTTACACCGCTGGCTGTTACGTTGGCATCCTGGAAATTACTGCCCCTTATCACGTTGGTATTTGTTACATACACGTTCGAGTTATTCTTAAGCGCCTGGTCGAAAACGATAAGGTTATAGTTCGTTGCCGGGTCAGTAAGTACTTTACGATGATTATTTTCGGCATCAGAAAGTGTGGCATAGGTATTGGCGGTAACGGCATTTAACACGCCAATGGCAAGTCCTTTTTTATTACGTCCTGATACTTTGGTGGCATTTACCAGTCGCTGCTGCACCGGGTTTTTGCTGATGCTTTCACCATCTTTCAGCGAATCTTCAACACTGTAAAAGAGTGCAGGTGTTTTACCGATTCTCCGTGAGTAAAAAATATCGCCTTTCATAAAAAGATCCACAGCTTCCTTGAAAAATGGACGCTGTTCACTGTATACAGTTTCAAAGGCTGTAAGGTTTTTTACCTTGTTATCCGATTGCACCTGGCTGAAATCAGGAAGCAGCGACATATCCAGTGTAAAACTTTCGTTTATCCCGTATTTCAGATCCATACCACCTCCAAAAGAAGATGAAACATCTTTGCCCGATGATTGGTCGGGAAAATGCTGAGCCTGCAAAACTACGTAAGGTGTGGCCGAAAGACGCACCGGTGGTTTTATATTATTCAGACCCTCGAGTACTCCCCAATACGGGAGGTCGTTTTTGGCTTCGAGTGATTCGAGCGACCACTGATCTGACTCACGGTTGCGCCGGATGGTCCTCGTCATTTCCATTCCCCATATTTGCGGGTTAATGCGTGCAAAACGCAGGGCGGAGTAAGGTATTTTTAATTCGGCCACCCATCCGTTGCTGGTGATTTTTACATCGCTCTCCCAAACCGCATCGTAGGTTGCATCCGATTCGCGCTGGTCGAACTGTACCCCCGATGCACTTACCTTGAAAGTATATGCATCCAGCTGGTTGTTATAGGTATCAAATTCAATACTGAACATGTCCGCATTCAGGTTGTTGGCATCGCGTAAGCCTAACTGCTTTTCAATGCTGTCAGGATACGGATCGAACATATGGGCAAGCACGTAAATAGCATAATTATCGTAGGCTATTTTAACTTCGGTGCGGAAGGAGGGAGGCGCATTGTACACCGGCTGATACTGGACGAAATCAGTGATGGCAGGAACATGATGCCATACCGAATCATCTGCCATGCCGTTTACTTTTGGAGATGTCGAAATTTTGACCGCCTGTACCGATTTTCTGTTCGATCGCGGATCCGGATTCTTTTCTGCAAAAGAAGTAAAGCCAACTAATATAAGGAGGGTGGAAATGAAAAATGTGCGCACTTAAAATGAAATTATCTGCAAATATATAGGTTGGTTTTTATTCCTCCATTGTTAAAGAAAAATAATTATTTTAGCAGCATGCAATAAAGAAAGAATGCTGTTGCTGTCAATGGCTTGCATCGTATCGTAATATAAAATAAATCAGTGAATTATGATAAATTGTAAGACCCGTTTTGTTGTAGCAGAATTCATATATCTACCTAGTTGCATATAATAAAATAATTAAACCAAGTTACGATGAACCTTCACGAATACCAGGCGAAACAGATTTTAAGCAGTTTTGGAGTGCCTGTTCCAAAAGGCATTATGGCCGAAACTGTTGACCAGGCTGTGGAAGCAGCTAAAGAAATACAAAAACTCAGCGGTTCGCAGTTTTGCGTTGTAAAAGCACAGATTCATGCAGGTGGCCGCGGCAAAGGTGGTGGTGTGAAACTGGCCAAATCACTCGACGATGCCCGCGATAAGGCAACCAATATTTTAGGTATGAACCTGGTAACCCCGCAAACCGGAGCTGCCGGCAAGCTGGTGCGTAAGGTGCTGATTCAGGAAGATGTTTATTACCCCGGACCATCACAAACCAGGGAATTTTACCTCAGTATGCTGCTTAACCGGCAGGAAGGCAAAGTGATGATCATGTATTCAACCGAAGGTGGTATGGATATAGAAGAAGTTGCTGAGCATACTCCGGATAAAATTTTTGTTGAAATCATCGATCGAAAAGTAGGCCTGCAGGCTTTCCAGTGCCGCAATGTGGCTTTCAATCTGGGCCTTTCGGGTGAAGCGCATAAAAACATGGTGAAATTTGTAAAAGGCATCTACGATACATACATGGGTGCCGATTGTGCCATGCTCGAAATAAACCCGGTGCTCAAAACCAGCGACGACAAAATACTGGCCGTCGACTGTAAAATGCGGCTCGATGGGAATGCTCTTTACCGTCACCCCGATTATGCAGCCATGCGCGACATACACGAAGAAGATCCTTCGGAAGTAGAAGCCGGAAAATATAATCTCAACTACGTGAAACTGAATGGTAACGTTGGTTGTATGGTGAATGGTGCCGGCCTGGCTATGGCTACCATGGATATTATAAAACAAAGTGGCGGCGACCCGGCCAATTTCCTCGACGTGGGTGGCACCGCCAATGCCGAAAGGGTTGAACGCGCATTCAGGATCATACTCAAAGATCCTTCAGTGAAAGCAATTCTGGTGAATATATTTGGCGGTATCGTTCGTTGCGACCGCGTGGCACAGGGAATTGTTGATGCTTATAAAAACATAGGTAATATCCCTATTCCGATCATTGTCAGGCTTCAGGGTACCAATGCTGAGGAAGCCAAAGACCTGATCAACAACTCAGGTTTGGCGGTTTATTCCGCCACTTCGCTGCAGGAAGCCGCCGACCTTGTTAACAAGGTGTTGCAGAATTAACAAAAGCGTATTAAACCTCTGATATTCAGCAGTTATATAAACGCACCCTGTTATGGCAGGGTGCGTTTTTTTATTCGCTGAAAACGCATTCTATTGAAATGCAAGTTCAATCGGGTGTGTCTGTCCTTCGATGTTATTGAGGATAGTGTCATCAAAATCAAAATCCACCAGTTTGTTATCGAGATACTGCTGGTAAGCATACATATCAAAGTACCCATGCCCGCTCAGGTTGAACAGTATGGTACGCGGTGTGTTTTCGGCTTTAGCCTTCAGCGCTTCCCTGATGGTAGCAGCGATGGCATGCGTGGTTTCAGGAGCCGGCAATATGCCTTCGGCTTTCGCGAATTTTAAGCCTGCTGCAAAACATTCGAGCTGGTCAATAGCCTGCGCTTCCACCAGGCCTTCGTTTACCAGTGCGCTCACCAATGGTGCAGCACCGTGGTAACGTAATCCACCTGCATGAATATTGGAAGGTATAAAATCGTGGCCCAGGGTATGCATCGGCAGCAGGGGAGTCATACCGGCCACATCACCGAAATCGTACCTGAAAATTCCTTTGGTAAGCTTGGGGCAGGAGGCAGGTTCGACGGCAATAAAACGGGTTTTCTTTTTCCCTTCCAGGTTATGACGCACAAACGGGAAGGTGATACCAGCAAAATTCGATCCACCGCCAAAGCAACCTATCACAACATCGGGATAATCGCCTGCTTTTTCAAATTGCTTTTCGGCTTCGAGCCCGATAATGGTTTGGTGTAACAGCACGTGGTTCAGCACGCTGCCTAATGAGTACTTGGTTTTCGGGTCGGCTACAGCAAGTTCAATGGCTTCGCTGATGGCAATTCCCAGGCTCCCCGGGCTGTCAGGATACTTTGCCAGGATATTTCTGCCGGCCTGGGTGGTAGTGCTGGGCGATGCCTCCACTTTACCATTCCAAAGGTTCATAAGCATCTTGCGGTAGGGTTTCTGGTCAAAACTTACTTTAACCATAAATACCTGCAGATCGATGCCGAAATGGTTACAGGCAAAACTGAGCGCGCTACCCCATTGACCTGCACCGGTTTCGGTGGTTATTTTTCTGATGCCTTCCATTTTATTATAATAGGCCTGTGGAATGGCAGTATTGGTTTTGTGCGAACCGGCAGGGCTCACCCCTTCGTACTTGAAGTATATTTTAGCAGGAGTACCCAGCATTTTTTCCAGGTGTGTTGCCCTGTAAAGCGGCGAGGGCCTGAACATAGCATACAATTCGCGGACCTCATCCGGAATGGCGATGAAACGCTCTGCCGACATTTCCTGTTTGATCAGTTCTTCAGGGAAAAGGGCGCTCATAGAGGCTCCATCGAGTGGTTTGAGTGTTCCCGGGTGTAAGGGAGGTAGCATTTTGCCGCCCAGATCGGCTGCAATGTTGTACCATTTTTTTGGCATTTCTTCGGGAAGCAGCACAATGTTTCGATTGTTGTTTTTCATGGGTAATATAATTGATAAGTAAATGAATTGACTGAAAACGAAAAAGGCACATCGTAACGATGTGCCCCTGAATTGAGTATCCTCTATTATATTTTTTACATACCCGGGTTTACGCTACGATGTGCATTTGCCATCGGCGCCACCAATAAAAAGAAAGGATATGCATAAAAGTCGTCATGCGCGGGATTTGAAATACAAAAATAGTGATTTTTTAAATACAGTAAAAAAACTTCAAATTTTTTTACCTGCCAATGTAAGGAATGGATAAACCGAAGATAAGTACGGATTTCAGAATTTGCTCTCTTTCCTATTTCCATTACCTTTGCAAATCCTATTAAAATCATTTTATGCAAACTGCCGAGCGAAGTTCAGGTCACGATCCGTCAGAACAGGTAATATACAACAGGTGTCTCTTTGCGTATAAAGCAACATCAGGCTTTGTAAAAGGTAATATTATTGAACTGGGCAGCGGCGAAGGCTATGGCGTTGAGTTGCTGGCACCGCTTGCCGACAAGTATCTTGCGGTTGATAAGTTCGATACCAATGTTACAGGCCATGCAAATGTTGAATTTCGTAAGATGCTGCTTCCATCGCTTGCAGGCATTGCCGATAATAGTTTTGATTTTGCAGTTACTTTCCAGGTTATTGAACATATTCAGGATGATAAAGCCTTTATCCGCGAAATTCACCGCGTATTGAAACCGGGTGGCAAACTCTTTCTTTCCACGCCTAACCGGCTGATGTCACTTACCCGGAATCCCTGGCATATACGTGAGTACACGGCTGCCGAACTTACAGTCCTGGTTTCGCAGGTGTTTAAATCAGTTGAAATGAAGGGTGTGTACGGCAATGATAAAGTGATGGAATACCACGAAAAAAACAGGGCTTCGGTACGCCGTATCACCCGTTTCGATATTTTTAACCTGCAATACCGCCTGCCGCGCCGCCTGCTCCAGATTCCTTACGACCTGCTCAACCGGCTCAACCGGCGCAGCCTTCTCGACGATAATTCATCGCTGGTAAACCTGGTTACGGTATCCGAATTTTCAATCGGTGATTCCTCCGACTCAGCTTTCGACCTGTTTGTGATTGCTGAAAAGTAGCGCATGGCGGGTATTCCTGCTGTACTGTTCCATTTCAACCGGTAACAAATGCCAGTAATATATCCAGGATCAGTTCATTGGATGTACTAAATTTTGTATTTCCCTATAAATCAGGCGTTAAGTCGGTGAATAAAAAAAACCGGCTGATGCAATGCAAGCGTTTGCCTTTTCAATAAAGTACTGTATATTTGATGCAATTGAAAATCTGCTTTATTTATTGTTAAACCTAAAATAAACTTATGAAAAGGATTCTGCTTGCGTGTGTTGCCTTCCTGGCGGCATTTCCGGTTATGGCCAGCGAGGCTGACCTGAAAATTCCACAACTTAATGTCGACCAGAACCACCTGCTTCTGCTTGGTTTTTTGGTTTGCTTAGGCGGATTGGGTTTCGGATTGTACCAGTTTTTAAAAGTAAAAAATTTACGTACACATCAGAGTATGCTCGATGTTTCGAACACCATTTTCGAAACCTGCAAAACATACCTGGTTCAGCAGGGTAAGTTCCTGATGATACTTTTTGCTTTTATTGCTCTTTGTGTTGCTTTTTATTATGGTTTCCTGCAGGATGCAGGTGTAGGTGGAGTTTTACTTATATTGCTCTGGGCTGTTATCGGTATCCTTGGCTCATACGGTGTGGCCTGGTTTGGCATCCGCATGAACACTTTTGCCAACAGCCGTATGGCTTTTGCCTCGCTCGAGCGTAAACCGCTGAAACTGCTCAAAATACCGCTCGACTCAGGTATGAGCATCGGGGTAGTTCTGGTTTGTGTGGAGCTCATCATGATGCTGGTAATCCTGCTTTATATTCCGCGTCATTTGGCCGGAGCATGTTTCATCGGGTTTGCCATAGGCGAATCACTTGGTGCATCGGCTTTGCGTATTGCCGGGGGTATTTTTACAAAAATTGCTGATATCGGTTCGGACCTGATGAAAGTAGTTTTCAAAATTGGTGAGGACGACCCGCGTAACCCTGGTGTTATAGCTGATTGTACCGGTGATAATGCAGGCGACAGTGTTGGTCCAACCGCCGATGGTTTCGAAACTTATGGTGTAACCGGTGTAGCACTCATCTCATTTATTGTTCTGGCAGTAGGCTCTGTTACTGATGGAACTTTTATAGCAAATCCTGAATGGCAGGCCGCTTTCCTCACCTGGATTTTTGTGATGCGTATTTTAATGATCATCACTTCAATAGGTTCATTTTATATTAATGATTTACTGAGTAAGTCGTTATACAGCAAAAAGGATGATCTCGATTTCGAAAAGCCACTCACAAATCTTGTGTGGATCACATCGGTAATGTCGATCCTGGTAACTTTTATTGCAAGTTATTTCCTGGTAGGTCCTTCAACCACGGTTGGAGCACTGAATGCTAACTTATGGGTGGTTTTATCCGTGATTATCAGCTGTGGTACGCTGGGAGGCGCGCTTATCCCTGAATTTACAAAGATCTTTACTTCACCTAAATCGGATCATGTTCAGGAAATTGTTAACTCCGGCAAAGAAGGCGGAGCTTCGCTTACCATACTTTCGGGATTTGTTGGCGGTAACTTCAGCGCTTTCTGGATGGGAATGGTATTCGTGCTGCTTATGTTTATTGCCTATATCGCAAGTACATTCGGCCTCGACCAGTTTATGATATACTCATCCATATTCGCCTTTGGCCTGGTTGCTTTCGGGTTGCTGGGAATGGGACCTGTTACCATTGCTGTCGACAGCTACGGACCTGTAACTGATAATGCACAATCAGTTTACGAACTTTCGCTGATTGAAGACGTACCCAATATTGCCCGGGAAATTGAAAAAGACTTTGGCTTTAAACCCGATTTCGAAAAATCGAAACATTACCTCGAAGCCAATGATGGCGCCGGAAATACCTTTAAAGCAACAGCCAAACCGGTATTGATCGGTACCGCGGTTGTAGGGGCTACCACCATGATTTTCTCGCTGATACTGGTTATCAAAAATGTGTTGGGCGTTGAACCCGAAACCATTTTAAATATCCTGAACCCATGGACAATCCTGGGCTTCCTTTGCGGTGGCGCGGTTATTTACTGGTTTACAGGCGCATCAACCCAGGCTGTTACTGTGGGTGCTTACCGTGCGGTTGAGTTTATTAAAAGAAATATAAACCTCGATCCCAATGCCCCTAAAAAAGCAGATGTCGAAAAATCGAAAGAGGTTGTAAAAATATGTACGGTGTATGCGCAGAAAGGAATGCTCAATATCTTTATTGGTATTTTCTCATTTGCGTTGGCGTTCGCCTTTATTTCCGGATATGAAGCTACCGGCGAGGCTAACAAAGCCATTCAGTTTGCAGCTGCATCGTTCTTTGTTTCGTACCTCATTTCTATCGCCATCTTTGGTTTGTTCCAGGCTATATTTATGGCCAATGCCGGTGGTGGCTGGGACAATGCCAAAAAAGTGGTTGAAGTTGATCTGAAAATGAAAGGTACGCCGCTACACGATGCTACCATTGTTGGCGATACCGTGGGCGACCCGTTTAAGGATACCTCTTCGGTTGCCATGAACCCGGTAATTAAATTCTCCACGTTGTTCGGACTGCTGGCTATGGAAATTGCCATTTCGGCGGCCTTCCGACCGGTTGCACCCTATGTGGGTATCGCATTCCTGGTGGTTGCGCTTGTATTTGTATGGCGCTCCTTCTATAAAATGCGGATTGAGAAATAAAAACAAGTTTTTAAAATAAATGCATAAAAAAGCCGGTTCGGCAATGGACCGGCTTTTTTGATCTTGTAGGTTTTACTATTGATTTACTGTATCCCGGGTCACAGACTCAGGAAAGCATTTGATTTGTTTTTGGGGACTATGGCGGACAGCCTGGAGAGGCGCACCCAGTCAGTATTTGCTGGTGGGGCAGCCTACTCGATTGGCAGTAGTGCATTTTAGGTTATCAATTCATTTATCCGGTGTTTCCACTTTGGAAATTCGTCAATAAATTGTGAGCCTTTGTCTTTATGATATACTACATTAAAAATTAAATCATTGTCTTGGTTTGTTGTCCTATAAGCCCTTTTGTATTTTTCTCTTCCACAGTCTAAAATTGTATTTATAGTGGCTTCAATTCTTTTGTATTGCAATTCAATTTCTTTTTCCCCTTTTTCAATTGTCCAAATGTAAGTAGCATGTGAATTAAGTAATTCCCAAATAAAATGGTTGTTTAACTCGCCTTCTGCAAGAAAAATGAAACCAAAATTTGGATGGTTTGTAAACCGAATTCTATAATTCATGGATTGTTTGTTACCTGATAAGTATATTAATTCTCTTTTATTTCTTACGTTGCACTTAGCAATTAGCATATCCAAAATATCTTTTTCAGTCTGTTTAAATACATTGCCTTCCAAGTCATTCGAATTATCCAAACTGTATATATCGTCTGATGTGAAAAGTGCTTTGTCAACTTCTTTTGGCCGAATTGATTTCGTAATTTCAAATGTTCTTTGAACTTTAACACCTTCAATAAGGTTCTGGTCAATATTGTCTATGTCCTTTGATGTTGCAAAGAATTCGTTAAGTTGGTTGTCTATTAGGATAAATGTTGCTTTTACTCTAATTTTTTTTGTCTTCAATTTTTTTGAAAACCAATATTTAATATTATCAAATTCTGTCAGGATGTTCTCGTTAGTTATTTTGAAGTCTAAAGACTGGTCAAGTTTCTTAATATATTTTGAGAACCTTACATACCCTAGCATAAACACACTTTCATTAAAATTAATAGCAAATTCTTCTTCAAATTTTGTAACAATTGATTCACTCTTATTCTCAA
This sequence comes from uncultured Bacteroidales bacterium, assembly GCA_937965665.1. Classification (GTDB taxonomy): domain Bacteria; phylum Bacteroidota; class Bacteroidia; order Bacteroidales; family UBA4417; genus UBA4417. The sequence continues at coordinate 19,047 of CALCJE010000265.1, forward strand.
AATTTTCAACTTGCAAATTTGCATTTTCACAAAACTCTAATGCATCTGTATTTTTTATTGCTTTTTCGTGTACTGGTTTATAATCACAAGGTCTGTCATTAATGTTTGTAAGTTGGTTGATAAATTTAATCCGCTGATAACTTGATAAAATTGGTTCAAGGTATGCCCAATTAAATTTACCAAATTCCAAGTATTTAATTTCTTGTTTAGGTTTTTGGCTCAAAAATATCGCTAGGTTGTTGTAATTATAATTGATAATCTCAACACATAATTTTTTTGAAGTCTTATCAAATTCTTTCATTTGAACCTTCCAAAAAATATCTCTATGTGAATGAAATGATAGATATTCAATAGGAATGTCCGTCTGTTTAATATGAATAAAATCTGTGTCGTTAAACCAAATTTTATCGTTCTTAATCTTCAGTAATATTTCTTTGCTTATCATTTGCAAATGTTACTTTTCGGGTCTTTGCATTACTGCCAACTAGCATATATCAACAAGTTTACATCACTTTTAAGCGCTTTTAACCGTTAATATTTTTCGTTTATATTATTCTGATGCAATTTGTATTTGCCAACCACTACTTATTTTACCCTTCAAATATAATTATAATCTCAATATCTTTATATTTTAAATCAGGCTTAGGCGCAACCCTGCAAAGGACCGTTTTTTTTGATTTAATGATAAGGTGCCTTCAGGTTACAATGTTATTTTGACAGGTTGTTTTAAGGGCACGCTTTAAAAACGCTTGCCTGAGGGTTGATTAGATTTTGCAGTTTTCTCCTCCCTGCACAAAGTTAATATTTCACTAAAATGGTGTTGATTGTTTGCGCTTTTAGGGTTGGGGTTAATATTTTTCCATCGATTTCAATATTTACAGTCTTATCCTGGGTTTCGGCATTATTTATTAATATGGCTACGCTTTTATCAGGGTTTATAAACACTAACAAATCATCAAACGCACCTTTGGTTACAATTTTTTTTGCATTGGGTTTTACAAAATGGCTTAGATGTTTCATCAAATAGTATTCGTAACTGTATTTATAGGTTCGATGGAGCGTGTCGACAATAACAAGAGAGTTTTGATGCCAGCCCCATGTGCTTTTGCCACCATCCTTCAGCGAAATATTCCAATAAAAATAAGCTTTCACGCCATGGTTGAGATAATGTTTCATTAAACTCCATGCATACGTACAATATTTCCAATCGTTGTATCCGTTTCCGCATTCCTGTTCAGTCTGATACAGGCTCAAATCGGGATATTGCTGATGGATAGCTGCAATGGCATCTTTGCCTGCCCATTGAAAGCCGACTCCTTTTATATAATCCCTGCTTAACGGGTCAGTAAGCAAAGTGTCGACCAATTTTGAATCAGGGCGTTCCATAGTCCCAAAATACAAATCAACCCCTTTTTTTCTCATTTCGGGGCCCAGAAACGAAACAAATTTTACCAAACCCGAAGCTCGCCAGGTACAACTCGGGAAAACCTGGTCGGAATTGAATTCGTTTTGTGGCATTACCATACCTATATGAATTCCTTCCTTTTTATATGCATCTATAAATTTTGAAAAGTAAAGACTGTATGCTTTAAAATATTTTTCGTCCTGAATAAACATATCTGTTCCTTCATGCATTCGTTGTTCGGGTTTCATGCCATTGCTTATCCCTTTAAAATCCATGCCCCAATTGTCTCTCATAGTTTGAAGTTGCTCCTTCGACCATCCGGAAACATCAGGAACAGGCTGAGATGCATAGTGTTTATTGTATTTCATCCATGTAGGCGGCGACCAGGGCGATGCCCATAACTTTAAGGCAGGATTATATTTCTGTGCATTTTTGATGAAAAGAATCAGCGTTTCATAGTCGTTGGCAATACTGAAATTTTTCATCTCAAAATCTCCGTCGGTTTCATTGTAGGAGTACCAATGTCGGGAGAAATCATTTGCCCCGACTGGCATACGGCAAATAGTGAAATTTGCCCCGATATTTGGCTGGAAGAGTTCTTTAAGAATAGCTTCCCTGTCATTATCCGAAAGAAGTGAGAGCGATGTCCAGCCAAGTTCATTAAAACAAGCGCCAAACCCTTCAATAGTTTGTTGCGTTTCACTAAGATTAATTATAACATCAGCTTTGACGTTTGATTTTTTCAATTTCAATCCGGGTTGTTTCACCCATTGCTTTTCCGGTGAACTTGATATCCAGCTCCCATGTTGCTGTGCAAAACAATGCGTTGAAAACAGAATGGATAGCATAAAGGTATATTTGAAAATACCTTTAATTGCAAATGAGAAGTTGCGTATCATAGTTCTAATTTCTTTATTTCAGTTAAAAGCATCATTTTTCCTGTTGTTACCACCAACGGTTGGCAGGTTTCAGATGTTGGCGATTTCGCGGCACAAAACTGCCTGCCAGCACTACCTGTACCGATTCATCGGTAAATGTATGTTAAGTTTTCGAATAGTTGAACCAACACAGCCTGTTGTGATGAAATTGCATGTATTTGAATGACGCTCTATCTATACAATGCTGATTAAGAACTAAGTGAAACTGGTTTTAAAACAGCATAATAAAAGCCGGTTCAGCAGTGGACCGGCTTTTTTTGATTTTGTAGCTTTTGCTATTGATTTACGGTATGCTGAATCACAGAATCAGGATATCATCTGATTTGTTTTTTGGGGGAATGCGATGGACAGCCGGGGCTGACAGTTTAATACAGCGCTATGAATTTTTTGCTTTAATTTCATCTAGTTGATTCTGTGGTACCAAATAAGTTTTAGTTAAAAAATACTCTACAACACTATCAATATGGTTAATAAATCCATCCTTTATAGTTACTAACATTTCGGCGGTAAAACTTTTATTATCTGCTGGGAACTCGAATTTTTTGAGTGGTGTAATAATTTTTGAAGGAGGAAGAAAGTATTCAATTCTTTGTAAATCGGCTGTGCGATAGGCAAAAAACGTGATTGTTGTATAAAATCCGGAGTGACGACCCCTGGTGTAAAGCCCGCTGGTATTCTCAGGTACCAATATGTTCCATTCACGTGGAATGGATGTATTGCCAAGAAAAATTACGAAATTATAATCATTTTTAACGCTGCTAATCCATCCTTTTACAGCTTTACTCAGCCCACCTACAGTGCCGAAAATACTTTTCTTTGGATAATAAACCGAATCAGGTAATCGCTTAATTATGCTTACATCATAGTTTTGAGACAGATATTTTAGTAATTGTTGTTCGATATGCTGGGAAACAGCTATGTTAAGATGCAAAGTATCAGTAAAATTCCCAAACATGGTTAATCCAACATGTTGATTTACTAATGTTGTATCTTCGAGAGAGATAATAGCTATTTTCGAATTTTGAGCCGATGCATAGCCTAATCCAAGAATAAGTATGATACTAATGATGATTTTACGTGCTAAAGAGAATTGAAACATGAAGTTAAAATTATTATGATTTTTTTTGTGACCTTCTGGTTGAGTACTACCAGCAAAAGTAGTAATGTTTCCGATAAGCGTTGCAAATGGACTCAATCAGGGATACATTCTTAAAACCAGTTAAGCAAAGGACCGGCTTTTTTTGATTTAATTCCGGGTGATGCTGGATTCCACGGAGATATGGATAAAAATTATAAGATGTTTATTCAGGTTCGTGTTACAAGCGGGCACCAGCCAGAGGGTTTCCCCGTCAGGGGATAAATATCAATAAAAAATTACAAACACAATCCCGGTTCCCCGTCAGGAGATCAACGGCAATTCAACTGTATAATTCCGGTATTTTCAATCAGGTACAATATTTAATCCCGGATTGTTTTTACATTTCCTATAATCGAACTACTTTTGCTGCTTCAAAAAAACAAACTATTACAGCAACCATAAAATATACGTTACAATAGCATGGGAAGAGCATTTGAATTTCGTAAAGCACGCAAACTGAAGCGATGGGGCAATATGGCACGGGTTTTTACCCGCCTGGGCAAGGATATTGAAATAGCAGTAAAAGCCAGCGGTCCCGATCCGGCAAGCAACTCGCGTTTGCGACTGCTCATACAAACGGCGAAAAGCGAAAATATGCCGAAGGATAATATCGAACGTGCTATAAAACGCGCTGTTTCCAAAGACTCATCGGATTACAAGGAAGTGGTTTACGAAGGCTATGCGCCCCATGGCGTGGCTGTTGTGGTGGAAACAGCTACCGACAACCCGACACGTACTGTTGCCAATGTGCGCATGTATTTCAACAAATATGGCGGCAGCCTGGGCACCAGCGGCATGACCGATTTCCTTTTCGATCGTAAATGCACTTTTAAAGTAGGGCTGAAAGAGGGCGTTGATATTGAAGAACTGGAACTCGAACTGATTGATTTCGGTCTTGATGAAATTTTTGTGGATGAGGGCGAAATTTTAATTTATGCCGATTTCCATAATTTCGGAGCCATACAGAAATACCTCGAAGACAATAAATTCGAGATCAAAACTTTTGCGTTCGAACGCATTCCGAACGATACCAAGGAATTAACCCCCGAACAGCAGGCCGATGTTGAGAAACTGATTGAAAAAATGGAAGAGGACGATGATGTGATCAATATATTTCACAACATGAAATAGTTGTAGCACATAAGTTTTTAATAGCAGAGGAAACAGATCTGTATTTATTTAAACTGAAAAGCGAAAGGCCACCTTGTAAAAGTGGCCTTTCGCTTTTTTAATATGTTTAGGTTACGCTGTATTATGGATTACATTTTGAGTATCACTTTTTGGGTTATCACATCAGTATCCATTACCAGTTTAACAACATACATGCCTGGTTGTAAGCGGAGGTCAAATTTATTAAGACCTTTTCCCAGCTTATTTGATTGATAAACAGGCACGCCTGTAACATCGAAAACAACCAGGTGTGCGGGCAGTTTAAGTTCAGGTATTTTAACGTAAACTGCAGCCCCGGACGAATAAATCTGTACGTTATGGGCGGCAACCGGGTTTATACCTGTATTCATTAAGATTTCGAGTGTTGCAGTTGCTGAGCCCTGGTAGTTTTCATCCATTATTTCAGCAACAACCTGGTATTTCCCAATATTTACCGGTGCTGTTTCTGACCCATCATAGGTAATTTTTGTGAGTAACCCAACAGGTTCAGTAACCACGGTAACTGAACGTGGCGAACCATTGTAATACACCAGAAGATCGCTGATTGTAAGAGAAGCGTCAGCTTTAACAACATTTACAATACGGGAAACTTCATCGGCACTGTTGCCCGAAACATCCTGGGCATTGTAGGTTAACAAATAGGATCCTGTTTTACTTGTATTCACATTTCCGCTTGTAATTTCTGCTGTATTGATACTTACATCCGCATTATCAGTAGCGGTTACACCCGGATCAACAAATACAGAACCGTATGGAATATCCATGGGCGAAGTCCCGTTTAACACTAATACGGGTTTTTCGTTATCCTTTGCCACGGTAACTAGCCAGTTGATACTGCTGGATTCGTCTTCCGAAACGAGGGTATATACTTTTGGCCCCGTGAAATTGTTTGCAGTTAAGCCATTAATCTGTACAAAGTTGTCGGCATAAAGCTTAGCTCCGTCGGATATTGTGAAATTGGCGGTCATCATCGAAAGATCCGCTGATTTGTTGACCCACACGTTAATGGTATGGTGCTCCTGATCAATTTTTGTAGTACCTATCTGATACTCATTAATGCCAAATCCGGATAAATCAGCGTCTGAATTCCTGCCGTCGAGCGTTACATTGTAATTCTGGAAATTCAAGCCGTTTTCTGAAACCACTTTAATCATAACAGGATTGGAAAAATCAAAACCTGTCTGTTGAGGGCTCGTTTGTTCAATATTGTTAATGTAAAGTTTGGCGCCGGGAGAGATGGTAAAGCTTGCCTTCAGCGATGATAAATCCAGTGAAGGAGTTACTTTTTTATAGTAATTACTGCCTTTTCCGTCCATAACAATTGAACCGGAAAGTGAGGGATTGTCAGCCGAATTAAATTCGATACCCATCAAATCGCAGAGCGAATTTTTATTATTTGTAACTACAACTGAATATTGCTGCTGTATACCCGTATTAAATCCTACTCCATCGGCGGTATAGGTTACAGGCCCCGAAGCGAAATTGTTGGAAGTAACCCCACTTACCTGTTCCAGCCCATCTACTTTTATAATTGATTTCTGAGCCGGGTTAAAGGTTGCTGTTAAATTACTGAGGTCGGCACCTTCCATAATTACCGAAAGGGTATTTGTGCTTTCATCAAAAGTAGTGGGGAACGCCTGTCCCGGGATTTTATAATCGGAGAGCATCAATCCAGGTGTACTCCAGAAATTCCCTGCTTTTCCCATTCCGTCATCACTCACGCCGCGTATAATGGCAGTATTGTCATTCGAAGAGTAATCGTACAGGTACTTTCCACTTTCTTCCCTGAACTTGTAATAGGCAACCATGCCACTGGTATTTGTTGGATAATCGGTAATAAGGTTGTTAACGATGGTTGCCTGGTCGAGACAGGTGTTCCATATCCTGACTTCATCAATCTTCCCTTTTACTCCCCTGGTAAATGTTCCGTTATTTCCTATGTACAAAGGCATAGCTGTATTCGACCTGGTTTCGCCAAAGCTGCCCGTATAAAAGGTTGGTGCTTGTTCAACTCCGTCGACATAAAGCGTGTAAACATTAGTGCTGCTAACGGTGAGTGCCACATGCTGCCATTGGTTTGGTTTCAGTGCTCCGGGGTAGTAACAGATAAATGAGCCGGTAGGTGTTGTTACTGAAATGATGTATGTGTTTTCGGGATAAATACTCGAATACACTTCTGTCTGGTAAAATAACGAAATGTATGTTTTGTCGAACAGACGCCCGAAAGTTGATGGCGTTTCAGGGTTAAGCCAGCATTCGAAGGTATAATTATGTACCAGGTTAACGGCCGGAATAGCAGGTGCAACAGCTACCTCGCCTAAGTCACTGAATGAACCAACCACATTTGTCAATGCATTGGCAGGGGTAATAACCCGGGCAGATAAAGTATCATTATTTAGCTGCATATCCCCGGGCAGTTTGGTGTAAACCTTTATATCATACGTTGCACCGGGTGTTGTCATATCGGTTTTCGTAGTAAAGGTAAATGTAGTCGACGTATTTATATCCAGTATCCCTACCAGTGTCTGGTTTATTTCGGGTCCGCCATTAATGGTATATGCAACAGGAACATTGGTAAGTGGTAATGTACCGTTATTTTTTATGGTAGCTCCAATGGTAGTAAGTGCAGTTCGGGCCGGCAATATTTCGGAATTGATTGCGGAAATTTGGGCGTCTTTTATTGGATCTACTGAAATGATACTTGTAGTAATAGTATCATTGTATTTAATGGGATCATTGGCTACTTCGACCCAGGCTTTAAGTGTATAGGTGCCTGGTATCGACAGATCAGCTTTGGTTGCAAAGGAATAACTCAGGGATTTGCCTACTGCCATTGCAGTTGCTGATGTTTCGCTTACGAATGGCAGCGAGTTAATCTGGTAATGCAATACAGTACTACTGATGGGGAGGGTACCAACATTTTTCAGGGTAACTGTCACTGTTTCAGCAACCGTTTTCAACCCGCTTGCCGAAGGCGCTGTAATAGCGGTGAGCCTCGCATCCACAGGTGCTTTATCAACACATTCAGTTGTAAACATAAATCCGGATTCTTCTGTATTTGAATCGGATATGAACTTCAACAATAACTCTCCTCCATCAGCTTTCGAAGTATAGGAAGGAGGGAGGGCATCGCCTGAATAAGCAGCAGCCAGGTTGGCGGCACTGGCAACTGTTCCGTCGTATATGTACAGGAAATCATAATCAGCCTCAGTTGCAAACTCAGTAAACGTAATTTTTACATTTTTACCGCTTGCTCCGGGCTTGATGATTTGCGAACTGTTTACATTACTCTGGTAATCGCTGTAACGCCCGCTGGGGTCAACAATTACAGCATTACATGTAGTGAGGGTGCTGGTTTTGCCGAACAGAATATCACTGCCGTTATTAATTTTTCTGGATTTCAGTGTGTCGTTTTTATTGAGCTTGTCATCCGTATATGCCAGGTATGCCAGTATGTTGTATGCTCCATTCACTGATAGATCTGCCTTTTTAGCAAAAGAATAGGAAACATCGGCCAGGGGGGCAACCGGACCAGCAATAATTTCGGTTACAACAGCGTCCTCGTTAATTTTATAGGAAACAGGTATGTTCGAAACAGTTATTCCTGAAATGTTTTTTACAGTCAGGGTAAAAGTTTCAGCATTTGTAAATCCTGAACCCGTTACTAACGATGTTAACACCAAATCGACCGGGGGAGAATTTAATTCTATATTGTCGATATTCACGAAATCGCCCATATCGTAGCTGTCGTCGCTGAAATCATAACCACCGGATCCGGTGATATAGGTTGTATAGTCGGTTTTACAAACAGCCTCAAATTCGATATTTACAGAGGCTAAGCCAGCATAGGCAGTTAAGTCGTAATACACTGATTTATAGCTTTCCTGCAAGGTAGCACCATAAACATCGGTTCCTTCGGAATTGGGGAGAACGTTGCCGTTCACTTTTACCCTGAAATACGAAGTCCCTTCGGCATCACGATACTTTTGCCTGTAGTCGAATTTAAGCCTGAGTACCTTACCGGCATAGGATGAAGCATCCACACTGCAAATAGCGGCTTTTACGATGTATCCGGGGTTGGATGTAAAACATTCAGCGCCTTTGGCATCAACCCAGTCAGTAGTTTCACCGGATGTGCCTTCGAGGCGTATTCCATACTTCTGGCTGGTATTTACGTACCGTACATTGCCCTGCCCTTTTTGTGAGTCAAAGTAGAAGTTGGGTGCCACCTGGTTTTCGAAATTTTCGGTAAAAGGAAGTGCTGGTATGGTGATGGCAGGATTTAAAGTAGCTGCAATTGATCGCTGGCTGATAGCCCCGGTTGTTAGTTCAATGGCTTTAACACAATACCAGTTATCATTATTTGCTGTTACACCGGTTATACCGTAACTGTTGGTAGTTACATATGCCAAATGCTCATACGCCTGACCTTTGAGTTTAAGTACTTCATATTTCGAATTTGGTACTTCATCCCATGTCATTAAAAAAGTACCTTCACCGCTGCATTGTGCCTGTTCGATAGTTAAGTTCGCAGGAGCATGCATGATGTTAAAGGCAACCTTGTTTTCATAAAGGGTCGATCCGTTCGAGATTCGGAATTTTGCATCTTTGGTGATTTTATGCGGTACCTCCCAGGAATAATATCTTTTGTTTGAAGGAATATCGCCCGCCAGGATGGAATAGGTAATTCCGCCATCAACAGAATATTCAAGCGTAAAAGTATCATTATACCCTTCGGCATCCCAGCGGATAATTTCTACTTCTCCCGGAGTAAATGACTCACCGCCAAGTGGGTATGTGATCTTAAGCGATGGCATAACAACATCATAAACCACTGAAAAATTCTGCATTCCGGATGGGATTTCATATCCCGATACGTTTACAGTATAAGTGCCTGATGCCGGATTGGATAGGGTAACCTGTTCCATATTGTTCAGCCCGTCGTAATCTCTTTTTGCACTTGCAGCAGGATCAAGCGGATTTAACACCCATGGTAAAATGGTATCTCCATCATGCGATAAACTTAAATCCAGATCGTTAACAAGTGCACGACTACTGCCTACAGTACCTGCGGGATCATTCCAGGCTAACATCACTTTAAGGGCTACGGCACCGTTAGGTACAGTAATGGACCTGGCTTTAAGATCATCCTGGCCTACCGAATCCGAATAATAATAGTTTTTTTCCATGGCTTCAACAGCTTTTACCCCATTGATTTCACCATAGCCATACTTATAGTCAGGTCCCGGGTTTCCCTGGTCGGTGGCAGTATTGCATGCCAATGCCCTTAGAAATGCCGCATCCGGCCTTTTACCACCATGCGTGTCCTTGTATCGCTGGTAAATGAGTGCCATGGTTCCTGCTACACCAGGCGTTGACATGGAAGTACCACTGTAAATACCATAGCCATTGTCGAAAAAGGTTGATAATACGTCAACGCCATCGCCACAAATGTTCGGAAGCAGTCTACCATCATTTGCAGGACCAAAACTACTGAATGAACTCATTCTGTCTGATTGGTCGACTGCACCCACTACTAATGCGTTTTTTATATTTTTCGAACTGGTACTAAATCCATCCGGGCATTTGGATTGTGTATTACCTGCCGAGGTTACATACAGAAAGTAGGGATACCAGTTGGTGATTAAATCATCATTATGGTCTTCGGTGTTGTAGGGCATCACATTAGGACACGATGATACGGTGTATCCCCATGAGTTCGAAGTCAGTTCAATGCCATCCTCGTCGAGTGAAATTAATCTTTCTGAAGGAACATCCAGCCCGTTGGACTGAATATTGAAATTCCAGGCATAGACGGTAATTTCGGGAGCCATTCCCTTAGCCAACGGATCAATGATTCCGGCACTGCCAATGGTGCCACAGGTATGGGTCCCGTGATCCGACCCATGTGCCTCGTATTCGCGGTTGATTACCCTGCCACTGAAGTCGCGGTGCTGATATACATCATTATCCCATAAACCCAGTTTAACGCCTTTTCCTGTTAAACCGTAACCTAACCCGGGAATGGTCGCATTTAAAACATTACTCCTGTGTAAGGTCAGGCCATGGTTGTTTTCAAGTTCAGCCGGTGGTGCCGAAAGCTCAATATTTTGTACCCAGTCGAGCGAACTTAACTTGCTGATGGTAGCGGAGTCAGTTTCGGCATAAATCTGGTGGAATACACTTCTGATTTTTATATTTTCCAGTTTCAAACCGGCAATTTCAGCTTTAACAAACGATTCAGAACTATTTTCGAAATAGTTGATAATGATCTTGATCTTGTCATCTGATGCTTTTGCATATTCAGGGATTTGTCCTGTGGCTAAATTATTGGCAATTTTGTATTCGGGCCTGATTTCAATCAGGGATCTTATGTTTTTCGATTCGCTTTTACTTATTCCATAAAATTTTGGGTTAACCGAAACAAAGTATGCATTCCCTTGTACATAATTTAAAAGGCTGACACCTTGTTCTTTCAGTTTTTTCTGATCGTTGAGTGATGGAAGCTTATAAAACTGAAGTATGAAATGTTTATCAACCTGTGTTGCATTCGACGATTTCTGTGCCTTCAGACTCTTTTTCATTTCCTGGAAATTAGCCGCCGGGCTTATAGTCTTCTCATTCAGGTTAAACGAAAAAGGGACCTGGTTGGGGCGTTGTGCCCAACCAGATCCTAACGTAATAACCAGAGTTAATACAAGAATTATCTTCTTCATTAAGTTTACTTTAGCGTTAGTTTTTACTACGTATAATTACTTGTGATGGTTTATTTAACTACTACCTGGAATGATTTTGCGCTTTTTGCTGTGGTAAGCTTCACAATATAAACGCCTTTTCTTTTTCCTTCAAATGAATACTGTAATTCAGCATTTGATTTGTTCTGATAGGTTTCGGTGTGGATAACCTGGCCGTTCGAATTGATAATCTCAACTTTCAGATCGTTATCAATGATTCCTTTAATATGGATCAGTGACGTGGTCGGATTCGGATAGATTTGAACACCATCCGGCAGTTCATTTGTTTTCAGCCCGACAGTGTTGATTGTAACCAGAACGGTCCAATCCTGCATGTCAGTTGTATTTTCGGCCTTAACGGTGAATGTAACTGCTCCATTGCTGAAATCATCTGCGGTTCCTGATGCAGGCGTTACCGTTGCTCCATCCGCTAAGGTGATAGCAGGAGTTATAGCCGAGATGCTATATGTATTCATTACTTCTGCTGTTACGGTATGGTTCACCGCGTCAATTACTGCAGGTGCTACAAGGTTATCGAGTACAAAGGTAAGTATGTCGGTTGCATTGTTCAGTGCGGCTTTTACAGTAACAGTCCAAACCTGTGTATTCACTGCGTTTTCGGCAGTTACGGTATATTCAACTGCGCCCTTGCTGAAATCGACTGCTGTTCCCGAAACCGGAGCAACTGTGGCTCCTGCCGATAAAGTAACTACAGGGGCAAGTGCATTGATTGAAGTTCCATAAGGTACTTCGGCTGTTATGGTATGGTTCACTGCATCAATTACTGCCGGTGCTGTAAGGTTATCCAGCGTAAAGGTAAGGATGTCGGTTTCGTTGTTCAGTGCGGCTTTTACTGTAACAGTCCAAACCTGTGTATTCACTGCGTTTTCGGCGGTTACGGTATATTCAACTGCACCCTTGCTGAAATCGACTGCTGTTCCCGAAACCGGAGCAACTGTGGCTCCTGCCGATAAAGTAACTACAGGGGCAAGTGCATTTATTGCAGTTCCGTAAGGTACTTCGGCTGTAATGGTATGTTTAACAGGATCAATAACGGCAGGTGCTGTAAGGTTATCCAGCGTAAAAGTTAGAATGTCAGTTGCGGAGTTCAGTGCGGCCTTTACATTAACAGTCCATACCTGTGTATCCACTTCGTTTTCGGCGGTTACGGTATATTCAACTGCGCCTTTGCTGAAATCTGTGGTTGCGCCTGAAGCCGGTACTGCTGTGGCTCCTGCAGATAAAGTATAAACCGGGGCTAATGCTGCCAGCGAGGTTCCATAAGCTACTTCTGCATTTATGGTATGGTTAACGGTATTAATTTCGGAGGTGCCTACCTGGTTTGAAACTAAAAATGTGAGGATGTCGGTTTCGAAATTAGGTTTTGGCCCTATGGTAATATTCACAGTCCAAACCGCTGTTGTGAGGTTTTCGGCTGTAACGGTATAGGTTGCCGATCCACTGCTGAAATCAATAGCATCACCTGAAGCAGGACTTATAGATGCTCCACCCGAAATACCAATATTAGGCTTCAGCGCCGTAACATCAGTACCATAAACAACAACACAGTTTACAGTATGATTTTGTTTATCAATAGTTGCTGGTGATTTTTGTTCAGCAAGTTCGAACGAAGTAATATTTGCCAGGTTACTGACCTCAGTAATTTTCAGGATCTGATTGATGGAAGGCTTGGTGATTTTTTGAAATGCGCCTGATGGCCATTTAACACAGATGCTGTCTATTTCAGTGGCTGCGCCTATCCCAAAGGTTTGTGCAAATGAACTGCCGGCATGATACCCTGAGGTAGATGATACTTCGCGCCACTGTACCATTCCATTGGCATAGCAGGCAATGCGGGCTCCAATGGCTGATCTGTTTGAATACACCCCGTTAAGGCGCAGTGTAATATAGTTGTTGCTGCCGCCATTATTTTTATAAAGGCCATGCATTAATGTTTTTGAATAGGAAGGTGTAAAAATATCAGGATACCCGTTGTGATCGTAATCGGCGACAGATGTTGAAAAATCTCTGAGCGCATCTAAAGTTGAGGCATCGGAGGTAATGGATGAAAAAGTTTCGTTACCATTATTGATATACAATGAGTTCTTTCTTTTCGTTGTTGATCCATTGTTGCTTACATACATGTCAAGGTATCCGTCGTTGTTTACATCGAGCCATGCTGCACCATATGATGTGGTGGACGCTTTGGAGGCATCTGTTTCCAATGCTGTAAAGTTACCATTACCTTCATTTTTGTAAAGCATATTATGTTTAACATCAAAACCATCGTACATGGTAACATAAAGGTCCATGTTGCCATCGTTGTTAAAATCGCCCCATGAAGCGCCGTTGTCGGTAGCAAGGTCATTTACTATGAGTGCATCATATATACTGGTAAATGTTCCGTCGCCATTATTATGATATAAGTTATTGTTTTGTCCGGGAACTGATGAGTAAAAATAATTTACAACATATAAATCCTGAAAACCATCATTATCGTAATCGCACCAAGCAGCGCAATAGGTGTCATAATTATCATTAACAATGTCGCCTTCAGTTATTTTAGTAAAAGTGCCATCGCCACTGTTATGATATAAAAAATTTATCCCGTGAAAATTTGCAACAAACAGGTCGAGATATCCATCGTTATCGTAATCAGCCCAGGCAGCCCCAACCGACCATCCCATGTCGTTTACTATTTCACCATCGGTAATGCGTGTAAAAACTCCATTTCCATCATTACGGAAAAGGAAGTTTTTGGAAGCCTCGGGGCCACTGTTCCCAGTATTGCAAACATATAAGTCCACATTTCCGTCGTTATTATAATCGCCCCAGGCACAGGCAAGGCCCGGACCAGCGGTAGTAAAGATGCTATTGAGGGTATCGGCGGTAAATGAGCCATCCGTGTTGTTTCTGTAAAGGGTAGTTTTACCTTCGTTACCAATAACAACCATATCGTCCCAGCCATCGTTGTTGTAGTCGCCCCAGGATGCACTGTAGGTTACCTTAGGTGTTTCCACGAGCGGGTCAACAGTTATTTTCGTATAGTACTGAGCTTTTGCTGCGATAGTGATGCTGCACAGTAAAACAGCAAGAATTACAACGTGCCTGAAATGTGCACTCAAAGTTCGGCTGATGGTTTTTTTTGTTGACTTCATAGCTATGATTGTTGTTTTGTTGATATGTTGCAGTTAAAAATGATGAGAACGGCTGTTGCAGGCAAAAATACTTTTGAATGTTTTAGCAGAAAAGAGTATTTCTACCTGTTTTCAGTACAAAGGCTTTTTGATAATAGCGGTCCACCTGGTTCTAAATTTTTTGAGATGCAGGAATAGGGAAGTATTTCTTACCTGACATCACCGTATTATAGGCGTCAGTCAGTTGTGGCAAAGTAGGTGGTTTTAAAAGGAAACCGCTTGTACCGGCA
>CALCJE010000266.1 GCA_937965665.1 uncultured Bacteroidales bacterium
GGAGTTCAGACGTGTGCTCTTCCGATCTGGATATCACGGGGCCGGGATTTTCGTCGGAAATTATTAAAGATGCTCCCGACAGCACCTTGCGGCAGTTTTTTGCCTCTACTATGCCCACCGGTAATTACACGCTAACTGTCTTTGGCCGGAATCCGCAATGCCGCGATGGAGAAAAAGTTACACATAAGGCTTTTGTTTACGATTATATTGCACCTCCTATAACAGGTGTAACCACGGCATGCCGGAACACCATGCAGCAATATCAGCTACAGGGATCCTTTTCGAAGGTGGAATGGAATGTGAAAAACGGGGAAATTATACCATCTGCTGACCCCAATATCATTTCCATCCGCTGGCATACAAGCGGTGCCGATACGGTGAAAGTGTATGCCACAACCGCCGAATGCGGTCGGCGGCCTTCTTTTTTACCCGTGTACATCCACCCTGATGCCGTTGCAGCTTTTTCAATCCCGGGTGGGAGTACCCGATGCCCGGGCATGCAGATTAATTTTGAAGATCATTCACTGCTCGAGTCGGGCAGCATTGTTACAAGATACTGGGATTTTGGGAATGGAGGTTCGGTTTCAGGAAATGATACAGTGGTGGCCTGCTCTTACCAGGCAGCAGGGACTTTCCCTGTTACGCTCAGCGTAACCACTAACCTGGGATGCGAAACCAAAGCTGTTAGCCAGATCCGCATTATACCATTTCCTGTGGCTTCGTTCCAGGTATACCGCAATTGCATCTCGGAAGCAGTATCATTTACTGATAACTCAAGCGGCATCGACCTGACCTCGTGGAAATGGGATTTTGGTTCGGCTCCTGTGCCAAATCCGGTGATTGATGATCGACGGCCCGAAGTGGTATTTAATGCGCTTGGGCAATACCCGGTAAAACTGGTGGTGGGCAATCAATACGGATGTTACGATTCCATCAGCAGGCAGGTTGAAATTCATCAGCTTCCGCATGCTGCTTATACCTATGAAAACCCATGCAGGGCAACAGGCATTGCTTTTACCGACCTGAGTTCAGCAGCTGATACTTCGTTTGCTGATTATTCGTGGCATGTGCAATATGGTACCGGGCTTCCAAAAATATACAAGGGCAATCCTGCTGCAGTTTTTTTCGATTACGAGGGATTGTATACGGTAAAGCATGTTGTAACCGATATGTTTGGGTGTACGGATTCGATAAGCAAAGTGATCAGGGTTAAACCCAGGCCTGAGGCAGCATTCGAATACACAACTTATACAGGCCCGGGTGATGCTACGCTGCAGTTGCACAATTCGACATCCGGTGCCGACAACTATTTGTGGAATTTCGGCAATGGAGTAACCTCCGGAATGGCCGAACCTTTGGTAACCTATACAGCAGAAGGTTTGTATACCCTTAGCCTGCTGGTAAAAAATACTGATGACTGTTATGATACTGCTGTAAGCCAGTATTATTACATGCCGGGATTCTGGATGCCCAATGCCTTTACGCCAAACCACGATAAATTTAACGATGTTTTTAAACCGGTAACACAACGTACCAGCCTGAATCCATATTTTTTCGCGGTGTATAGCCGATGGGGGCAACAGCTTTTCAGTACTACCAATCCTTCGGAAGGCTGGGATGGTACATACCAGGGAAAGGATTGCGAGGTTGGCTCGTACACCTACCTGGTTGAATATCCGAAAGATAGCAGCGGCGCTGAAATGGTTCAGCGTCGTGGCGTGGTGAAACTGGTTCGGTAAAGGGATTCATTCTTGAACAACTCATGTAAGTGGTGAGATTATTCTTTACGTGAGCGTGTTTAGCAAAAAAAAAGACCGTCGAACTGACAGCCTTCTTTATAAATAACGCCTGTTTTAACACCCACCTCCCGAAGAGGCTGCTTTTTTAACAGGAGCAACGGTTTTTTTCGCTGTAGGTTTAATATCTGTTTTCTCATTCATTGCCGGTGCTGTAACAGCTTTGAGCGCTGCAGTATCAATCAGGGGTGTTTCACTCAGCTGGGGTAAAAGTTTGGTTACTGAGTCGGCATCGGCCATGTTAAGTTGCGCAAAGTTGCCGGTGAAGAGTTTAACGGAGCCAAACCCGGTTTGATGCAACATCAGCCAGGGACCGCAGGCCTGCTGCTGGGATTCACCGTAAAGTATGGCCGTTTGGTTTGCCGATTCAATTTCGTGTATTATTTGCCTGTTTTTTTTGCTGAGCAGTTCGCGTACCGGGATATTGATTGCATTTTTGATGTGGCCCTGCCCGTAAGCAATGGAGTTTCTTACATCAATAAATACATATTTCCCGGCACTGTCATTCATAAGGCTGGTAGTTTGGGCAGGTGTTACGAGTAAGGCTGGGTTATTCAGCAAGGCAAGGCTTTCGGCGGGTGATAGTTTATAGGTAACTTCGGGCCTGCGAAACGTTATCATGCCGATAATTATAACTATGGCAAAGGCAACCACCGCAATGGTAAGCCTGTTTGTTTTATTCAGTTCATCCATGGTATCAGTTATTTTGAAGTTATATTAACAACCACCTCCCGAAGCGGCTCCCGATGCTTTTTTAACAACAGTTACCGTTTTCTTTACTTCAGCTTTTGAGGCGGTTGCCATTTCGGGCGATCCGTAAAAATGCTGGCATGCTGCCACCCTGAACTGGTAAAGTTCAATGGTTTTCGACGATGCGGATTCGGCAGGTTTAGCGGCTTTTACAATGGTATTGAACCATTGATTTATCCCGCCCTGCATCACGTAAATCCGGTTTAATCCAAGCCGTTTGCAGATAATCCATGCCTGGTCGGCGGTAACATCCGAATTGGAACAAAAAACCTTGTCTTTTGCATCTTGTTTCAACATTTCCATTGCTGATGCCGTAAGCAGTGAGTCAGCAGGCAAGTTTACAGAACCCGGTATGGAAAAAGATTTAAACGCTTCAGCCGGGCGAACATCGAGCAACAGTAATGCCGGGTCTTTTTTAACCAGGCGGTCAGTAATATCGTCGGTAGTCAGGAAGCGGGATGGGTCGTCAATGGCAGACAGCAACAATTCAGGACTTACCTGTTTGTTGTCGTTGCTGTTAGGCATAAAAAGCATTCCGACGCCAAGCAGTATAACAATTGCTGCCAGGAAGAGATATCTTTTATTCATGGGGGAGGGGGTTAATACTCAACTTTTTTAACTTTTTTCTCAACAAAGCCGGCAAAATAAAACATGCCTACGGCTGCTATAATCAACAGGAAAGCGAATACATTTTGCCGCATGCCGAGCAAATCATAAATTTTAGCTCCGCCAATATCCTGTCCGTTATAGAGTTTGTCGAAAAGAGGGTACAATTCCGAAAAGATAAATACACCCAGGAACAAGCCGGTGGTGAAAAACAGGGCGTCAATTTTGCCGATGGCAACCCCGCAAAAACTGGTTCCGGGGCAAAATCCACCCAGTGCAAAGCCAAGTCCCATTATTATTCCGCCCACAATGGCCGACATTACATAATAGGGATTGATATACAGCATGGATGCGTCCATCCAACCCATATAATCGAAGTAAATGATACCTGTCATAGCAGTTACGGCAGCCGTAAAAAATACCCGGAGCACTACGAAATCGTAGCCAAAAAAGGTGCCCATGATTTTTCGCGATGACGAAAAGCCGGAAGCTTCGAGCGTAAAGCCAAAACCGGCACCCAGCAACAATGCAATAACGTTGTTCCAGGCTTCGGGTATAACACCCATGGGAATAAGAGGTCCAACCATATGTTTTAGTATTAATTGTGTTTATACATATTTAATTTCATTTGATTTAAGAATTTCGATTAACGATTTAAGAATTATGATTTATCCTCCCCGAGTTGGTTAACTTTTAAAATCTAAAATCGTTGATCCTTGTTCTTAAATCCATAATTTCTTGAAAATCCACGAAAACAGGTATGCCGATCCGAAAATGGCCATCATGGTAATGATACCCGATGCCGAAAGTACCGCCATACCGCTGAGGGCAGCCCCGCTGGTGCATCCGCGGGCAAACTGCGATCCTATACCAAACAGCATTCCACCTGCCAATGCAGCTATAAGCCTGCGCCGACTGGTTATTTTGGGCGAATGTTCCACTTTGAATTTAAGCCTGCCATACAGCGTTCCCGAAAGGAAACCGCCAACCAGCACACCGATAACTTCAAAAACCAGCCAGTTGCTCATGGGGCTGGCATCGTCGCTCAGGAATTTGCTATAGTATTTATTATTTTCAGCATGCACTGGAGCTATGGTGTGAACCGCCGATACCACTGAGCTTTTAACGGCTCCGCTGGCACCCAGCCCGCGCCCGGTTATATAATAGGTGCTGAAAAGTACTAGTCCCAACATGATGCCTCCCAGGTAAGGATTGATGTAGAAGGAACCATCGCGTTTCATCTTTTTCATGATTATTTATTTTATAGTTGATTTTGTTGATGATTAATGTATAAAAAAGGCTGGAGGTCGGGAGTCAGACGTATGATGCCGGTAGCAAGATATGATTTTCTTTTCCTTATCGCCCTTCGCCATCTCGCCTTTCACCTTGTCTTTTTAATCTTAACCCCCATTCCCTAAAACTCAATTCTTAATACAAATACCTCGTTATCTGTCCGGCTTCCACCATAATAAACCTGAATATGAGTCCGCCAAGCAATACCAAAATAGCCGGTATTATAATAGGCATTTTGTATCCTACCAGTTCGAGTATTTCGAGCAGGGCCGGCAACAGCAATCCCAGGGCTATTACAAACACAAAGAAAGGCA
>CALCJE010000267.1 GCA_937965665.1 uncultured Bacteroidales bacterium
TGCCTCATCTAGCATACTTGGTCGTTTCAGGGAGAGTTTCAGTTTTGGAATACATTGTTACAGGCACATTGCTAATAACCATCAAAATATTGATGTTATTTATGCAAACACCTGGCCATTACTTGGACAATATTTTGCTGTAAAAGCGGCTACAAAATACAAAATTCCGATCGTACTTCATGTTCAGGATATCTATCCCGAATCAATATCGAATAAATTGCCTTTAGCTAAATCTTTTTTTAATAGTATTTTATTGCCACTTGACAAGTATATTCTAAAAAATTCGAACCAGGTAATTGCTATATCACAAAAAATGAAAGAATACCTGGTTAAAACCAGGAAACTTGATAATAAAAAAATCTCGGTTATACCTAACTGGCAGGATGAAGGATGCTTTCCTCAACAGAGCAAACAAGAAATCATTTCAGAAAAAAGTCTTTTTACATTTATGTACCTGGGCAATATTGGCCCAGTAGCAGGTTTAGATTTATTATTGAGCGCCTTTTCACTTGCAGACCTGAAGCAAAGCCAGCTTGTAATTGCGGGGTCTGGCTCCAGTAAAGTAAATCTTATAAAGCAGGCTACAAATCTAACCCATAGCACAATCGAGTTTTGGGATGTGCCCGAAGGTAAAGTACCGGAAATACAAAGCAAGGCGGATGTATTGATACTTCCTGTCAAAAAAGGTTCGGCTTCCACTTCAATTCCTTCTAAATTACCGGCATATATGTTTTCTTCTAAACCCATCATTGCAAGTGTTGATATGGAAAGCGATACTGCAGATGCCGTTATCAAATCACAATGTGGTTGGGTAATTGAACCCGGAAATATTGAAAAGCTTGCTGATTTAATGAAAGAAAGTGTTTCAATTTCAAAAGAAACATTACAACAAATGGGTGAGAATGGACGAAAATATGCTTTGGAAAATTATTCAAAGAAAAACAACCTGAAGAAAATTATTGAACTGATAACCTCCACGGCATCAAAATGAAGATAAGAACTGCCCATCTAAAGGATGTGGCTACACTTGCTGAAATCCATACCGAAGCATTTCGGGATTTCTTTCTGACTTCGCTGGGAACAGGCTTCCTTAAAACATATTACAAGGCTTCACTTAAAAGTAGTGAATCAATAGCTTTTGTAGCATTGGATGCTGAGGATAACATCATTGGCTTTAGCAGTGGGTGTGCAAAGGCCGCCGGTTTTCATAAGCGGTTAATATTATCGAATATGTTATCGTTCATTCTGCAGGGCTTATTAATTTTTTTCGGCAGGCCAAAAGCAATCCTGCGCCTGCTTTTGAACCTTGATAAGAATGAAAATACTGCAGATGACGGCAACTACACTGAATTATTATCGATAGCAGTTTTACCATCGCATAAAGGTGAAGGTATAGGGAGGGCATTAATTCAAGCTTTTGAGCAGGAAGCAATTAAAAGAGGATGTAAAAGGATAGCATTAACAACTGATTTTACGAATAACCAGGATGTTATTTTATTTTATAAAAATTCAGGTTACGAAGTGTTTTACGATTTTACAACTTACCCAGATCGTAAAATGTATAAATTCATAAAGTATCTCAGCAAATAAAAACAATATGAAGAATATTCCTTTCTCACTTCCTGTAATTGATCAGGATGTGATCAACGAAATGATGGATACCCTTAACAATACCGGTTGGCTAACATCAGGCCCTAAAGTATTGTCACTGGAACAGGAAATAAAGAAATATACAGGTACCGAGGCGGTGGTTTGTGTAAACTCATGGACCTCTGGTGCCATGCTTATGTTACGCTGGTTCGGGATTGGCCCTGGCGATGAGGTGATCATCCCGGCATATACATACAGCGCAACAGCATTATGCGTGCTCAATATGGGAGCAACACCTGTAATGGTTGATGTATTGGAAGATTTTACCATCAATCCCGCTCTGCTGGAAGGAGCAATCACGGAGAGAACCAAAGCAATTATCCCGGTAGATATTGCTGGGTGGCCATGCGATTATAAAGCGATTCACGCAATTGTAAACTCCCCGGCATCAAAAAGCAAATTTTCACCTTCAAATACCATACAAGCTAAACTTGGTCGAATCCTTATAATTGCTGATGCAGCTCATTCGTTAGGAGCTACTATAGATAATAAACAGGCTGGTAATTTTACTGATTTTACTGTCTTTTCATTTCATTCGGTTAAAAATATTACTACCGGCGAAGGGGGAGCCATCTGCCTGAATCTGCCACAACCCTTTAATAATACCGATGAATATAAATACCTGAAAGCACTGTCACTTAATGGCCAGACCAAGAGTGCCTTTGAGAAAAACCAGCCCGGCGCCTGGAAATATGATATTATTGCGCAGGGCTTAAAAGTGAACATGCCTGATATCTGTGCAACAATCGGGCTTGCACAGATCAGGAAATATGAAACTATTCTTTTACCGGAACGCAGGAGAATTTTTGATTTCTATACGCAAGCTTTCAGCAAACATGATTGGGCAATGATACCTCCATACAAAAACAATGGAAGAGAATCATCGTATCACTTGTACCTGTTACGCGTTAATGGAATTACTGAAGAACAGCGTGACCGTATGATAGTACATATTGGTGAAGCAGGAGTTGGGGTAAATGTTCACTATGTACCAATGGCCATGCTAACTTTGTTTAAAAACCTGGGATTCAAAATGGAAGATTATCCGGTTACATTCAATTTGTACCAGAACCAGATAACACTTCCGGTTTATAATGGTCTTACTATTGAGCAGCTTCAAAGGGTTGTGGATACTGTTACAGATGCTTATAATTTCGTTCAGTGAGAATACAAATTCTTATTATACAGAATTTATATCAGTTCCACTTTACAACCTTCTCAACTATGAGAGAAATTTATGAATCAAACCGATCCAAATATGATCTATAAAAATTATTTAAAGCGTGTACTTGATGTTGTATTGGCAATTATAGCATTGCTAATACTTTCTCCATTGCTAATCCCGATTATGCTTATTTTATGGGCAACAGGGGAGCATTATATATTTTACGGACAAAAAAGGGTTGGCTTTAAAAATAATCGGTTTAAAATATGGAAGTTTGCAACCATGCTAAAAAACAGCCCCAATATGGGAACCGGAAGCCTGACACTAAAAAAAGATCCGAGGGTACTGCCCATGGGTCAGTTTCTGCGTAAAACCAAGATCAATGAACTGCCACAGATTTTTAATGTAATAATAGGCAATATGTCATTTGTCGGTCCCCGTCCGCAAATGGAAGTCGATTTTTACAAATTCCCGGAAAGCATACAAGCGGTTATTTATAATTCAAAGCCAGGTATAACAGGCATAGGCTCAATAGTTTTCAGGGATGAAGAATCACTGCTCACAAATGCAGGTGGCGATCCGCATGAATTTTATAAACAGCACCTGGCACCCTATAAAGGAGAACTTGAAGTTTGGTATCACAAACATGAAACTTTGATGACTGATATTAAAATCATTTTTCTTACAGCATGGGTCATAGTTTTTCCGGAGAGCAAACTAACCTACACCTTTTTCCGCGATTTACCCGCCAGGCCGAAGCATCTGTAACAGAAAACACGGATTTTTAATTAAAACCACACAGATTAAACGCTTGCCTGCTGTTTACCTGCACGAAGTAGGCAGGCAAGCAGGGATGACCACTGATTTAAGTTTTTATCTTTGTAAATCCCTGCCCGCTGCAGGCGAGCGTATAATCAGTGTAATCCCTGTCTGCCGCCAGGCAGGTGTGTTCGAAAAAAAAGAACGCTGATGACACCCCAGCATATTTCGTACCTTTACATTAAATAAAATCAAATGGACAGCCTGATCCGGCAATTAAACAAGGTATATTTCTGGGATGTTGATTTCAATGAAATCGACAAAGATAAATCTATGAGCCTCATCATTGAGCGTGTAATCAGCATGGGCAATTTAAACGATCTTAAAATTTTAAGACAACTTTATTCTGATCATGAAATAAAACAAACACTCACCCACCTGTCGTATTTAGATGCAAAAACCTTAAATTTCGTTTCTTTGATTTTCAATATTCCAAAAGCCAAATTTAAATGCTACACAAAGAGACAATCAGTCGCGGCACACTGGACTTACTAAAACAACTGCAAAACAAGGAATACCTCAAGGGATTTTATCTTGCCGGTGGCACGACTCTTGCATTGCAGATCGGACACAGGACTTCGGTAGATATTGATCTGTTTTCTGATTTTAGTTTTAATACTGCTTATGTTCTTGAAAACCTCACGAATGATTTTGGATTTAATTTGTTTTTCTCATCTATCAATACCCTTAGAGGAAGTATAAAAGATGTGCAGGTTGATATTATGGCTCACAGGTATCCATTAATATTTACTCCGGTTTTTCTTGATAATATCTCTTTGCTTTCAACTGAAGATATCATTGCAATGAAACTTAATGCTATTACAACCAATGGACAAAGAGTTAAAGATTTCATTGATATTTATTTTCTTCTGAAAAAATATACACTGGCTGAAATGATAGGTTTCTATAAACGTAAATATGCTGACTATAATGAGGTGAACGTTTTGAAAAGCCTTACCTGGTACGAAGATGTTGATTTGTCAGGATGGCCGGTACTTCTGCAAAATCCTGAATTAAAATGGCAGGAAATTACAAAAAAACTTATAAACGATACCCGGAAGTATTTATCTGTGTAATCTGGGTTCAAAAAAAAGGGAACACGGATGACACGGATTAAATGGATGACCACTGATTTTTATAAAGAACGCTGATGACACACTTGCCTGCTGCAAGCAGGGATTAAACTGATGACCACTGATTTATAAAAAAGAACGCTGATGACACAGATTAAATGCTTGCCTGCTGCAAGCAGGGATGACCACTGATTTTTTATTTTATCTGTGCAAATCTGTGTAATCAGTGTCATCTGTGTTCAACCCCGTGTTATCTGTGTTCAAAATTGTCATCTGTGCTCTAAAATAAGTTTTTATGGAATACATCTACCAGGAAAAGACGGAAAAGATCATTCAGGCTTTTTATAAGGTCTATAATACTCTTGGATATGGCTTCCTGGAAAAAGTGTATCAGAATGCCCTGCTGATTGAGCTTCGCAACATGGGTTTTGAATGTAAAAGCCAGGCACCGGTAGTAGTTTATTACGAAGAGTCCCCGGTAGGTGACTATTTTGCAGACATCATCGTTGATAACTGTATAATAATCGAAAACAAAGCTGCCGAAGCACTAAGAGAAGAAAACGAGTTCCAGCTGATTAATTATCTGAAAGCTACACAAATGGAGGTTGGGCTGTTATTGAACTTTGGCAAAAAACCGGAGGTTAGGAGAAAGATTTTCACGAACAATAGAAAAAATATAGAACGCTGATTTATTACGGAACGCTGATGACACAGATTGAACTCTTGCCTGCTGCAAGCAGGGATGACCACTGATTTAATTTAA
>CALCJE010000268.1 GCA_937965665.1 uncultured Bacteroidales bacterium
ATACGAGATGCCTAAGTGACTGGAGTTCAGACGTGTGCTCTTCCGATCTAGTCATAAACCAGCTTTTTTTTATAAAAATATCGCAAAATTTATATATCAAAGTGTAAAAACTTACCTTCGCACTTTAAAAAATCATTTCCCGGAATATGTCGTTTCAGACCTTCAAAGTTTACTTGTTTGCTGTATTATCAATGCTTTTCTGGGGACTGTCGTTTGTATGGTTCAAAATCGTAGTTAAATGGTATGAGCCTATTACCATCATTTTTCTTAGGCTGATTATTTCAGGTTCGCTGATGATGGTTTTTATGCTCCTTACCCGCAGCTGGCAAACCATTAAACGAAAGCACCTGAAATACTTCCTGCTACTTGCTTTTGCCCAGCCTTTCTGTTATTTCCTGGGCGAGAGTTTTGGCCTCAAACTGGTATCATCGACCATAGCATCGGTTATTATTGCAACCATTCCGTTGTTCAGCCCGTTTGCCGGGTATTTCCTGGTACGCGAAAAAGTAACTATACCGGTTGTGCTCGGTATTGTTTTTTCATTTTTTGGCATCATCCTGATGCTGATCAACCCCGATTTTTCACTCAATGCATCGCCCAAAGGAGTTTTACTGCTGTTCCTGGCAGTTTTTGCGGCAGTAGCATATTCTGTTATCATCCGTAAAATATCGCACGAGTATAACCCGGTAACCATCATCACCCATCAAAACCTGATCGGTGCAGTGTATTTTCTGCCCTTATTCATGGTGTTTGATTTTCAGCATTTCATTACGGTTACTCCAACAAGCGAATTAATTATGGCGTTACTGCAACTTTCTGTGTTTGCATCAACCCTGGCTTACGTTTTTTACATCATTGCAATTAAGGGGATAGGGGTAATAAAAGCAAATGTTTTTGCGAACCTGATTCCTGTTTTCACTGGTTTCTTTTCTTTCATCATACTAGGCGAAACATTCACTGCACTTAAAATTGCAGGTATGCTTCTGGTGTTGTTCGGGGTGGTAGTCTCGCAGTCGGGGAGGTTAGCGCAGCTGATGCTTCGCAATAAACAGAGCTCAATGTTAATGAACCGGGCGAAGTAAGCGTATAGGATTCTTTTCACTTTTCCTGGTTGTTATTCTGAATCATAAATCAACTCTTAATCTTCCAGTTTATGAAAATTCTTGTTTTGGGTGCCGGCTTGGTTGGAGGTCCTATGGCCATGGACCTTGCCGTAAATGGTGAATTTGAAGTAACATCAGCCGACAGAAGTTCCGAAGCCCTGGCGCGCCTGTCAGGCAAGCCTGGTATTACTGCCATACAGGCTGACCTCGATGATGCCGATCTTTTAAAATCGCTGGTGAAACAGCACGATCTTGTAATTAGCGCCGTGCCCGGCTTTATGGGGTTTCGTACGCTTGAACGCGTGATTGAGTGCGGTAAAAATGTTGTGGATATAGCCTTTTTCCCCGAAGATATGTTTCTGCTCGATGCCAAGGCCCGCGAAATGAATGTAACCGCTATCTGCGACATCGGTGTTGCACCGGGCATGAGCAATGTGCTCATCGGTTATGGCGCTTCTATGCTCGATACACTCGAAAAAGGCATTACTTATGTTGGTGGTTTGCCCGTTGTCAGAACCTGGCCTTACGAATACAAGGCGGTATTCTCACCCATCGATGTGATTGAAGAATATACGCGTCCTGCCCGCTATATCGACGGAGGCCGGATGGTGGTGCGCGAAGCACTTTCTGATCCGGAGATGCTTAATTTTCAGGGCATTGGCACCCTCGAAGCTTTTAACAGCGACGGACTGCGTACCCTGGCTACCACCATGAAAGGCGACTATTTGATTGAAAAAACACTCAGGTACAAAGGGCATATCGAAAAAATGGCGGTGCTTCGCGATACCGGTTTTTTCGACAAAGAACCCATATCCATCAACGGCACCATGATCAGCCCACTGGAATTTACATCAAAACTCCTTTTCCCGAAATGGAAACTCCAGGAAGGAGAGGAGGATATCACAATCATGCAGGTGATTACCGAAGGGCTTAAAAATGGGGTTCGCAGGCGGTATACCTGGGATTTGCACGACAGGTACGATAAAGCCTCCGGGGTGCACTCCATGGCCCGTACTACCGGCTACACGGCAACTGTAGTAGCCAGGTTACTTGCAAAAGGTATGTATGCCCACAAAGGCGTCTCGGCCCCGGAATACCTGGGAAGAGATGAAAACATTGTAAAGTTTCTTTTTAAAGGTCTTGAAGAAAGGGGAGTGGTGTACAAGGAAACACTTGCAGTGATAGAATAATTCAGATTAATCTTCTGATTTTCGTAGGTTGTGATAAAATGTGGGCAAATGCTGTATTATTTCGTAGATAGAGTTTGTTTGTTTCGGAAAAAAATATAATTTTGCACCCCTCTAACGATGGCGAGGTAGCTCAGTTGGTTAGAGCGTCGGATTCATAACCCGAAGGTCACGAGTTCAAATCTCGTCCTCGCTACAAAACAAAGGCTATCATCATCCGATAGCCTTTGTTGTTTTATGGAATATGTAGTTTATATTTTGTATTCAAAAGCCCACAACAAGATTTATATTGGATTTACATCTGATCTTGTAAACCGGTTTCAATCACACAATAAGTTGGGCAAAAAAGGATGGACAATAAAATACCGTCCGTGGGAATTGATTTATTGTGATTTTTTTGATAGTAAGATACAAGCCCTTGCCCGCGAGAAACAACTGAAAGGAGCCAAAAGCCGGGAAAGTATAAGAGCAAAAATTAATACTGAGTATGCTGTAACCGGATATATATCCTTCTGAGCCTGACATGAGATGAACAATAAATATCGGTAAAATGGTGTTATGGCGAAGCAAGCCAGTTGGTTAGGGCGTTGGATTTATATCCGCCGGAGGCGGACACGAGTTCAAATCTCGTCCTCGCTACAAAAAAAGACCAGTTTTACTGGTCTTTTTTTTATGAAAATATGTCAAGCCTTGTTTTGCGAGCCGTTACCGAAGCGTACAGATGTTTAAAATTTATCTCAAGCCTTCATCTTTTGGTTCAAGCCAAAAGGACCAAAAATATAAAATCAGATGCTCACTAAAAGAAAACGTCAAGACTGGGATTCAACATTTTGATCCTTTCTCCACAACTTTTGAACCTGATCCCTAATATTTACCTTCTCCGGTTGCAAGATTTTATTTCTGGAACTAACCAAGGTAATTAATTTGTACTATTTAAGCCTTGTAAACTACCGCATTAATATTCATACCTGCACCAACCGAAGCAAAAATAAGCAGATCGCCTTCCGCAATCGAATGTGGCTGCAGTTTTCCTTTCAGAATAAGGTCGTACAACGTGGGTAAGGTGGCTACAGATGTATTGCCGAGGAATGACACAGTCATAGGCATGATATGCTCTGGTAAAACAGCAATTTCATATAAATTATCACTGTTATCCGACTAAAATTCAAATTCGAGATTTATTTCACGTAAGTGCATGATAATCAATTATTAATTTTTATTAAAAAAAAAGTCACCCCTAGTCAAAAGCAAACCGTGTTTGCAGTTCAGAGGATGGCGAACCTTTTTTCTTTATGTACGCTCGTTTTGTGCTTCTGAGTAATTCAAATACATCAAGTAAGCTTATCAGATGGATCCGGACTAATGAAGCCACTACCGAAAATGCTTTCTTTGTTTGAGCCATTTTTTGGATCACAGTCATAAGCAATTGTGCAATGAGAGTGCACCAAACTTGAGTCCGGATAGCATTTTCGTTTTCACCATAGAAATAATGCAGTTGAAAATTCTGTTTCATTTTTTTAAATAGAATCTCAATTCCCCAACGCTTTTTGTACAAAAATGCTATTTCTTCAGCTGTACTTTCCTGGCTATTGGAAAGAAACTCATAGTAGCGGTTTTTCTCATCCTGATAGCAAACCTTTTTTAGTTGCAGTTTGGCTTTCACTTTTGTCTGCCTTTTGCCATTCTTATCTTCTGGGAAGTACTCCAGCTCTATAATCTCTTCTTTAAGCACCATTGCCTTCCCCTTAACCTTACTATGCTCCTGAAGGACTTTGACAACTGTGTATACCGCATTTTTCTTTAATCTTGTTACAAAGTATACAGAATTACTTGTCCAAATCGCAAACTGGTGATAGTAGTTGTAAGCTTTGTCAAAAACTACCATGCTGTGCGAAATAAGCTCTAGTTCCTTTAGGAAGTTCTTGTCATGAACTTTGGCTTCGGTAATTTTAATAAATCGTCCAACCGATTGAACGGCATCGATAAGCATGTGTACCTTTAACCCGCCTTTCTTTTTGCCATCATTTTTGGGGTTGCGTCCTACTCCTTTGAGAATATCACTGAACAACCTTATGGTAGTTGAATCTATCAGCAAAATCTCTTTAAAAGTCAGCCCGTAGGTTCGGCTGTCCGACAAAAAACTCTGGTAATGGCGTACCAAACTGAAATAAACATCTTCAAAGAACTTGTTGTCACGATTACGCATTCCATCACAGGCTGTACTTTTGGCTGGGGCCTTTTTTAAACCCAAATGATTTAACTTACCGCCCATCGCCCTTAATCCCTCGCAGATCTCGGTCATTGAATCACATCGACTTAATATGCCAAAAAGAACTGTTATTAACTGTGTTTTTGCTTTAAATGCCTTGTAATAATGGTCCGCATTATGTTTGTCAACCAGGCTTTTAATACTTATTGCATCTAAAAGTCCAATTACTTGTTTGAAAATCGGCTGTCCGACAAATTTTATTTCCGTATTTTTGTCCATGTTGAGGTTTTTTCGCAAAACAAATCTACAACATGGGGGTGAAACCTTCGGGGAGTAGCCCCTTAATTATTTTTTTAGTCGTTCAGTAGTGATAAATTATATAAACGCCGGAGTATGGCATCATCCATTTTGCCATTGGCCTGGTGAATCAGCACTTTCTTGATTTCACTCAGCTGTGTATTGCTCTTTTCGAGACAAGCTTTTATCGCCTGGGGTACTGTTTCGAGCGCATACTGGTATAACCTGCGACCATTCATTTTTAGGAAGAGTGCATTTGCATCCTTAAAATCGGGATTATACGATTTGTCCATATGTAGCATTTTCGAATACAGGAACGTGTCCGAACGTGTTGAATGTGCCAGTATTCCAACAGGAGTTTCGCTGATCCTGGCTTCCATAATTACGGCTCCGGCTCCGTCAGCATACAACATGCTGTCGCGGTCATGCGGGTCCGAAATCCGTGAAAGCGATTCGGCGCCTATGACCAGGATTTTTTTTGCATCGCCTGATTTAATAAAATAATCAGCCTGTATTACAGCCTGCAGCCAGCCCGGGCACCCGAATGTAATATCGTATGCAATGGTGCTGGGATTTTTTATTTCAAGTTTATGTTTTACGCGGGCTGCCAGGCTGGGAACAAAATCCGACCGGTTGTTATCAAACTTAACATCACCGAAATTATGTGCTACTATAATATAGTCAAACTCTTCCTTTTCGATGTTTGCCGTGTTTATAGCTTCAACAGCGGCCAGAAAAGCCATATCTGATGTAACTTTATGATCAGTTATGTATTGCCTTGTCGAAATGGTGGTTATTTCCTCGAATTTGTCAATAATCTCCTGGTTGGTTTTGTCTAACCGGGTTCCATCTGTATCGTAAAACTCATGGTTGAGAAAACTCTCATTTGTAACTTTTCGTGATGGGATATAGCTCCCGGTTCCGGAAATAATGCTGTAAATGGAATGGCTCATTGTGTTCAAATCTGCTTTTTGTTAATTTTTTAGTTAAGTCATATACAAGCAGAGACAATCTAATTTTGAACATCAGTACTTCTATGATGCTATAAAGATACGATTTTTTTTTGTGCAAATGCAATGTGCAGTTCATCCCGGGATGGTAAACAGGCATAAAAAAAACCGGCATTGCCGGTTCTTTCAGTTGATTTGTTGTTAGTTACTGTGTTTTTTTTGACCCCATTTTATGAGTACATCCTGTACATCTTTAAACCGTATGGGCTTCGAAAGATAGTCGACCATACCTGCTTCAAGGAATCGTTCCCTGTCACCTGGCATGGCATTGGCTGTGATGGCAATGATGTGGGGGCGCACATCTTCAGGATATTTCTCAATAATGGCCTGTGTGGCTTCCAGTCCGTTCATTACCGGCATCTGAACATCCATCAGTATAATATCGAATGATTTGTGTTCCATGATTTCAAGCGCTTTCCGTCCGTTTTCAACGGCATCAATGGCATAACCCATTTTACGCATCAGGGTAACAACAAGTTCCTGGTTGGTGAAATTATCCTCGGCCAGCAGAATACTCAACGGAAGTTTGTCCGACAGCTTTTTATCGACACTGTGGTCGGCAATGTTCTTTTTGCGATTCCTGTTTTCGGACATTACACTCAGCACCAGCTCGAAAAGGTCGGTGAGCTTAACAGGTTTTGTAAGTTGCGCATCGAAAAGTCCCTTAGGCAGATCGTTCACTTTGCCTACGGAGGATACCAGGATGAATGGCATATCGCCTTTAAACGGTATTTCGCGTATGGTTTGAGCCAGTTCTATTCCATTGGAACCGGAGGCTTGCATATCAAGAATCCCCAGGTCGAAATAGGTATCTTCGTTATCAATTATCCGTATTGCTTCCTTAGCACTGGAAGCGGTGAAAGCTTTCATGCCCCAGGCTTCGAATTGAACAGTAAATATCTGCCTCGAAGTCTGATCGCTGTCCACAATAAGCACCCGGCTTCCGCGAAGTTCGGGTATTTGCCCGCGGATATAAAGTTTGGTGGTGGGGGTATCGGCTATTTTCAGTTTCACGGTAAAAAAGAACGTAGCTCCCTTGCCCGGTGAACTTTCGGCCCAGATTTTTCCACCCATCAGTCCAACCATATGTCGTGCAATGGCAAGTCCTAATCCTGTGCCCCCGTAGCGGCGCGAAACAAATGATTCGCCCTGGGTAAAGGCTTCGAAAATGAGAGAAAGTTTTTCTTTCTGAATTCCTATGCCACTGTCTTTTACCGAAAAGAGCAGCTCGCAGTATTCATTGGTTTGCGATTTCTTTTCTACAGAAATAAAGATTTCGCCTTCGTCAGTGAATTTTATGGCATTGTTAATCAGGTTACCCAGCACCTGGCGCAGCCTTTTCATATCTCCGATCAAAAACGGTGGGGCCTCTGGCTGCAGCATATAGAGCAGGTCTATGCCTTTTTCAATTGCTTTAATTGCGTATATATCGAGTGCTTCCTCAATGCATTTACGAAGTTCGAATGAACTCTCATCGAGCATGAGTTTGTCGGCTTCAATTTTCGAAAAGTCGAGAATGTCGTTGATAATCGACATCAGGTTATCAGCACTGATTCTGAGCGTTTCGAGGTAGTTATGCTGCTCCGGTGTTATTTTGGTATCGAGGAGCAAACTGGTCATGCCCACAATTCCATTCATAGGAGTGCGTATTTCATGACTCATCATCGAAAGGAAGTCGGACTTAATGCGGTTGGCTCTTTCAGCCTGTTGTTTTATCTCTTCTGCTTCCTGCTCAAGTTTCTCAAAATCTTTCTGTTTCAGGAGATCCTGCTGGATCCTTTCATTTTCTGATTTAAGTCTTTCTATCTCCTGTCGCAGTGAGTTAATATCATTCGAATCCAAATTCATACTGGTACAGCGTGTTAATAAATCAAGCAAATATAGCGATAAAATTGTGGTTTTAGTTTTTGTTGAAAAAATATTCTGTTTTGCGTATAGTATCCTAATGGCTGCACAAAAAAAACTGCTTCCGGTTGAGGAAGCAGTTTTAACAATTTGCAGTGATTAATTATGCTTGCGAAGTTATAATCATGCCTGTTTGTATTCCTTAATGATATCTTTAACACCATCAGGCGATACACGGCCATACACTTTTTCGCCAACCATTACCACAGGCGCAAGTCCGCAGGCACCTACACAGCGCAGGCAGCTGAGCGAAAATTTGCCGTCAGGGGTTGTTTTGCCAACAGAGATATCGAGTATGCGTTTAAACTCGTCGAGTACTTTTTCGGCACCACGCACATAACAAGCCGTTCCCATGCAAATGCTGATCGGGAATTCGCCTTTGGGTATCATGGTGAAGAAAGAGTAGAAAGTAACAACACCATAAACATGGGCAACCGAGCAGTTGAGGTTTTTGGCTATAATTTCCTGTACTTCGGCCGGTAAATATCCCAGTAAGGATTGTGTTTTATGCAGCACATTGATCAGCTCGCCTTTCTCGTTGTTGAACTCTTTGCAGATGGCTTCGATCTGCGAAACCTTCTGATCACTTATTTTTATATTTGCCATATCGTTTTTTCTTTAAAATGATTTACCTGCAATTCCTTGCCTATTCGTCAATTTCGGCGGGTTTGCTTTTATCGAAGTAATGGGTGTGCAACAGGTGATGCGATTTTTCGCTCATCGGTTTGCCAAGGAATTCGGCATATAACTGCTGAATGTATGGGTTTTCGTGCGATTTGCGGATGGTTTTACCTGAGTCTTCGCTGTAAATGGCTTTCTGACGGGCCATAAGTATGCTGGTATCACCGTGGTGCAGTGGCTGTCCGCCTCCGCCGATACATCCGCCCGGGCATGCCATAATTTCGATGGCGTGGTATTGCGATTTGCCGTCTTTAATATCCTGCAGTAATTTACGGGCATTCCCTAACCCGTGAGCAATACCGATTTTGATCGGGGTTCCGTCGAAATCTACTGTTGCTTCACGAATCCATTCCATACCACGCAGTTGTTTGAAATCAACCTTGGCGAGTGTTTTGCCTGTAAAAATTTCATAGGCAGTACGTGCTGCAGCTTCAATAACACCACCGGTTGTCCCGAAGATAACACCAGCTCCGGTCGATTCGCCCATCGGTCGGTCGAAATCCTGGTCGGGTAAACTGTTGAAATCAATATTTGCCTGCTTGATCAGGTGGGCAAGTTCGCGGGTCGAAACAGCGTAGTCAACATCAGGATTACCATTGGTTGAAAATTCGTCGCGCTGGCATTCGTATTTTTTTGCCAGGCAGGGCATAATAGAAACAACTACCAGGTTTTCGCGTTTAATACCCAGTTT
>CALCJE010000269.1 GCA_937965665.1 uncultured Bacteroidales bacterium
TTCCCTTCCATAATTTAACTCAAGACGAACTTCCGCCAGCACACCCATTCCCGATTCCCTTATTTTCGATATAAAACACTATGCCATCAACGATGGGTCCGGAATACGCACCGTGGTATTTTTTAAAGGCTGTAACCTGCATTGTGCCTGGTGTCATAACCCTGAGAGTATTTCGCCGAAGATCGAAAAGATGTACTCACCTGCCAAATGCATCGGCTGTGGCACTTGTGTGGAAACCTGTCCTGAAAATGCATTGACGCTGGCAGCCGATGGCATTGTAACAGATACTGACCTGTGCACTGTTTGCGGTAAATGTGCCGAAGTATGCCCTACGCTGGCCATTGAAATGTCAGGCAAAACCATGTCAGTTTCTGCTATTATGGACATTATTGAGAAAGACAGAATTTTTTTCGACCAGTCGGGTGGCGGGGTAACTTTTTCGGGAGGCGAACCCCTGGTGCACAGCAAGATGCTGCTCGAATTGCTGGTTGAATGTGGCAAAAGAAGTATTCACAGGGCCGTGGATACTGCTGGAAATGTAAGTACAGAAACACTGCTGGAAGTAGCTGAAAATACTGACCTGTTTCTATACGATTTAAAAATGATGGATACGGGCTTGCACCGGGAGTGGATACAAGCCGGAAATGAAAGAATACTTCAAAACCTGAAGGTGCTTGCCGCAACAGGGGCTCATATCATTATCCGGATTCCATTGATTGGCGGCGTAAACGATACCGATGAAAATATAGATCAAACGGCCCGTTTTATTTCGGAACTGGCAGGCGATAAAAAGGAAGTTCACCTGCTGCCCTACCACAACATTGCCCAAAACAAATACAACAAACTGGGCAAGTCCGATGATTTCGAAATTTTAAAGGAACCCGCTAAAGATACACTGGCCAAAGCCATCGTTACCTTCGAAACCTACGGGATTAAAGCAGGAATTGGCGGATAACATCTTGACCTGAACACCTCGCAAATTGCTTACAAATAGCTCATCAGCAGTAAACTGATAACTCAATCCAAGGATGAAATTTACCAAACAATTACTCATTTTGTTGGCAATTGTCCAACTGAGCCTGGTGGCAACCAGCCAAAACCAGGTATTTACCACCCAGGATTCATTAAGAGGATCCATAACTGCAGAACGCGCCTGGTGGGATTTAACATTTTATCATCTCGACATAAAAGTAAGCTTGCCGGACAGCAGTTTCGAAGGAACCAATAAAATAAGCTACAAGGTGTTGGCGCCATCGCAGCTTATGCAAATTGATTTACAAAAGCCCATGCAAATTACCAGGGTTAGCCAGGATGGTAAAAACCTTGATTTCGAACGCGCAGGCAATGCCTGGTTCATTAAACTGCTGAAAAAACAAAACACGGGTGATCACAATGAAATAATTGTGGGGTTTGGCGGCAAACCACAGGTAAGCAAAAGACCGCCCTGGAGTGGCGGCGTATCGTGGAAAAAAGATGATAATCAGAACCCTTTTATAGTAACCACCTGCCAGGGTGATGGAGCCAGCCTTTGGTGGCCGTGCAAGGATCACCAATACGATGAGCCCGACAGCACGCTGATTTCAGTAACTGTTCCCGAAAAGCTGACGGATGTTTCGAATGGCAGGTTACGCAGCGTGGTTCAGAACCCGGATCACACTCAAACATTCACATGGTTTGTTTCGCAGCCCATCAATAATTATTGTGTGAACCTGAATATTGCCGATTATGTGCATTTTGCCGAGAAATACAAGGGCGAAAAAGGATTGCTTGATTGCGATTACTACGTACTGAGTTACAACCTGGCAAAAGCACAACAGCAGTTCAGGGAAGTACCGCGGATGCTCGAGGCCCTCGAATACTGGTTTGGTCCGTATCCATTTTACGAAGACAGCTACAAACTGGTGGAAGTTCCCTACCCGGGTATGGAGCATCAGAGCTCGGTGACGTATGGAAACGACTATAAAAACGGCTACAAACAAACCGACGAGAGCAATACCGGCTGGGGGTACAAATTTGATTTTATTATCGTGCACGAATCGGCCCACGAATGGTTTGGCAACAGCATAACCACCAAAGATATTGCCGATATGTGGGTACACGAAGCTTTTGGCGCTTATTCCGAGAGCTTATTTCTGAATTATCATTTTGGCAAACAGGCATGCAGCGATTATGTAATTGGTACAAGGGCTAAGATCAGGAACGATCGCCCGATCATAGGCCCTTATAATGTGAATACCGAAGGCTCGCACGACATGTATTACAAAGGCGCCAACATGCTTCACACCCTTCGCCAGGTGATGAATAATGATGAAAAATTCAGGCAGATGATACGCGGACTCAGCAAGACCTTTTATCACCAGACCGTTACAACCGCACAAATTGAAAAATACATGAGCGAGGCTGCAGGGCGTGATTTAAGCCCGTTTTTCGACCAATACCTGCGCGACACACGAATTCCTGTCCTTGAATATACAGTTTCAGGAAAGACACTGAAATACCGCTGGAGCAATTGTGTGGATGGATTTGATATGCCGCTTAAAATCTCGGTTAACAAATCCATTAAATGGCTAAACCCTTCCACCGGATGGAAAGAAATAACGGTTAAAAAAGGATCAGAAATTAAGCCTGATATTAATTTTTATGTGATGACAAAAAAACTGTAAATCACCTGCTTATTCCGATGCCTTAATTACATATAGCCCCGAAGCATGTGCATTGAATGTTTGCGTAAAATGATCTCTGAAAGACCCTACTTTCGCTCCGCTCCACATATTGGTTATTTTCACATTTCCTTTTAAATTCAGGTCTGCCAGTTTAACGGTTACTTCAACAGGCGATGTTTCCGAAATATTAAACAAAGCAAGATAAGTTTCCTTTGTTTTTTTGTTCACCGAGGTAATAACTACTTTCCCATCCTCCTGTTGCAGAAAGCGGACACCGGAGCTTTCGCGATGCATTTTCAAAATCGCCTTGTTGGTCAGCAGCGAAAGGGTAAAGGCATCATTTCCAGGTAAATCACCGCCAAAAAATAAAGGTGAACGAAACACTGCAAACAAGGTCATAAGGGTGTATTGCTCCTCCTTTGTCAGGCGGGTCATGCGTTCGTGGCCAACTTCTCCGCGGATAGAAAGCTTTCCCAACGGAATCATGTCGCAATCGGGCCATGTGCCCGGACTTATAAAAGGATACCAATTACGGCTTACTTCGAAGAGATTCCGGATATGCGGCCAGGTGTCCCATACATCATTTACCATTCGCCACATATTTGCATGGCTGCTCACATGTTCTGCATCTTCCACAGGGGTAGCACCCGGCGATGTACTCAGCACAATCGGTCGTCCACACCTGTCGATGGCAGTGCGGATCATGTCAATCTCATCCTTGTGATAGATGGGAGCTGAAAGATCGTCGACCTTTACAAAATCGACTCCCCATGAGGCATATAACTCGAAAATGGAGTTATAGTATTGCTGGGCACCTGGTTTTGACGCTAAAATGGTATAATTATCGAGCAGCCACTCGCAGCGGCCTTCGGGTGAAAAAACCTGGTCGGCGGTAATGCCATTCGTTCCTTTTATGGGGAGTTTCCTGTCGACTGCTATTTTAGGTA
>CALCJE010000270.1 GCA_937965665.1 uncultured Bacteroidales bacterium
GGTGCTTGGGCAGGTTCAGGTTGCGGGCCTTACCGTTTCCGAAGCACAGGCAGCCATACAATTGAAAGCCAATGAGTTTATCAAGGAATCAACGGTGAAGGTTAAACTCCTTAATTTTAAGGTTACTATCCTGGGCGAAGTAAAATCACCGGGCCCTTATTATTTCTACAAGAACAGTGTGAATGCGCTGGATGCGGTTGCCCGTGCCGGAGGATTTACGGATATGGCCAGGTTAAACACGGTGCTGGTGATGCGTAAAACCAGTTCAGGAACCATGAGCTACAGGCTGAATTTCAAAGATAGGAGCCTCTTGTTACACCCTGCTTATTATCTGAAGCCCAATGATGTGGTGTATGCCGAACCTGCTATGATGAAATCGGCAGTCATGAATTTTACTACGATATCCATGGTGCTGAGCACGGTTACTTTCCTGATGGTGGTATTTAAGTTATAATTTGAGAGGGATATTTGCCGGGCAAGGCACCGGTATAAAAATTACAATGCTGTAAAAGAAATTGCAATGGCTACTTTAGACGATCCTAACCTTACGTTTGCCCAGGACGATGAACTCCCTTCGAGTACCAAAGAGTATTTATACCGGTTTATAAACCTCTGGTACTGGTTTGCACTCAGCCTGATCCTCGGGTTTGGAGGCGGGTACCTGTATTATCTGTACCAGGATCCTGTTTACCAGGTAAGTACCACCATCCTGGTGAAGCAGGACAGCAAGAGTAATTCCATTATCGGTTTTTTTGAAGAAAGCTGGGGAACCTATTCACTTATCGACAACCAGATCGGGATCATAAAATCATATACCCTGAGCCGGCAGGCCATGGAATCGCTGAAATGGAGGGTGAACTGGTATAAAAAAGGCTTATTTACCAACGAAGGCCTGTACAAATCGGAACCATTTGATGTTTTGGAAACCCCGGGGAAACTGAACCTCGAAGGTGTACCGCTGACCATTAAGATTTTATCTCCTTCCACGTATATGGTTACCTTCGACCCTCAAACCAGGTTCTGGCGGAAAAGCCAGTATGCGGCATTTTCGAAGGAATGCCGTTTTGGAGAACCGTTTGCATCTGAAATTTTCAATTTTACGTTAGTTCCCCGCGAAGGGACAGGAATACCCGGAGCAGGGTCCGAATATATTTTCTATTTCAATAATATAAACGGCTTGGTGGGTAGTTTCCTCGGCAAGCTGAATGTGGGCAAACTTAGTGAAAACTCAGAAATTTTAAGCCTTTCGGTGAAAGGAAATGAGCCAAGGCGCGACCTGGATTACCTTAATGAATTAACAAAAACCTATATACAATATGGGTTAAACGAGAAAAACAAAACGTCGGAAAATGCCATCCGGTTTATCGATATGCAGCTTTCGAGTGTTGGCGATTCGTTACACCACGCTGCGCAGCGTTTCAGCGAATTCAGGTCGTCGAATAAAATTGTGGATCTTTCGCAGGAAGGAACCATGGTAATTGGCAAACTGGCTGAACTCCAGAAAGAAAAGGCCATGTCGGATATGCGGCTGAAATATTTCAGAAACCTGAAAACCTACCTGGGAAGTGCCGAGCAAATGAAACAGGTAGTGGCGCCATCCATTGTGGGTATTACAGATCCCCTTTTCAATAACCTGGTAATGAAACTGATAGAACTCTATGGCAAACGTGAGGTATTGTCATTCAGCGCCAATGAAAAATCGCCAAACTACGAAGTTCTCGACCGCGAACTCAGGCTTACCCGAAAGAACCTGGATGAAAGTCTGAATAATATCATGGTCAATGCTCAGAGCGAAGCCGACCAGATCGATGAGCAAATCAGGAAATCGAGCAGCGAAATAGCCCAGTTGCCGGCCATTGAGCAGCAAATGATCGGCATCAAAGGCCGTTTCGAGATGAATAAGGAAATGAGCGATTTCCTTCAGAAAAAGAGGGCCGAAGCCGCGATCAGCCTGGCTTCGAATGCACCCGATGCTTTTGTGCTCGATGCTGCATATCCCGAAACCACTACCCAGCTGGGGCCGCAGAAATCGAAATTCGTGATGTTTGGTGTGCTTATCGGGTTGCTGGTTCCCATGCTCATCATTTTTATTTACGATTACCTCAACGATAAAGTGCGGAGTATGGAGCAGCTTGAACGCAAGACAAAATTGCCAATCGTTGGTTCCATTGCTCACAACAATTACGAAACCGATTTTCCGGTTGTAGAGCACCCCAAGGCTGCCATTTCGGAATCCTTCCGCGGTTTGCGTACTAACCTGAAGTTTATGCTGCCGGGGCAGACCAAAAAAGTGATTGCCGTGCACTCCACCATTCCCGGGGAAGGTAAAACCT
>CALCJE010000271.1 GCA_937965665.1 uncultured Bacteroidales bacterium
TTGCCGCTTTGATGGTGGCCCTCACCTCCGTGGGATGGTGGGCGTAATCGTCGATATACACTTTGTTATTTTCATTCAGCCTGATATCGAACCTGCGTTTTACCCCTGTGAAACCTGCCAGCCCTTTGTACAATTCTTCGGGTGTAGCTCCAGCCAGATGTGCTGCTGCCAGGGCTGCCACAGCATTTTCTACATTATAAAGACCCGGAATACCGAGTGTAAGGTTATCAATTTTTCCGGTTGGATAATGGAAATTGAAATGATACAGGTTGTTTTCGAGACGCAGGTTTGTAGCATAGAAATCGGCTTCTTCATTAACTGCGTACCTGTATATTTTGCCGTTTTCGGGCAGGTGCAGGGACAGTTCAAGACCTTTCCTGATAACCAGGCATCCCCCTGGAACAATATTTCCCGTAAAAGAGCTGAAAGCTTCATGAACCGAAGCTGCATTGGTATAAATATCGAGATGGTCGGAGTCCGTACTTGTAATAATGGCGATGTAGGGATGCAGGTGAAGGAAGGAACGGTCGTATTCGTCGGCTTCGACTACCATATATGGCGAAG
Source organism: uncultured Bacteroidales bacterium (assembly GCA_937965665.1). Classification (GTDB taxonomy): domain Bacteria; phylum Bacteroidota; class Bacteroidia; order Bacteroidales; family UBA4417; genus UBA4417. The sequence continues at coordinate 565 of CALCJE010000271.1, forward strand.
TTTTCGAAATTAGCAGGTTGGTGCCGAAATTCCTGGAAATGCCACCAATAAATGCCTGGCATCCTATTTGCGATTGGTGCAGCAGGTACGAAACCATGGTTGAGGTAGTAGTTTTACCATGGGTGCCGGCACAGGCAATAGTTTTGTATTCTGACGAAAGCATGCCCAGTACTTCGGCGCGTTTCATCATGCGTATGCCACTTTCCCTGAGGTACTTTAATTCGGCGTTGTCGGCCGGAATTGCCGGTGTGTAAACCACCAGGCCGGTTTCAGCCGGAATCAGCGCGATGTCTTCGTGGTAGTGAATCTTCATTCCTTCTTCTTCGAGGCTGGCAGTAAGCGAGGTAGGTGTACGATCGTACCCATGCACCTGGTAGCCTTTGGCCAGAAAGTAGCGGGCAAGTGCACTCATGCCAATACCCCCGATCCCAAGGAAATAGATTTTATGTTCTTTTATGTGTAACGACATCGTTCGGTTTATTTTTTTGATTTACCGGCAAGCATAAATGCATATTCAGCAATTTGCTGGGCCGAATTACGGATGGCCATCGCACTGATATTGGTACTTAACCTGAGTTGCTCAGCAGGATCGGCTGCTAATTCGGTAATTTTACTTACCAGACTTTCGGCAGCTTCAGAGTCCTTTACCAGGATAGCCGCGTTGCGTGTTGAAAGCGCCATGGCATTCTTGGTCTGGTGATCTTCGGCTACGTTAGGTGAGGGAACCAAAATGGATGGCTTGCCGGTGATGCACAATTCAGAAATAGCAATAGCTCCAGCCCTCGAAACAACAATATCAGCAGCCGCATAGGCTTTATCCATTTCTTTGATGAAAGGCATTGTAATAAAACCTTTGCCTTCGTATGGTGCCAGTGCTTTCGATGCCTGGGGGGCGAAGTTTTTACCGGTTTGCCATATCAGCTGTATTCCGGCTTCGGCCAGTGTGTTTATACCGGCTTCAATGCTTTGGTTGATGGTTCTTGCACCCAGGCTTCCGCCTACAACAAGCAATGTAGTTTTGCCTTCCTGCAGGCCGAACTGGGCCAGTGTTTCTGATTTACTGATGTTGCTGAATTCAATATCACTCCTTACCGGGTTACCGGTCAGCTTTATTTTTGAGGCCGGGAAGAACTTTTCCATTCCCTGGTATGCCACGCAGATGATGTCGGCCTTGGCAGCCAGCATTTTATTGGTGATACCCGGGAAAGAGTTTTGCTCCTGTATTAGTGTGGGTATGCCTGCTCCGGAAGCTGCCCGCAGTGTTGGCCCCGAGGCATATCCGCCTGTACCAATCACAACATCGGGCTTAAACGATTTGATGATTTTACGTGCCTTGTATAAACTCGAAATCACTTTGAAGGGGAACAAAAGGTTGTCGGCAGTAAGCCTTCGCTGCAAGCCGCTGATCCAAAGACCTTCGATAGGATAACCTGCTGCTGGTACTTTTTCCATTTCCATACGGCCTTTTGCACCAACAAAGCGTATTTCGGCTTGTGGTGCTGCTGCTTTAATGGCATTGGCAATGGCAACCGCCGGGAAGATATGTCCGCCGGTACCGCCTCCGCTCAGGATTACCCGTATGTTTTCAGACTGTTGCATATTCAGGTTCAGTTGGTTCTTCCTTTGGTTTTTCTACTTCATCCATTTCTTTACTCACACTCAAAATAATGCCGATAGCAATACTGGTAAACCAGATGCTGGTTCCACCCATGCTTACGAGCGGGAGGGGTTGCCCGGTTACGGGTACCAGGTGAACAGCCACTGCCATGTTGGCAAAAGCCTGTATGATGAGGCTAATGGTAACACCAATCGCCAGCAACGCCCCGAAATTACCGGGCGCTTTAATGGCTATCCGGATTCCGCGATACAGCAGGATGAGGTACATCAGTATGATTGTCAATGCACCGATCAACCCATATTCTTCGATGATGATGGCAAAAATAAAGTCGTTGAAAGGGTTGGGAAGAAAGTTTTTCTGCATGCTGTTCCCGGGTAGTTTTCCTACAATTCCCCCGTTGGCAATAGCAATTTTGGCCTGCTCCACCTGGAAGTTTTCGTCGTTATCACCCCGGCCACCGAAGTTTTCAATACGATTCTGCCAGGTACCCAGGCGGCCACTCGATTTGGGCGATACCATCAGGAATGTTAAAAACAAGGCCAGCGAGACAATCCCTATACCTGCCAGTGCAAGGATATACCTGAACTTTACCCCGCCAATAAACATAAGCACGATGCAGGTTACAAAAAGTATGGCGGCGGTCGACAGGTTTGCCGGAAGTATAAGCCCGCAGATTACCAGCACAGGAAGAAGAATCGGGATAAACGCACTTTTCAGATCCTTGATGTTTTCCTGCTTTTTGGCCAGCATTCGCGCCACAAACATGATCAAAGCAAGTTTGGCAAGATCTGAGGGCTGAAACATCACATTTATTCCCGGAAGGGTGGTCCAGCGGGCTGCTTCGTTACGCACTTCGCCAAATACAAGCGTGTACAGTAACAGCGGTGCGGCAATAATAATGGCAAGCATCGAAATGCGTGCATAGTACACATACTTGATTTTGTGTGCCGCATACATCAGCACAAAGCCAAAAAGAAGTAATCCGATATGTTTCATCAGGTAGTACTCCGTATTGCCCTGCCGGGTGCGGTAGGCGAGGGTGGTAGTTGAGCTGTACACAGCCAGGATAGAGAATACGGAGAGAATGATCACCACTCCCCATATCACTTTATCCCCACGTATTTTCGGAACTATCTGAACCATTTTTTTACGCTTGTATTTTTTTTTAAAGTTTTTTCACTTCCTTTTTAAACATGTTACCACGCTCTTCATAATTTTCGAAAAGATCGAAACTGGCACATGCAGGTGACAGGAGCACAGTATCATCTTTTTTGCCAATGGTGTAGGCGGTCATCACAGCCTGTTCCATCGATTGTGTTTCGTAAATGGCACCTACTTTATCGCCAAAAGTTTCGATAATTTTGCTATTGTCGATTCCAAGGCAGATAATGGCTTTCACTTTCTGGCTTACCAGTTCAATAAGTTTTGAGTAATCATTTCCTTTGTCGATACCACCGGCGATCCATATCACAGGTGTATCCATGGTTTCGAGTGCGTACCATGCGCTGTTTACATTGGTAGCCTTGGAATCATTGATAAAATCGATGCCATGGATACGTGCCACAAATTCGAGGCGATGCGGAACATTCTCAAAAGCACTCAGCGACTGACGGATGCTTTCGCTCCGGATATCGACGAGTTTTGAGGCTATTGAGGCAACCATCGAATTGTACACATTATGTTTGCCCTGCAGGGCCAGTTCTTCCAATGTCATGGTAAAGTGGTTATTTGGTATGTTTATATGAATTTTTTTATCAATACAATATGCATCTGATGAAGTATTTGCCGGATCGCAGGTAACTGTGTAAATGCGGGCTTCCGGGTTTCTTAGTTTTACTTCCCTGGCGCTAACTTCGTCGTCGAGGCAATAAATGAAAGCATCCTGCTTTGTCTGGTTTTGTGTTATCCGGAATTTCGAGTCAATGTAGTTTTCAAATCTGTAATCATAGCGGTCGAGGTGATCGGGAGTTATGTTAGTGATAATAGCGATGTCAGCTTTAAATCCGAACATGCTGTCGAGTTGAAACGAGCTGATTTCGAGTACATACCAGTCATATTCGCGGGTTGCAACCTGCATTGCGAAACTCTCGCCTACATTACCGG